>DASYRR010000190.1:0-45793 GCA_036004125.1 Pyrinomonadaceae bacterium | reverse complement strand
CGAGATCTCGACGCTGATGAAATGGTCCGCGGCTATGAGTTCGACAAAGGCAAATTTGTGACTATCAGCGACGAGGAATTAGAGCGCCTTGCACCTGAGAAGACGCGAGACATCGATCTGAAACGTTTTGTGAAGGAAGATTCAATTCCGCCGGTCTACTTCGAACGTGGCTACTTTCTAACTCCCGCCGGAAACTCGGAAAAGGCATATCGTCTGTTGGCTGAAGCGATGGAGGAACGCGGTGACGTGGGAGTTGCGACCTTTGTAATGCGCGGCAAGGAACGACCGGTTGCGATCTTTTCGGATAACGGCATTTTGCGCGCGGAGACGATGCGATTTCCAGATGAGGTACGGTCAATTAAGCAAGTCGGTCTACCTGAAAAGAAAAAGGTCCAGTCGGCCGCAGTTCGTAAGTTCGAGACGCTAATCAAGAAGAAGACCAAACGAGAATTCTCACCAGACAAGGACGAGGAAACGGAACGCCTATTAAAGTTGGTTAAGAAGAAACAAGCCAAGTCGAGCAACGTAGTCCAATTGAAGGATTACCAGCGACGTGAAGAGGGCGAGGCGATTGATCTAGTGCAAGTTTTGAAGCGAAGTCTCGCCGGGAAGTAAACACACGTATCCATTATCAGAGCCCATTTCCTCAGCACGAAACAATGTCGATTCAGCGATTTCCAAACGTCGTAGGATTGGAGGAACTCATTACGACAATTGGAGGCGAGCAAATGAAGTATTTACTACTGATTTATCACGACGAGCAGGCATTCATGCGGCTAACGGAAGACGAGCGACAAGAGATTTATCGTGAATAGTTTCGTGTGTTTAGTTCGTGTGACTTGGTGGATCGTTCCTTCTGTCTAGAAAAACAAGGACGATCCACGAAGTCACACGAACCAACACGAACCAAAATAGATCCGACTCGAGCTAGGTGCGACTTTGAGGCAAAGCCCGACCCGCCGGTGTCGGGGCAAAGAAAAACCACCGCCCCGGCAGCGGTGGTTTCACAATTCTCAACTCAGATGCTGCTAATTCTTGCTGAAAATCTTCTTCGTCTTCAGTATTCCACGCAGTTTCATCCGCGCTTTATGCAACTGAGACTTCGAGGTACCGACGGCGACGCCAAGCATCCTGGCAATCTCTTCGTGCTCATGGCCCTCAACGTCGTGCAAGACAAACACTGTCCGATAGCCCGGAGGTAACTGTTTCAGTGCATTGTCTAAGGCTATACGATCCAGAACCGGCATCGCATTTGGATTTTCAGTGCCGCGCACAACTTGTACTGGAGTTTCACCCTCCTCAGTCGTTCGCTCAAGTTTGACACTTCGTTTCCTGAAGTGCATTAGGCACTGGTTGACGGTCAGCCGGTGTAACCAGGTCGTAAAAGCCGACTCGCCCCGGAAACTACCAATTTTTCTAAACAGCTGGATAAATGCCTCTTGCGCGAGGTCTTCAGCTTCCGCAGGGTTTTGCGTCATTCGTAAACACAATGAATACACACGACGATTGTGTCGTTCATACAACATTTCGAACGCTTCCATATCGCCTTTACCAGCGGCTATCGCCAGTGCATGGTCCGAAAGCGGTACAGGTTCTGTCTTGGTTTTCGTACCAAGCTTGCTTTGCCAGATTGGGAAGACGTCTGTGTTTGTCATGGCCTCAATAAGAGCAAACCTGAGGCCACGAATCACTGTGAAAAAGAGACGTTAAAACGAGGCAAATGTCGGGCTTTGCACGTAATTATCGACGAAAGCGGGTCTGTTATTCCCAAACCGTGTAGCCGGTGTTAGAGGGAGAGCCTGAGGTGTGTACGAAGAAACGGGGCACGAGCCCCGCTCCTTTCGAACGGTGTTTACGAGTTAAGGCCGCGGATCTTAACTAGATGCGAACTACGGCTTCACGGCTGGCGATGCTGCGCCACTCGCCATCCCGCGATTCAGCATCATCTTCACTTCCACTCGTCGATTTTGCGCCCGACCTGCAACCGTCGTGTTGTCTGCCACAGCTTCAGTTTTGCCGTAGCCCATCGGCGTGATGAAACGTCGAAGCGGTATTTTGTGTTGGACGGCCAAATACTGAACTACAGCTTCAGCGCGCTGCTGACTTAAACGGAAGTTTTTTGCTTCTCCACCAGTGGAATCTGTATGACCGGAGATTTCGATCATGTATCCCTTCGCGGGCATCGCTTTCGCTGCAAATTCGTCAAGTTGGCGCTTGGCCTCAGGTGAAAGCACAGCGCTATTGACTCTGAACGTAACCGCGACCGACTCCTGCATGTCGTAATCGTCCAGGGACGAAATGCGCTCATTTGCGTTTGCTGCCTGAGCCCGAGCCTCGGCCGCAACGGCGTAAAGCTCGTCCATCTGCCCGGCAATTCGTTCTTGATTAGCCTCCACAGGAGACACCCGTGTGTCTGCCGTAACTGCTGCGTTCATGTCTGATTCTTTGAACCTGATTTTGTCAGCGACTAACTGGCCCTGCGTATCCCCGCGGCCCTCAACTTCGACAATTAGTCCTCGGAGAATGTCGGTCACCGGATACTTTTTGCCGCCTCGAAAGAAACCGCCATACGTCTTGATACTCGTATTGTCGGTTATGCGAACCAGATAGTCCTGGCGCGTTCGATCTCTGATCGTGAAGTTATCGGCATCGCGAGAAATTACGACGCCTTTGAACTTCATTTTCGAGCCGCTCGGAACCGAACGAATCGCAGTGTTCACTTGCTGACTCGAAACTTGTCCCAACGCAAACGTGGCAGCCGACAATAAGAGGGCCATGCTGCAAACCAAAGTAAACGGTCGGAAAACCATTTTCATAGCAAATACTCCTTCAGAATTGAGAAATAAGAATGCACTGACGCACTCACAGAGGCTTCTTATGTCGGGGGCTCTTTCTTGTTTGGGGGCAGGAGAGTTAGAGGTTAAACCAAAAGAGAGGCAAAGGCAAAGCAGAGTTCGATAGAAGCGTTGTGATCCAATTGCAGTTTTAGATCAATTGGCGATATTGCAGATTTCAGATTGCAGAATGTAGATTGTCGAAAGTAGATCGTCGATCAACGTCTTCTACTTCGAAGAAGCATCCTTCCTGTGTCGGATCCCCGCCGTTCTCGACGATTGCCATTTGAATGTCGTCTCGCGCAAGCACGACCGTCTTCGGTGACTTGGCACTTCTTGAAACAACGTTAAAGCCCATGATCGTTTCGTAGAAGGGAGTTGCCTTATCGACATCCTCAACAGGCAAATTCATTGCGTCGTCGGCGTACGGATACGCCTTCTTGTATTTACCACTCATGATCTTTAGCAATTAGTTTGGACTGGCCGCAGGCGAGCCAAAACGTTCAGCTGCGCGAGCACGAGCCTTCATAGCTTCAACTTCACGATCGCGTGGCGGCGAGGTTGTAATCAGAGAGTCCAAAAGTTTGTGTGCGGCCTGAGTCACTTCTTCCACCGCCTGATTAAATGCATCCTCATTCGCCCTCGAAGGCTTGGTGAATCCGCTGAGCTTGCGAACGAATTGAATCGCCGAAGCACGCACTTCTTCATCGGTTGCCGGTGGTTTGAAGTTATGAAGGGTTTTAATATTTCTACACATGGTTACTCAGTTCATTTATTAATGTCCGATAAACTTTAAGTTTGTAGTTGACTCTATAAGTAAGCCCCTCAATTCACAGCGACAAGCTAAAAAAGCATATCGGACATTGGGTGCAATTTGCGAAATAGATGTTGCCTGTCTCGTTCACTGCCCAAAGAAGCCTGGATCCATCAAATACCAATTCACTAATCCAGCCAGTAATCCAATAACGAGCACCACCATTGCAATTATCTTGTCGCTGGTTGTATTCGGCTTCCCTGCCTTCGTTGGAAACAAAAACAAGAACACGCCACCAACAATACAAAGAGGCGTAAACGCAGCAAGCTTCAAAGAGTATTTACCTTCAGTGTTCAGCTGACGCCAGTTGTAGTACATCAACCCACCGCACACCAGAATAAGTATCGCTGCGAAGATGCGCGCCTTTGCGTGTTTCATGATGAATACCTGCTCTTAGTCAGTCAGTACCAAATCGCGGTAGCGTGTGGCATTGGTGACGAGCCTTGACGACCTGACGGGCCACACGCTACCGCGATGTGTACTGACTTCACTGCCTTGGTTCTCTTCTTTTCAAAGTGCTTCTATCAGATGCAGGGAACACGCCGTCAAATCTCTTCAGCTCCAGAAACAAACCATCCCAAAGCATCAACATTCCGCCCTCATCCAGTTTCAACAGAAGACTTTGCGGCGGACGCCACGCCGCACACTTAAGAACGATCGCGTCCGCGCGATCGTTCTTAAACCCGAGAGCCTCCATGCTGACTCCCAATTTGCGAATGAAATCTTCCTTCCCCAGCGACTCGGAAAGGTAGGAAGGAGACGAACAACTCTTCGCGCCAACATCTGCTCGTTCCGGGCTGAGTCTAATCTTCGAAGCCAGCAGTTTTTCGAACTCGTCCGGACCAGGCACTGCAATGTCACCACCAGAACGGAAGCCTGTAACCTGCCACCCGCCAAGCGGCGGAAGCTCGCGAATGGAATCGAACAATCGACTCATCATTCCGCCCGCCTTCATCACGCGCCAACTCGCCTTCTCAGTAGCCTCGTGCGTTAACACAACTTTGCCAGCGGTATCGAGCAGAGTTGCTGATGTCAGCCGATATGTTCTTTCATTCAGCTTAAACTCGGTAGTCTCAAGGCGGCTCTTGTATTTTGTTTCCGGTTTACCGAGCAAGCCCTCCGGCTCGTTGAGGATAGTTCGGAATAGGACCCGAACGGTATGAGCATCATTGAAGGTTAGACCTTCAGAATTGACTTCAATGATTGAATCGTCGCCTGTGTAGACGCGCAACCATTTGTCTTTTCGCGTCTGTGCAGAAACGGAGGGAGAAAAAAGACATAGCGCGAAGAGGCCAACTCCGCACGGATAGAACTTCAGATTTTTCCATCTGCTTCTTTTGGCCTTCTTCATCTTCCTACTCCCGTTGCCGATAAAACAAATAGCTGATGTTTACTTACTGACACTTGCGCGCAAGATCAGTTCAAATTTTGTAGCGGAAGCGGCAATCTCCTGGGCGTGATCGAGACCATTAACGATTTTGCGAGCATTTTGATAGTCGGTGTTCTGGTTATTGATAAAGTCGCCCAGCTTTTTCCCAGTCGCGAATCCTTGATTCATGATGGCAGCCGTTATCCGATAGGCAATTTCTGGCACTTGAGCTTTCTCGGGAAATTTCACAAGGTCCGAGTCGGTTCCCACAAGCCCTAACGATTCATTGAATCGTTGATAGTTTCGTTTACCCGTCAGTGGTAAATAGCCACGCCCTTTGTAGCGAGCACCGTCACCTGTTTCCATGTTACCCAGCCTGGCTCCCACACCGCTGCCTGGGCCATATCGCTGTTCGAGCTCGGTATCAGAGCCTACTTCAATGATCGGCTTGAATGTGTTTGCTGTCTCCCATTTGATCGTAGCGAGCGTGTAAGCAACTTGGCGAACATCAGTCATAGCCTTGTCTTTTTCAATCAAACTAAACAACTTAGTCAGGACTGCTTTACCATCGTCTGTCAAAGGCTCAAACTGCTCACCATACTTGTCAAAGAACACTTGAGCAGCAGAAGCAGTACGTGGGACAGGAGCCACTGCGCCTGGGGCGACCGGTAACACGGGCGCATCCTCAGGTTTGCTTTCAAGCGCGGCAATCCTCCCTGAGGGATCATTGATCAGTCCGACTCGAACCAGAAACAACAGGTTTTTTGCGGCTGCCTCAGGCTTCCCAGTTTCGATTGCTTTCAACATTAACGACGACTCGAACTTTTGTCTTTCCAGCTGCAGATTCGACCGCGTCTGTAACACATTCGCCACGCCAGCACCTATCAATCCAATGATTCCTGTGATGATGGCAAGGGTCAGCGGTGACGGAGCCGTTGTTCGTTGCGGTTGGGCCTGCGTTTGTGGTGGTGTTAACGGCTTTTCATTTAGCTTCGACTTCAATTCCGCCTGTTTGATAGCGAGTTCGGTCTGCTTAATCTCAAGGTCGAGCTTTGCGTGCTCAGCATCCAGATTCGTGGGGGACTCTGCCATATGAACTCTCCTAGTTTGGACGTCTTGATTACCAGTTGATTTAACTCATAGACCTCTTCGCGCCCTGAAGAATGTCGACTATTCTTCCTCATCCTCTTCGATCCCCTTACCTATTCTGAAGACATGTCCGTCTGGATGTCGCACATGCATCTCACGAACACTCCATGGCATATCAGTAGGTGGAAAAGTTACTTCTATTCCCTGGGTCAAACAGTTCTGATGTACTGCATCGACATCTTCAACCCAAATTGACATCCACATACCGCGGTCAGCATAGTCGTTGCCGTCGCCAGGTGCCGTGGACTCAGCCGCACTTTTGCCTCGTCCTCCCTGACAGTTCTCGCAAAGAAAGATTTCAAACTCACCGGAGCAGACACTGGCGAAGGTTGGCGGTGTTCCCCACTCCCAGGCTTTGCTCCAGCCAAGCTTTTCAAACCATTCGAAGCTCTCGGACATATTGGATACGTTAAGAATTGGTGTCAGTCCTTTTGCGAGCATTTTACCTCCTCAAGTCAGTATCCCGGACAGGGTGAGCTCGTCTCGTCGCCAACGCTCGTGAGTAAAGCCACATGCTATCGCTCATTTTTTCCAAGCACCCAGCGATCGGTGAGTTTGCGTCCAAAGATCGTCACCAATGCTTCCTTAAGCAACTTTGAAACATAGACAATTTGACCAGGAAACGCGTCTGTGCCGTCGTAGCCAATCAAACTATAGATAGTGTTGATCAGCTGATTATCGACGAGCTTAGCACCGGTAACCCGACTGATTTCTTTTGCTATCGTATACTTGCCGACAGCCGGAATCCCAATCAAATAGATGATAACGTTGCGAAGGTGCATCTAACGCGAATGCTTAGTTGAGGACGAAGCTATATGTGATGTCGCCCACAACCTTGACAGCTTTGCCATCGAGAACGAAAGGCGTAAACGTCGACATCCTGGCCGCCTTGACGCCGGCCGCTTGCAATAGTGGATGTCCGCTTGTCGCCTGTGCTGCTATTACCTTTCCCTCTTCATCGATGAGCACCCTGACCACCACGTCGCCTGATGCATGCGCAGCTCTCGCAATGAGAGGGTACTCCGGTGAAATCTTGTCGAGAATCTCTCCACCCGTCCCATTGTCAGTATTCTTTTGATCACAATTCTCGAGACATCGATTGATAGCAGCTTCATCCTTGGCTCTCAATTCCTCTACTAGCCGATCGATCGAACGTTTTGTTTCCTGTTTGGTGTCGCTAACGCCGGAACCGTTTTGCGCTTTGCTGATCGACGCAGAAAAGCTCACGGCCAAAACAAGGGACAGAAGGATTAGCATGTTCGAGTTTTTCATTTGATTGGCTCCGTTCGTAATTAGCAGTCGCTCCGCTCCTGGCTCCGGGTCAGCGTCGGTATAGGCTATTTGGCACCCAACGCGATCATCGCTGCCAGCGCAGCATCCTTTTGGTCCTTTCCCCATGGCGGACCAATCTCTTTGCCAAGTCCGGCGATCCGCTTCGTCAGCAAACCTAACGGGGTGCTCAGGGTTCGCACTGCGTAGTCGTTAAGTTGTTTCTCTGGAACTGAAAGAAAGGGCAACCCACATTTTGTCGCAGCCTTTGCCAGTGCTTCCCTAAACAAAACACCTTCAGCTTTGTGCATCCGGAAATGTACTGCGAGAATCTGTGCGACGCTCCAGTTGGGCATCGGTTCCCCCATGAGTACTGCGCAGCCCACTATACGATGTTCATTCTTCTCCGCTCTTTTGATCGCTGCACGTATCTCGTTTAGGGCATTACGGTGGGCCGCCTGTATGCCTCGCTTAACAAGCATTGCCGCTTCGCGCGGCTCCAATTCTTCTGCAGCATGGTACGGCTGCTTTTGCCAATTCTCCTCAACAAGCTCGATGCGGCGGCGGTCGACGACCTCAAAGTTGCCGCCATCGACACCGAGAACAACCAGTGCTGCCCAACCCGAGTGAGCTTTTAGGCCCAAAGTTACTTTCATACGATGGCGCTTTCAAGACCTTGCACACGCAACTCAACACTTCCGACCGCCTGAACTATTGACGGTCCTTTCGTGTCGAAGATGTCCAGTTCGTCATGCATGAGAATAAGCTCAAGGATTCCATCGACCTCCGATCTCATTTCGAAGTTTATTTTGTGACAATTATCGACTCGGCGCACTCCAGTTCGGAAATGCGTTGAGACCTGGTGGAACAGTTAGTTGCTTCTCACCCGTACCGTCGACATTGATCACAAACAGCTGAAACCTGGCTCGTCCTCCCATTGGTCGGTGGAACACGATCTCACGACCGTCAGGAGACCATGACGGTGTTAAGTCGGCAACCGCATTGTTGGTAATCCGCGTCTGGCCTGTGCCGTCTGCGTTCATCGTGCAAATCTCGAATGTTGCTAAACCCTGCGCATTGGAAGGTCCTTTTCGACAACAGAAGACGATACGCTTTCCATCCGGCGACCAGGATGGCGCTCGCTCCTCCTCTGTATTGTTGGTCAGCCGGATAGGCTTGCCTGGCCCAACAGCATTCATCACGTAAATCTCTGCCGTTGCCGAATTCTGCGGGTCATCCGTGACCGCGTGACTGGTGAATAGGATCTTTTTCCCTCTCGGTGACCAGTCTGCATCGTCATCGATCGCTGTTGGACTATTTGTTAGGTTCCTGGGCAAGGTGCCTTTCTTCTGAAACTCGGCAAGGTTCATAACGAAGATGTCGCTGTCGGAGGTAGCGGCACCCGGGTCGGGTTTGATTGGCAACCCTTTGCCCGATGCCGACGCATGAAATGCGATCATCTTTCCATCCGCAGACCAGGTCGCGGAACTGCCACGGGTCAGCGACGTTTGATCACTCCCATCCGCGTTCATCAGGAACAGATCACAGGTATTTAGAGGTTCCCCGGCAATACGACGGCGGTTGCTGTCAAAAACTATTCTTGATCCATCCGGCGACAAAGCTGGGAACCCATCATAGTCAGCATTCTGAGTGAGGCGTATCGGGTTTTTACCGTCACCATCCATAAGATAGATTTCAGCCGCGAGCCATGCTTGCACAGGACTAGTCGCGGGGTCGAGGGTGGGTTCGTGGCGCGTACTCACAAAGGCGATCCGTGGGTGTCGCACGTCCTGTTTCTCAACCTGGTTCTGCGTTTGCGACGATAAGAGAAGAGCCGGCGGGGAAACTCCGATGACAACTGATGCCACAAGCGCCACTATCCCGATTGCGTTTCGTGCTTTCACAAATTTGCTCCTATTAGCAAACGGAAGCTTGGTCAGACATCAACGCGGCTATGTTCGGTCTTCGTAGCTCCCTCAGTGAGCGTGAAGCCAATCGTCTTCCCGGCTTCGCTGTTAAATCTGACAGTAATCCCCTTGAATCTACTCGGTCTGAAAGTGAGATCATCAACAGGTATCAAATCAATCGCTTCTTCACCTGCCAACACCGCGAAGAGCTGGCCGGCTTTCGCAACAATCTGGACGTCAATTCCCTTCTCGCTTTTGTAATGACCAGCGTGAGACCTGAGGAGCTCATCGTCAATCTGCGGAGGCATTACTGCACCAGCCGCTCTCAACAGGTCGGCGATCTCTCGGTTCTGGGTCGAACCCGTCGAGACTGACGTGAGCGCTGTTGTAAGCGATTCCGCGCTTATGCTTCCATCGGTGAGAGCCGATTGAATCAGTTCCGTATCCTTTTCGTGGATACCGCGCATCAGCATCCCGAAAGCACTCTCCTGTCCGAACGTGATCCAAAACCGATTGATGTCGCGAATAGTGAACTCGCGCATTCCGTAGAAAGTATCGCGAAGTCCCTCCACCACCTCGACGTGATCATTTATCCGATTGAGGATGGCATCGACGTCGTCCGCATATACGTAAAGATCAACTTCACGCCGCCGCGCGGTACTTGGCTGTCCACCTTGATTGAACATTACTTGAGTGGATCCAAACGAGAGAATGGCAAAACTCAATCCTCCGCTGTCGTTGCCATACGTTTCGTTCACAGTGAACCCGATATCCTGATACCAATCGACAGTAGCGCGTACATCGAGTACGTGCATCATTGGAGTCACTCTCTCATGCATCGCGCTCCCCCGCTCCCTCAAACGACCGCGCTTTACTGTCTCGGCGCACTTATTTTCGCATCTTTGAGATTGCCGTAGTAAACGATTGCGTTTGCGATGTCGCCGAGTGTTGCCTGATCGTTATCCCTATTACCGCAACTACTCGCCGACCGGATTCCGCCGTCATCTCACTGATTCTCAATCAATCTTCCTTGCTTTAAGGAACATCATTCGTTCCTGTATACGAGACCTTTTGCGTCCGCAGCCACGATTCGCGGTGTGACGGTGTGCCAACCTTTAGGTGCGCACGTGCCTAATTGGTTCGTTTCTGCCATATGACATTTCGAGTGCAAGGTAGGAACAAGGCGATTTGACTTGTCGTGATTTCAGGCGCGCATAAAAAATGAGCGGTGCGACAATGAAGGTAGGCCCTCCTGATAGCAGGATTACAAGACATTAGCCTTATCCTGAGGCCCCGGCTCGAAACCTTAAACGCCGGTACTTGGATCGGTCGTCACCGCTCGACCGGAGAATACACCCTGAATCATTAGGTTCACAACCGAATTAATTAGAATTCCAGCACAATCAAAGCAACTGCCTGACGCGGCAGAATCAGGCTCACATCAGCAGTCGAATCCTTTACGATTACTTTGGCAGTCACATTAACTTCCGCCAGCCGACCGGCCCGTTCGAGTGTGGCATATTGCTGCGGCGAAGGTTTTTGCGGTGATCCCATTTTTTGCCAAACAGCGAGCGCATTGCTATGGCTTCCATCAATTCGGAATTGACGCATCCTGAATTGGCCCGACCTTACCGGCAGACGATTTAACTTGAGCTGAACGTTGGCGTCTGGTCCTGGCAGATCATCGTCATGATAGTGCCAGGCCAAAATATAAAGTTTGCGCTTGTCTATAGTCGCGACTGCCGAAACGTCCGGACCATTGCGCACACCGTCTTTGATTATTGTCTCGAGCGGAACTTCACCGTCACTTTGAACCGCAAGCCGCTCGCCGCTGAGTTTGCTGAACATGCGAAAGACATTCAGGACAGGTAAATCAATCCCATTTGTTCCCAGCACTCGGAAACCCGCAAAGTAAGGCTTGTCTTCGAATTCAAAAGCCCACGTTAAAGCACCTTCCAAATTGACCCCATGCTTGTCCGCGAGCTGATACTCACGCGCCAAACTCGCTGCCGTGTAGCTCGAATACATGGTTGAGTTGCGATATCCGAGCTGTGCTCCCTGACAAGCAGCACAACCGTCCGGATCAGATTCGCCGATGATAATGGGTTTGTTCTTCAACGCTGGATACGACGCAATGATTTCAAAGCCTCGATCGATTGCCTGAAGCTGATTGGCAATTCCCATCTGAACGTGTCCGCCCACAAACTTTGGCGATCCCTTAGCATGAAAGGAAACAAAATCGACTGGTGTCCCTAGCCCACCGTTCGCATAGTTCTTTCCGGTCAGGCAGTGTTCAAGAAAATCCCTGGTGAATTGCCCACCACTCCCGGCGGTATCGGCGCCGCCTACTCTCGCAGTAGGCAAGACGCGACGCACGGCATCAATGGCGTAATCATGTAGTTTGCGAAACTCTTCGGGTGAACCACGCCAGTATCCAATATTCGCTTCGTTCCAAACCTCCCAATACCAGGCTTCCACTTCCCTGCTCCCGTATCTTTCAACGCAATGTCTCGCCCACTGGTAAACGAGTTCCGCCCAGCGGGAATAGTCTTTCGGTGGATACGCCCACCCGGTGTAAATCTCGTCGTACTTTGCGCCAGGTGTCCAACGGTGTTGGTAAGGTTCGGGTTTGATCGAAAGAGCCTTCGGCATAAAACCGATCTGGACATACGGCTTAACACCACGTTGTAGATATGTATCGAAGATGCGGTCAACAATGGTCCAGTCGTAAACAGGATTGCCGTTCGCGTCTTCGTTGTAGACATTTGTACTACCCCACTTCAAGGCAGGAGTTCCGTCGCCAGTAGTTAAGAGATTGTGTGTGCGGAAGTAGACATGGCGCGGGCGTAATTCACCGAGTTCTTTCAGAAGTTTTTGTCCGTCTTTCATGTAGGCATAATTTGGTTCGTCAGCGCCAAAGAAACGCCAGATCGGTTTCAGTTCACCTTTTCGTTGCGAAGCATCGATGGTGATGTTGATAGGCAGGGCTGGAACGGCAACAGATTTCTGTGGGCTAACGGACACGGCCTGACAGATTACTGCCACCGATGCGACGAAGGTCAGCTTGAATATTGATTTCATAGGACGTTGCTTCACCACCGATGAGTCTTGTACCGGGCACCTCCTTGGAGTGCGGTGACAAGTCCCCGCACTCCAAGGAGACTGTTGTTTTAGCTAAACGTCGCAAAATCGATCGGCTTATAAAGACGACTGATCTCGCTCCAGATGCGTTCGGCCCCAAACGCGTACTTCCTCGACGAGGGGCAGCACCGATCGGCCATACTCACTCAATGAGTATTCAACCGGCGCCGGAATGGGTCCTTGAGGTTGGCGATTAACAATTCCGTCGCTAACAAGTTCGCGCAGCTGTTGGGTCAAAACTTTCTGCGAAATGCCTGGAATAACATGTCGCAGTCCTGCAAAGTGTTTCGGTGACTCAGCTAACCAGTACACAATGATTAACTTCCATTTGCCGCCAATTGCGCTCAGCGCAGCGGTTAATGGACAGCCAGTAACTGGATTTACGCGTGACCCAATATAGTTACTTTCAGGTGCCTTCTTGATGGCGCTCATGCGGCGAATTATAGTCGTACTCGACGACGTAACGAATCGGTTTTATGCCGAATTATGCGGGGGGTTGAAAATGATCGTAGAAGTTAGAGCTTATCGAATCAAGCCGGGCCGACGCGACGAGTTCATTGAGCTCTTCGAAACAAGAGCGGTGCCGGCATTACGTTCGCATGGGATGAAAATAATGGGTCCCTTACTGGATGTCGAGAACCCAAACAAATTCGTGTTTCTGCGCAGTTTTCCTTCACTCGAAGAGCGCGAAAGAATGCGGGACGAGTTCTATGGCGGTGACTTGTGGAAAAATGAACTTGAAGGGATTGCGATGCCTATGATTGACAGTTATGACGTCATCCTCTGCGAGACGTCCAGGGGCTATGTGTTCGACGGACCCAGAGAAGAGTCTAATTAGTGTCGTCACGAGGTCAGCATTGGCCAAAACATCAGCAGCGGAAGAAGCAACAAACAGACCATTAAAACATATATCCACTTGTTGCCGAAGTTGGGCATGTAGCTCTCGGTAAACCATGAGGTTGTGACTCTCGCAAGCCTAGGATATCGGTTTTACAAACCGTACTTCAGCCAATCCGTTCAATCGAAATCCAAGCTTCTCGTTTACTCGACGCATGGATCCACTGGCTGTGCACGATTCGAAATATTCCTTGCCATCTTTAATGCATTGATTGATGTCGTGAGCTTTCAGGTAGGTGGCTATGCCTCGGTTGCGGACGTCCGGATGGACGCCCGTCCCAGGAGTCCTATTCGTTGCGCTGGTGAAGCCGACGTATGTTTCTTTGTGTTTCATTATCCAGAAACGTTCTGGTGATGAAACGTTAGTAAAAGGTCGCCTTAAATCCTCTGGTGATCCATTCGGTTGCCAAGTTGGATCTGGGGATGGCCACCCCTGCCTGGCCAACTTGTACAGTTCTGCAAGTCCAGTGATCGGATCGTCACCTCTGTCAGCCTCGTCTTTCAGAGTGGTGACGTGAAAGCCCGTCTTGTTTAGCTTTTCACCCAAACTCATCCACCGATCGAACGAGAAATCAGATTTTCGTAAGGACATTCCGCGCATCGTGTGGACTCGACTAAACCCTCGGTTCACCGCAAAACTCAAACTCGCCGGCATGCATTCAAATATGCGCGCTTGGAGATATTGCCCACCCGCTCGGCTTACTTCGTTCTCTATTTTGGAAAGGAGTAACGAACCGATGCCCTTTTCAGTCTGCCGCGGATCGATGATCAGATTGAGTCGGTAATGTGTACCGTCCAATTTGTAAGCACCAACGTAGCCGTTGACGACTTGGTCTACATGCACGAACCGGCTGCAGTTTTGATCAAGACTTTCTACCTGATCGCAGGGCTGCCAGGTAAAGCTCGAGAGATTCAAAGACCCAAAAACCGCGTCCCGAAGATAAAGCACTACTTTGGTAAGAGAATTGTTAAAGGAGGTAATTGACATTTCAACTATTACGTACCCCGCAATTCGATGGTTCGCTGTCCAGAGGTTTCATGTGTAATTAATTTGGGGCGTCCAGATCTCTTTCTCGTAGAACCGACTCAGGGGGTCGTCCCGATAAGTTCCAAATGGACCGATAGCCTTGAAGCCCATCCGCTCATACAGCCGAATCGCCTCGCCTTGATGAACTCCAGTTTCCAGCCGCAGCACCCTGATGCCGTGATTTCGTACGTAGGTTTCCAAATGGTTGACCATCAATTTGCCCAGACCCAAACCGCGAAGCGCTGGTCGCACATACATACGTTTGATTTCAGCGTATTCCGAACCAAACAGTTGAACACCGCCACAGCCTGCCGGTTGCTCGTTGTAATGAATCACAAAGAACGCCACACCTTCCTGTAGAAGTTTCTCAACGCTGTACCCGTGTCGACTTTCGTCAGGATAGAGCGGCGTCAAATGGGCCTCGAGCTCCGCGATCAGTTCACTCGCAAGGTCTGAATCAGGGCGCTCGTTCGTAATGACTATGGCCATCGGTTCGTCATAGCGCAGCGGAGTTGGATAGAAATCAGTACCAATCTCAGATCTCAGATCTCAGATCTCAGATCTCAGATCTCAGAATGATACGGATCGGAAGGCATTTGATTTGAAATCTTTGATCTGAGATCTGAGATAATCTGAGATCTGAGATCTGAGATTGGTACTGACATCTATCCCACTAGAGATTCTATTTCTTCACGCCTTCTACCACTCCATAAGGCGAAGCGGTCGGCACAATGCGAGTCATTTCAAATCCGGCGCGATCAAGCAGTCCGCGATACTCATCTTCTGTCCGTTCTCGACCCGTCAGAAACAACAACATCTCCAAATCAAGAAATTTGCTGACACCCGGAAGGTTGCGATCGGGTACGACCATTTCAACGATCAATACTTTTCCCTCAGCAGCCATTCCCCCGTGGCAATGTTTCAAAATCGTAACGCACTCATCGTCGCTCCAGTCGTGAATGATATGTTTAAGTATGTAGGCATCACCGCCGGTGGGCGCAGACTCAAAAAAGTTTCCACCTATCGATTCACACCTGTCGGCGACGCCGTGCGCCGCTAGTATCTCCTTCGCACCAGCCACAACTTTTGGGTCGTCGTAAAGAATTCCTTTCATGGCCGGATACCTGGCTAAAACTGAAGCCAGCAACAGACCATGCCCGCCACCCACATCCACGAGCTTTTTGATTCCCGTAAAATCATAAGCGCTAACTACCGCGGCCACGGCACCGGCGCTAAGACTGGTCATCGCATCGTGAAAAACCTTGCCTTCGTCCGGATTTTGTTCGAGCCAGGAAAACCACTGTGTACCGAACTTGTGCGGGAAAGCTGGTTTGCCAGACTCAACTGAATATGGAAGCTCCGCCCACGTTTCGAAATTCACCGCATTGGCCATCATGGCCGCAAATCCACGCAACGTCTCAGGATGGTCGCTGCGTAGAAGCTCGGCTAACGGCGTGAGATTGAAACGGCCATCGGCTCCTTCAGCAAACACTCCTGCGCTAGCAAGTGCACGAAGAATGCGGTACAGGGAACGAGAGTCGGCGCCAACGGAATGTGCAAGTTCATCGACACTCCTGGGACCGTCTTTCAGTTCGTCTGCAATGCCCAACTGTGCTGCAACGGCAATTGAGCGCGAGAGCGCAAAACCAAAAATCATTTGCATCAGTGTGGCGGACGGAGGGATTTGTTGATTTTCATTCTGAGTCATGTTTGTGATCCTAACTAAGCGCTTCCTGCTTGAGTGTTCAATTGGTATCGCCACTTCCATTCAAAGCTTTCATCCGATCATACAAAGTCATCGTAGTCTCAACGAGGACGTCTAGAACTTCATCTTGCATTCTCAACCCTTGTGTGAAAACCGACAGCCATCCCTGTTCGCGGTCTAGAATTGGAGCGTCGATGCGTCTGCCGAACATGACCTGCAGAGTCGCTTGACGCAGTTTGTCACGCACTTCCTGAGTGAACAGGTTCTTGATGAGCGTCGAATCGTTCGCAACAACAACGTAGCTTTCGTTGAACTGCTCATCGGCGAACTTGAACCGTGTACCGATGACAAGCGGTTTTAATAGCAAACTGTCCGAGTTAATGAGAACCTTAAAGTCCTTGTCAGTGAGATTTTCGATTCGAACTGTCGCGTAGGTGCATTCCGTATAGACCTCCTCGGAGCTAATAACTGCAGAAACATCGATGCTTGCGGACTGGTAGGGAAAAGTAAGGGTATATCGCCCATTGCGGACGTGAACGCGACCTTGTCGTTTTTGCGCTTGCTTCGTGAGGCATTCTCTAAGGGAAACTGCCTGTCCACCTTCAGTCGAGCCAAGCCAAAGCCTTTTTAGAAAAAGCCAGAGCATTAATATGGCAACGATCCCCAGAACCAAAGCCCACATAGTCAAGGTCGAAGATCCTCCAATTGTTCAGAAGCTAGCAAAGCTGATGTTGCTTACGTTTCTCTGGGTACTGGTGCAGTTGGAATACCACCAACGCAGTTGGTGGATTGTTAATACATCACCTACAAAAGGGACGCCCATTTTTGGGCTCAAGAATCCCACCGACGGGCAGTCGGTGGATGGTTCATACCTAACCTCTGTGCCTTATCATTTGAGCAAAAACTCTTTGATAAACAGCACCGCCGCATAGAGTTGAAAATCGCGGTTCTGTTTTTTGGCAAATCCGTGCCCCTCGTCTTTAGCCATTAGATACCAGATCGGTGTTCCATTCTGTCTAACAGTTCGCACGATTTGCTGGGATTCCGTTACAGGTACGCGTGGGTCATTGCCACCCTGCACCACAAAAAGTGGTTTGACGATCTTGCTGGCATTGTTGAGTGGCGCTATCCGATTCAAGAACTCACGCATCTTCGGATCTCGTTCGTCGCCGTATTCTACGCGTCGCAAGTCACGTCGATACGCTGACGTGTTTTCAAGAAACGTGACGAAATTCGACGGACCAACAACATCCAGGGCACAACGAATACGATCCGGGTAAAAGGTCGCGATGGCCAGAGTCATATGACCACCATAGCTGCCGCCCGTTACCATTACCCTGTCGGCATCCAGATCGGTACGCGTCTTGATCCAGTCGAACAAAGCGGCGATGTCTTTGTAAGAACCTTCACGCAGAAAGCCATTGTCGAGCTTAACAAACGTCTTGCCGTATCCAGTTGATCCCCGCACATTAGGTTGGATCACGGCAATGCCCATCTCGTTAACGAAGTAATTGTTCTCAGCCTGAAACCAAGGACGCGATTGCCCTTCAGGTCCGCCGTGAATGTCAATTATGACTGGACGCCTGCCTGTAAATTTCGTCGGTGGTTTGTAATAGAGACCGGAGATCATTTTCTCGTCGAAAGTCTTCCAGCGAACGACCTCAGGCAAAGAGAAGGTTTGCGTATTCAGTCCGCCAGTTTCACTTTCGGTCCAGCGTTCAATCTTTCCGGTCTTAACGTCAAGCGAATAGGTGTCGTACGTAGCGCGTGCCGACTCCATTCCAAAACCCAGGTCCCGGTTATTCTTGTGCCATTCGAGCGAACCCATTACTACGGCCGGCAATTTCGGTGCTGGCAATTCCTTGCGTCGCACAGTGTCGAAGAGATGAAGAACGCTTAAGCCGTCTTCGTTTGTCACAAAAGCGATAGTCTTGCCGTCCCACGAGAGTGTGAAGAATTCGACATCCCATTTAATTGAGGGGGTGAGGTAAGTGTGTACCTTGGTTGCGAGATCAATGTAGGCCAACCGTCGAAATTCGGATTCACGATCAGTGGTAACGTATATCCCGTTCCCATCCTTGCTGAACTGAGCTGCCCCGTATACCACTTTCTCACTTTCGGTCTTTGGAGTAATGAGCGTTTTGTTACCAGTCGTCGAGTCCATCAACCAGAGATAACTCTCATTTACCGAGATGTATTCGCCTACAAGGATTTGTTTGTCGTCCGGTGAGAACTCGTAGGCGCCCCAGCCGCCTCCCTTAACTTCCGCCAGAATTCGATTTGATTTCGGATCTGATGGGTTCATTATCCATAAGTCATTGTCTTCGTTGTTCCGCCGAGTTGATTCGTAGGCATACCGATCGCCTACATGTGACCAAACGCCACGGGTATTTCGCGACTTGCCATCAGTCAACAATGTTATAGCGCCGGTGGCAAAATCGAAACGATACTTCTGGAAATTCTCGTTACCGCCAGTACCCTTACTGAATATGAAGTAATCACCAGTCGTTGGTTGATAGCTCGCGCCCCCGACACTGTCCTTGAAAAAGGTGAGTTGAGTGCGCGCCCCACCAGGAAACTTAAGGAGATGAATTTGAGATGTATCGGCAAAGCGCGTACTGATCAGCATTTCTCGCTTAACAGGGTGCCAATTTGAAAGGCCTGCATATCGAAATTCGGTATACCGGTTAACCTCCTCGGTGAGAGCTAAAGGAATCTTAGGTACATTTTCGACGACCAGGTTGTCACCGGGTGTCACTACGCCGTCCTGTGCAACAGCGATTTTGCTGGTTAGAACTAGCGACAGGAGTAGTGGCTTGAGTGATTTCCTCATATTCTCCTCATCTCAATTCAATACAATCAGTAGAAATAAGACCAAAGCGCGAGCGTCTGGTTCCTGCGGCTAACTAACACAAATCTTCGACGGATGCACGCTGTTTCTCTACGCAGCAGTGTTCTACTGCACTTGTACTTACTTACTGCTTGGCTCGACTTTAAGCTAGAATACCGTCGACCCAGCAATCAATGCCCTTTTCCGCGCAGTCACAGCAAGGACTGCGTTTTTAGCATGTGGTTTGGCCAAGTGAACTAGAACCCCGGACGGGGAAACTCGTACTTATATTTCATGACCGACTCCGAAGATCCAACAGGCAAACTGGGCGACGAACAGTCCGCAAAGAAACGTCGACAGGAGGCGTTGCCGGAACGATTGCTACGCCGCGTGCTCGAAGGCATGGGCGATGTTGTCGATCGCAAGTTCGGCCGCACTGTAGAGCCCAGGAGTGGCCTCACTACAACCAAACTAATCGAACGGATGAAGCAGTTGATTGATGAAAGAGCGCGCGATCAGGGACGCAAAGGAAGAATTGCCCCGCACCACTTGGTGCTTAAAGTTGAATGGGGTACGCACTCGGAAGCGCCGCCTGAGATTCTTCACGATCTCAAAAACGAAATTCTTGCCGCGGCGATCGACCACATCAATGATCACCGGTATCGGACTCTCGCGCCTGTTAGCGTGGATGCGGAAGTCGATATTTTTACAACTGGCATCTCCGTCGATCCCAACTTTGGTGAGTTTGCGGAAGATCTCAGACGTGAAGATGAAGCAAAACGAGCCGAAAAGGCCGGAATCGTGATCCCAACAGCGGCGCCGCCAATGCCGGACATTGAAGTAATCGCACGGATTACACAAGCAAGCGGAACGCGAGAGGTGCCCCTGGTCTTCAGGCCCGGGGGAAAGCGAGTAAGTGTCGGCCGTGCCTCGGATAATGAACTGATGTTAAATGATACAAGCGTCTCTAAAATACATGCGGCACTACTCATGAGTTCTGAAGGCACGCTGCTTGTTGCTGATACTGGGAGCACAAATGGCACATATATCAACGGACGTCGCATCGCGTACGGTGAGTCACGATTAATTGAAGACGGCGACGTGGTTGGTTTTGGTGATGTCGAGGTGCGATTGAGGAAGAGTGAGTGAGTAATTCTATATAGACCATGAACGTAGCGCTTGCATTTCTGCTGCTCTTCCAGACTCCTTCGCCATCGCCTACTCCGATTGTTACTGTGCCGGAGCGAATGCCGGCGCTGTTCACACTCATTTATGTCGGCGGCTTTGCATTTGTAATCCTTCTGTTGCTGCTTGGGCTGATCCGAAATCGTCGGCGTCCCGTTTCCAGCGCAGCTATTCCCCAGGATCTTTCCAAAGAAGTCAGAAAACGTCTCGGCTCAACATCAACAAACCGTGGTCTTCGCGCACTCCGTTGGCTCTTTATTCTGCTGTCGTTCAGCCTGTTCGGGTTTCACCTCTATTGGGCCCAGTATGCCGCTGAGCGCAATGAGAAGTTTCAACAGTTAGGTTACAAAGATCTGCGCACGCGAAGGCTTTCCGAATCTAGTTTGCGTGGATGGGTCTTGGATCGGAGTGGCCGACTCGACCAGCCACTTGCTTATTACCGTCGTGACTCGAGCGGTGAAATTCATCGCGAGTACCCTCTCGACAAAGCGCTCTCACATATCTTCGGTTCAGACCGCGGAGATCCCGGTCTCGAGCGAGCACTTTTCGGCCTCCAAAGCGGGGCCCTTCCAGAGGCGTTAGATGTTGTGAGGGGTCGCGCGATCCAGTTCAAGGGCAACCAGGATGTGCGTCTCACTATCGATCGTGTTCTTCAACTGACCGCTGTTGATCTGCTCAAAGGTAAACACGGCGCTGTCGTCGTCATCAATCCTCAGAATGGCGAGGTTCTCGCGCTCTACAGTGAACCGTCGTACAGCCTGAAGGAAGTTGAAGACGAGTCGACCTGGATTCGTCTGGAAGCGAATCAACGGGACAACCCGCTAGTGAGTCGAGCACTTGGGGCTTATTACATTCCGGGTTCTACCTTCAAGACTGTCACCATGACCGCCGCCTTCCTCGCCGGCATTCAGGATTCTGAGTTCACCTGCACGAGTGGAGGATTTCAAGCAGCTCCTGGGTCCAACCCAATTCTCGATGATGGTGGCCCAGGTGAAGTGCATGGTCGCATCGGAATCGATACGGCGTTTGAGGTTTCGTGTAACCAATACTTCGCACAAATGGGTGTGAAGCTCGGCACCGAGCGATTGAAACGAGCCGCACAGTTGCTCGGCATCGGAGCTTACGACACGCCATCGGAAGCGCTGCGAGGAAGAAAAGAGCCCGAGATCTGGAATGCGAGCACGGAGGCTGTGAAGCGTGCGCTCGCGCCACGCGAGGCAACAATCGTTACCGGCAAGGACGTCACGCGGTATGACCTGGCATTGATCGGGTACGGTCAGGGTTACGCAGGACAGATGACACCTTTTCAGATGGCGCTCGCGGCAGCGACCGTCGGGAACATGGAAGGCAAGTTGATGAAGACGAAGATCGAATTCACTCGACCGCCAGAAGTCTTCAAACAGGTTCTGCCAACCACAGCCGTAGCACAAATGAGATCAATCATGAATTTGGTCACCGGTGGACCAAGCGGAACTGCTCGCGGAGTGTTCGCGCCAGTAAAAGCGGCAGGCATAAATACGGGCGGTAAGACAGGGACGGCGCAGAAAGTTGTACCTGTCTACGATCCGAAGACTGGCGAGCCGAAGACGCGCCATAGAGTAGAAAAGGACAGCCGCGGCAACATCATTCGCGAGTACGATGAAGTCATCATGGACAATGAGCATCCGCGAATCGATGCCTGGTTTCTATGTATTGCGCCAATTGAGCGACCGCAGATCGCGATTGCCGTGATCGTCGAAGGTGGCGGTTATGGTTCGAAATCTGCCGCACCTATTGCGGCTGCCTTGGTTTTGAAAGCGCGCGACCTGGGTTATTTCAGCGGCGGTAGGGCGACGACACCAATACCGAGGAGGACCGGTGCCAACCAATAATACGAAATGTTCAATCAATGTCTGTCTAAACTTTGGGTTGATTCTGAATTACAACGGACTATTGACCACTAACTAGCTGTGAAAAACCGCGCTTCATCCCATCTCCTACTGATCTTCATCATTCTCGGTCTCGAGATAACGGGCTATCTCGCTGTTCACCGAGCGGCTCTCTTGCGCGGATATGAAACCTCTACCATCGGCGCCGTTCGCGACCTGTTGATGTTTCTTCCTCTCGTCGTCATTGTCCTCTGGTTGTCTCGATCAATGCGTTTCGCCGGCAACTGGGTACTGTTCACGACTGCAATCCTGCTCTTCTCTTTCGGCATGTTGATTCAGTACCGCCTCTACAGCGATCCGGAATACAACGCGCGAAACAAAGCTGCTGCCCGCGAAGAAAAGATGGAAGCGCTACGACTGCGCTACATCATGGAGAACTATGATCCTGTAAAGAAGCAGATGATGGGACTACCTCCCACACCGGCTCAACCAATTTCACTTGAGCAACTGCCGCGCAAACCTTCTACCTACTCTCTGTGGAACGCGTTGACCTCCAGCTACACGT
This sequence comes from Pyrinomonadaceae bacterium, assembly GCA_036004125.1. Classification (GTDB taxonomy): domain Bacteria; phylum Acidobacteriota; class Blastocatellia; order Pyrinomonadales; family Pyrinomonadaceae; genus PSRF01. The sequence continues at coordinate 23,233 of DASYRR010000190.1, read as the reverse complement.
GGATCCCTATTTTTTCCTTCCTTGCCTTCGGACTCGCTTACGCTTTATGCGCGCGTGACGGCTTCCTGCTCTGGTTGCAGCGCAATAGTTTCATAATCGTCTTGTTTACTTTGTTACCTTTAGCAATTGCAGTAGTCACATCAAGCGCTGGTAAAGCCTTGGGTAACATGACTCCCTGGGAACCCTCAAAGATTCCGTTCCTTGTCGGTTTCGCCGGAATTCTCACGGCCCGTTACAAAGACCTCGCTGAAACGTACTGGGGTATTCCGCGCGCCCGCGACATAGTGCCGTTGCTCGTGATGGCCGTACTCCCGTTTGTTCCCTTCTTTGCGCTGAAGGACTTCGGACAAATGCTGATCTTCAGTGGCGCTTACACTACACTGTATCTGATCGCTGTTCGACGTTGGCCGCAGCTACTGCTGTTCGTAGGTTCTGTAATTCTGGTCATTGGGATACTGGTTGTTGGCGCCTTGCCTCGCAACATACAGGCAAAGGTCCCGCTGCTACCGACTATTGCGCGACCGATTAGTGCTGCGCTTCCGTCTAGAATTCAACAGCGATTTCACCTCTGGTTAGATGGCTTCGATCCACCGTCACCAGAAGTTTCCTGGTGGAAGAAAGACTACGACGAGGCTCTGAGCAAAGATCCAACCTTGAAAGAGCTCGCTGAGCTGAGTCCCGCAATGCAAAAGTCTGTGAATATTGATATCTGGTTCGACAAACTAGCGTTTCAGCCGGCCCAGGCGGTATTTGGAATTGCCTCGGGTAAGACGACGGGACGCGGTTTTGGTTTGGGCTACTCTGAGGTGATACCTATCGCTGACTCCGACTACGTTTATGCTGCCATTGCGGAAGAAACAGGACTAGGGGGAGGCGCAATCATAATTGCGGCGGTGATTGTTTTCGTGGTCGCAGGTGTTCGCACTTCGTTGGAGTCGCGTGATATGTTTACCAAGCTTTGCTCAGCTGGTCTGACGGCGTTTATCGGTTTTCAGGCTTTGGTCAACATGGGGGGTATTTTGCGGGCTTTGCCAATGACCGGCATCACATTACCTTTTGTTAGCCATGGAGGCTTCAGTTTGATCACCAGCTTTGCAATGCTTGGAATGTTGATGGCGTTTTCAAGTCGGAACGCACGAGACAGAGTGATTGCGGACCGCCCGGCGCCGAAGAGTTCATCTTCTCTTAAGTTGGAGGCAGTGCAATGAGCAAAAACGCAGAGGCCTTCACCGTTGAATCCGCAGCGTTGTCGGACCGCGGACTAAACGAACGCCGCCCGCTGAACGAAGATTCCTTCCTATCCGACCAGGAACGATCAATTTTCGCAGTAGCTGACGGTGTCGGTGGCGCTGAGGCAGGCGAAGTCGCATCGCAGACTGCAATTGAAGTTTTAGACGAGGCCTTTCGGCATCAGACCGTCGGAGCTGATGTTGAGGACTTAATGGAACTCGCCATTCAGCGCGCAAACTCCTCAATTCATCAGATGGCCCAGGAACATGCCAGGTTCTCGATGATGGCCACCACCATCGTAGCCCTGCATTTGAAGGGCAATGTCGCGACCTTCGGCCACGTCGGAGACTCACGTTTGTATCGACTAACGCCCGACGGCCACCTTCATCGCGAAACAGCAGACCATTCGATCGTCGAAGAGGAAGTGCGAGCTGGCCGGATGACTCCCGAGCAAGCCGCAAATCACCCAAGCAAGAACGTTATCAGTCGTGCACTCGGTGCGGAAGACGGCGTCGAAGTCGATATGAAGACCATCGAGGTCGAAGACGGCACGGAGTTCTTGCTTTGCACAGATGGCATTACCAGGCACGTCTCAGACAATGAGATTCGCCAGCTACTAGTTCTTAATGGCGACCTTGATTCCGTGTGCGCAGAACTCAAAGAGCGGTGCTTCCAGCGTGGAGCCGAAGACAATCTCACGGTTGTTATCGTTCGAGTTGGAAACAGGATTAGACCTGAGCAACGATTGGAAGATCTCGAGCCAACTATCGTTCCTGAGACGCAATCACACTACGCGGTCGAGCCCGATGGCAACCAAACGATGGTCGAAACTAAATCAGAGAGTTCATTTATTCCGGCATCCCGGATTGCTTTCCCCGGACCGGCCCAAGACGCACAGGCGCCTACTCAGGAGAGACTTAACGTGGCAGACCCGAATGTGAAGCAAGGTGGTGGCGGTGCGGCGCGTTTCTTTGGTTTTCTGTTCGTTCTGGCTCTAATTGGAGGCGCCTTTTATGCCGGTGCACGATACAAAGAGCGCATCCCCTTTCTGGCCAGCCAAACTAAAGGGCCGGAGCCCACAGTCGTTGCGCCTAAACCAGTTGAAGAACCCTTTGTTCAGTTTGAGCGAGCGCGACGCGAAGTCGACCGCGATCCGCGGGCATGGTTACTAGGCGAGGCCCCTAAAGAGTTAGTCAGGTCGGGAGTTCAGAGCGCCGCGGACTCGCCAAATCCGGAGTTCTTGTACTTATACGGACGAGCAAATCTCTTAACGGGAAATGCCGAGGAAGCCTCAAAGGCGCTTGAAGCAGCAATCGCTAAATCGGACGCCAGCTTTTCCCCGGCAAATGCCACCATTAAGAAAGAGGCAACTCTGGCGCTGGCAGCGGTCACCCTAAAGTCGTTGAACGCTCGACAAAAAGCGCTTCAACACTATGACGAACTGACCAAGCCACCTACCAATCAGACTGCGCCTTGAAACTGTTCCCTGATCTTGTCGTTTAGCATCTAAAGGATGCGAATCAGGGGCGCAATAATGTCCGAACTGAAACTTCAACAGAGCAGACTCGATGGCCGGTATGACATAGTTGAATGTCTTGGCCGCGGAAGTTACGCCGAAATCTACGTCGCCAGGGACAACGCCGCGGACGATGGCGACCCTCAGACAATCGTAATCAAAGCGCTAAATGTCTTTCTCCAGGATGAACCAGACGCCGATCTTGAACGCACGCTCGTAGCCAATTTTCAGAATGAAGCTGTCGCTCTCGATCGCGTCAGACATCCAAATGTAATTAACCGCCTCGGACACGGCACCGCGATCGACTTTGCCGGCACAACTTTTCACTACATCGTTCTGGAATATCTTCCTGGCGGCGACCTGTCGGCGCTCACTCGTAATCGACCCTTACCGATGGAACGCGCCCTCCATTATCTGGAGCAAGTTTGCTCAGGCCTCGCTCACGCGCACAAATGCGGTGTCATTCATCGAGATATCAAACCCCAAAATCTCTTGCTGACAGCTGATCGAGAGATCGTGAAGATTGCTGACTTTGGTGTGGCTCGTTTGGATGCGACTGAAGGATTTATTACTCGCGTGGGTACCAACGTCTACTCAGCGCCTGAACACAATCCTCTTATGCAAACAGGTCAACTCGATACCGCGGCACTCACCGCGCCTCGAGATTATTTGACACCCGCAGCAGATATCTATTCCCTGGCTAAAACAACCTACACATTACTCGTGGGAGGTTCGCCACGCAGATTTGCACAGCACGCGTTGACCGAATTGCCACCCTCTGTCAGTGACAAGCCATGGTCGCGTGAGATATTGCGCGTGCTCGAACGCGCCACGCAGAATCGACCTGAAAATCGATATCAAACTGTCGAGGAGTTTTGGGACGAGTTTGCGGAGGCAAGTCTGCCACCAACCCGACCGCTACATTCCGTGCTTGCCGAGTTCGAACCGCGGCGGAAGCCAAGTGAAGATCTCTCAGTCGAGCCTGAAGGAGTCACTGAGGCAGCACCTCCTCGTCCCGAGTTTGCTGAACCAGAACCGAGGATCGGAGGTTTGGCGGATATAGATTCGATTAAGCGCCCGCGCATCGTAGTGCCCATTAGCTTGGAAGCACGGCGGCAGATGGAACTGCGGGCGAAAGAGGAATCAAAGAAGGCGAGTCTTAATTCTCGCAAGCCTCCATTGGGTGGGCCACAGGAATCCTCGTTCAAGCAGAGTCGAGGCCGTCGCGCGTTAGTTGCCCTGGGTCTGATTCTGTCGTTTTCAGGTATGCTTCTGGCGACGCACAAATATGTAACCTCCTACTGGAATCCCCTGTCGTCGATTCCGCAGTTGAGCGAGACTTTTGTAATCGGCAAGGAAGGTGTTACAACCACTGATGTCAACCTTCGTCCGGTGGCGAACACAACGAACGCTCCGATTGGCGTTGCAGAGTTAGGCTCACGTGTGAAGGTGCTTAGTATTGCGGAGAACAATTGGGTCGAGGTACAGGTCGTTGAACATGGTCGACCAAAGACTGATCCATACTCGTCAGATCGAGGCTGGATCAATAGACGATTTGTTCGTTTTGAGTAGGCCGAGAGCGCAGGCGTCTCGCCTGCCGTCTTGCGTACACCAGAACGTTATGGGATTTGAGTAGCTTGAAGTGAAACAACGCAGCAGGCGAGATGCCTGAGCTCCCAGTAAAGCGGGCCGCGAATTCTCGAGGATTGGTTAGGAGAGGAAGCATCTTGGGTCTGATTGAATCAATTAGAAAGTGGATCGATGGCGAGACGGGCGAAGATCTATTAGAGGCGGCCGACGAACACGCCAAACCAAGGCGAGTCTGGGAAGAATTCCTCGTAAAGATCGCGCGCGAAGTCGAAGCTGCCATGCAAAGGGAGATGTTCACGCCTCCGGGTGGACCTACCTATATTCCACGCGAGTACATTGTCTACTTGAGCGCTGAGGATGATAAAGACTGGCAAGGCGATAAACGACGTGGACTGGAACAGGGATTGTTTCATGTGCTGTCGGAGAGGGCGCGCGAACTGAGCGGCTCGACACAGCTCGCGGTTAAATCTTTTGCCGTGGAACTGCGTGTTGACGGCACTCTAAACAAAGGTGAGTTTCGTGTGCAGGCCGTGTGGGACGAGACTGAATCCGGCCACACTCAAGTTACCCCACGAGTTGAGGCGTCGAAGTTGCCCGCAAACTTCAACCCCAACGAGACCATTCGAGAATTTGCGAGCGATACGAGCGAGAGCGAGCAAACGGTGGTGCGCGCGAAGACGGTACCACTGTACTCCGTCGAGATTTGGCGCAACGGTGTGCGTGAGGCGGTAGTGCCGGTTATGAAAAATGAGATCACAATCGGTCGTGGCTCACGAAGTGTATCTGTCGATCTCCCGATCAAAGGTGATCCTGAAGTGAGTCGCACGCACGCAGTTTTATCGAGAGATAACGAAGGCCGGTTCTGGCTGGTGGCTAAGGGTAGGAATCCAACGGTTGTGGCTGACCGCGAGTTAGTTCGGGAAGAGCCAACCGAAGTTAGGCCAGATGAAAAGATTTCGATTTGCAACTTCGTTATTCGCATCCAGCCGCGGTAGTTACCGTCTATTTATTGTTTGTGTGATTTCGTGTGATTTCGTGGATCGCTTTTCTCGGAGCGTAACAGGCGATCCACGAAATCACACGAAATAACACCAACGAAGTCCCAAGGTAAATTTGACTCTTGACACAGTCTCTACCGCGAGCCTTTATTAGCCGATCTTCCACCATACAGGATCGATCTCGGATGACGCGTCGAGCCACGATCTGGCGGAGAGCAGGTTGCGAATGGAAGATCTTGTACCACTAAGGCACCATCGTGGAGTTGCCGTGAAGGTCTACGAGGTGCCGCCTAACCACTGCATGGCTGTGCGGCGGAATTGTTTAGGTGTGAGTCGCTTTATCGGTAGTTGCGTGGCCGAGTCGCTGAAGTGCAAGCGTTCGGTGACTTCCTCATCTAAGATTTCGGAACCCGCGTGACCCAGGTAACGTGTAGGACCTGCGACCTTACTTCCAAACAAGGAGAAGACCATGACTTACCGAGCCGCGAATGCCGCATTTGCCATCCTGATGCTCATCACCTTTTCTTCTCAAGTTAACTCGGGTCGAGTTTTTCCGCAGGAGAATCCGCAAACATCCAGGAAGGGATTTTTTACCGTCCTCCCGTATTACCATTCGCGTAACCGTCCGCGCACCGGGTGCCATCCTATCGAGGTAAAGGTCGCCTCTATCGGTGCATTCCCACCGGAGGTACTCACATCCCAAGTCGTGATCGAGAGTTTCTCGGAAAAGCCGGTGACCGGAGTTAGGCTGCGGTGGGATGTATACGACCGTGCTGTTGCTCGAAAGAAAATCTTCTCTTCGTGTGACGCGACGCCCGAGCCGGCCAACATATACCTGTCCGGGATGACGCCGCTCATTCAGGTTGGGCATTTCGCTACTGGGGAGATTTACAACCTGACAAGCATCCGGGGAATGACATTTCCCCTGGCTACTAATAACATCACACTCGACCGGCCTATTATCGGCTGGGATGAGGTGAAGGGCCTCACACTCGACGGAACTCGTGGCACATTCAAGGGCGAATATGCAGCCATCATCTACGTCTCAGAAATACAATTCGAAGATGGGACGAGATGGGAGGGAACAGTTAAGTAAGTAAAGAGTTTGTGGCGATAACCTTGGATCATGGAATTTCTCCTCGAGATCTTTTTAGAGTTCCTCATACAGATCGTCGGCGAACTTCTCTTTGACGTAGTTCTCCACACCACATCACGTTTTATCCGAGCTCGTCAGACTCTAAACGCGCTATTGACGGGCATCATGTATTTGGGTTTTGGTCTGTTTGTCGGCTGGCTCAGCATTTTGATTTTTCCTAGAGCCTTCGTCCGCAGTTCGAATCTGCATGGTATTAACCTGCTGATCACGCCCGTGTTGGCTGGTTTCACGATGTCCGTCATCGGTTGGATTCGTGTGCGACAGGGAAAATTGCTGATTCGTCTCGAGACCTTTCATGCGGTTTCATTTTTGCTTTTGCGATGGCTCTGATCAGGTTAATGTTCACCAAATGAAAACACCACTATTGAAGTTATCCATCGCTCCGTCCTTTGACGACGGTCTTCTCCTCACACTGATGGAGAATCGCGGCAAAGATAAATCGACCTACGTATTGAAGTACGAAGAAGTAGAGCGGCAGTCTACTGCAGGGTCGGAAGCTGTCTTCACATTATCCGAGGAAATCAAAGTAACGAATCAAGACGCAGAGCGCATTTTGCAGATTTTGAAGCAGGCGTCTATTTCGGTCGCGCCAGAGTACAAGCTCAGCGTCGATGGCATTAGCTACGAACTGATTGTTAGCAGCGGCCTAAATGAAGCGCATTACAAGTGGTGGGAAACAATCCCGAAAGGCTGGGAGACGCTTGCGGAAATTTCCCACGCAATGCTGAGAATTGTCGGTAAACCGCCGATCCCATCATGACCCGCACCGAACAAGCGCTTGATCAAACAGCAATACTCCTCGACGCGTGGCGCACTAACAACCGCGTCACCGTCTTCCTCGTCGAACACTTACCCGACGAGCTATGGGGAGAAGCTGTGCCGGGCGCTCCACGACGAACCGTTCGGATGATCGCCGGTCACATCCACAATGCTCGGTGTATGTGGATTAAGACACTGGGAAAAGAATTCGGCATCGTGGTGCCGCGAGCGGTTAATCGACACAAGGTTGGACCGAAGCAGTTGATTCCAGCACTAGGTAGGAGTAGCCGCGGCATTATCAGTCTGCTAAAGCTCGGGTGTGATCGAGGCGGCACGCTTCCCGTCTCCGCCGCTTATACTTGGCGCAACCTTCCCCTTGATGTCGGACATGTCCTAACCTATTTCGTCGCGCATGAAGGTCACCATCGCGGACAAATTGTCATGCTTGCCCGCCAATTGGGTTATCGTTTGCCGGTTGACGTTACGGGTGGTCTTTGGCATTTTTCGAAGCGTGCCAAAGAGGCTCGCAGCTAGATTGCGCGCCGCGAACGCCGAAATGAAGTTCGGCACTTCCATATAACAGGCCCTGGTAGCCGATAATAAAGTCAGAACCTTGTATCAAAGGAGCAGGCCATGAAAGGAACAGATCACAAAGGTCAGAAAGGCATCGTATTAGTCGTTGTGTTGGTGTTGCTGACGCTCTTTGGTATAGCGGGTATTTCCTTTACCTTCTATGCCGCCGATCCTATGTGCGAGCGTAACCCCACCGTTGAAATGCGTGACAATAGATGTACGAAAACGATTGGGAATACGGCTGATCACAGGCCGTAGCTTTGGTTGACCGGACTTTCTGATGGCTACCTTAGACTTGATTCGGGTTTGATCTATAGTTTCATTGTGAACCGGCATGAATACGGCAGACCTCGGCGGTGAGGTTACACAATAGATGGATCGATCACTCCGCTGTACTGCGAAACATTAGCCTTCTTCCTCCATTCGATGAATTCCAATCTCTACGATCCAGATTTCACAGCGAAGTACTTCGATGACTTTGGTGAACGGGAATGGACACGGTTGGTCAACACACCCGCAGATGAGATCAAGCTGTACATCCATTCGTACTACCTGGAACAACACGTTGAATCAGGGAGTCTGGTTCTGGACGTGGGCGCAGGTGCTGGCCGGTTTACGCAAATTCTTGTAAATCTCGGAGCGTCGGTCGTTGTTGCCGATATCTCAAATCGCCAACTAGAGCTCAACAAGCGACTCGCTGACGAATTTCAGTTCGCACATGGTGTCAAAGACTGGTTGCGAGTTGATATTTGCGACATGACCGTCTTTGCCGATCAAACATTTGACGCTGTGGTGTGTTACGGCAATCCGCTTGGCTATGTTTTTGAGAAGAAAGAGGTCGCTTTGCGGGAGGTCTTACGCGTCTTGAGACCCGGCGGTAAGGTCTTTCTTAGCGTGTCATCGCTTTGGGGAAGCATTCACGAATTGTTACCGGCTATCTTCACGGTTAGCGCTGGAAAGAATGCAGAGATTGTTCGCACTGGCGATCTGTATTTTGAAGCGAGCGAGGGATTGCGGCATCGATGTCACTTATTCAGAGCGAGCGAATTTACAGCGTTCTTGGAAAGGCATAGAGTTTCGGTGGTGGAGTTCTCCGCATCAAATTGTGTCTCTACCGTCTGGGGAGAAAAGCTCAAAGAAATTCGGACTGATCCCGCGCGATGGAATGAGCTCCTTCAAATGGAATTGGAAGCCTGTCGGCAACCAGGCTGTCTGGATATGGGGACACATCTGATCGCGGTTGTAGAAATAGCCTTATAGTTGGTACTGACTGTATCCAAGCACTTACTCCGAACCTCAACGACATGTCGAGAAAACGATGCAAGAACCTTGCATCTCGCTGACGGTCAGCCTTCGTCTATTCCAAACCGCCGTCATCAGCACTACAATTCGCACAAACGATACCAGGAGGTTAGGACGTGGCTAACATTAAGGCCCTTAATCTTAACGGGAATAAAGTAACGGTGGATATCGATCCGCAAACCAGCCTGCTCATCGTGCTGCGTAACTACCTCAACCTTACTGGCACGAAGTACGGTTGTGGCGAAGCGCAGTGCGGGGCTTGCACAGTTCTAATCGATGGACAAGCAATACGTTCCTGCATTACTCAAGTCGGTAAAGTTGCCGACAAACAAATAACCACAATCGAAGGTTTGGAGAAGGATGGCCAGCTACATCCGCTACAAGAGGCTTTTCTCAAGGCAGACGCTATGCAGTGTGGCTACTGCACGCCCGGCATGATCATGTCAGGAGTTGACTTGCTCAGTAAGAACCGACAGCCCACGCGTGATGAAATTGTCCGCCACATGGACCGCAACGTTTGCCGATGTGGGACATATCTCCGAATTATTACTGCAATTCAAATGGCGGCAGAACGAAAAGGGGGGGCCAAATGACTGACGCTCCCGAAGTCGAACGATACGAGCTTCAGCAAGACGGAACCTACCAATTCGATTTCGATCGTCGCCAATTCATGAAAGTATTCGGCGGCGGTCTCGCGCTACTCGTCCCGATAAGCAATCTGCTAGGGCAGGACGCCGAACGCCAGGGCGAGTCTGGGCGAGGAGGATTTAGTCGCAACCTACCTCAAGAGATCGGCGCCTGGATTCACATAGCTGAAGATGGCTCTATCAACGTCTACACAGGCAAAGTCGAACTGGGGCAAAACATTCGCACGTCGCTTACTCAGGCGGTCGCCGAAGAGTTGCAAGTCGAACCTTCAATGATCCGGCTGGTTATGGCCGACACCGACGTAACGCCGTTCGATGCGGGGACATTTGGCAGTCGTACTACGCCAACAATGGCGCCGCAACTGCGCAAAGCCGCCGTCGCGGCCAGGGAAACGCTCGTTGCATTGGCAGCGCAACAGTGGCAGGTCGAACCAGGTACGGTTCGAATTGTTGATTCCCGCTTCGTAAACCACGATAAGACAAAGTCCCTGTCGTTTGCCGATCTTGCTAAGGGTCTAAAGCTGGTAAAGACTATTCCTGCGGACGTGAAGACTACGCCAACCAAGGAGTGGACTGTTGCCGGCACTTCGCTACCGAAGGTGGATGGACGTGAATTCGTGACAGGCAGACACAAATATACTTCTGATCTAAAGCGTGAAGGGATGCTGTTTGGTAAGGTGGTTCGACCATCGACTCTTGGCGCAACACTGATTTCGTCCGATCCGATCCAAGAGAAGGACGCCGGCAGTCAAGTAGTAAAGGATGGAGATTTCATCGGTGTTGCGACCGCCGATCAGCAAACATTGACTCGTTTAGCAGGCACGGTCAGCGCTCGCTGGAAACCCACGGAGCAACCAGGCAACGCGGAGTTGTTTAATCATTTGCGGAAGACTGCAAATCCAAACCAGGGTAGAGGTCGTCCTGTTGGCTCTGTCGCGGATGGTTTTGCCGCAGCCGATAAACAACTAGAGCAAACCTACACAGTCGCTTACATCGCACATGTCCCACTCGAACCGCGTGCCGCCGTCGCTGAGTGGGTAGACAACAAACTCACTGTCTGGACCGGCACCCAACGACCATTCGGCGTGCGCGGTGAACTCGCAGAAGCTTTTCACCTTCCCGAAGCAAGAGTGCGTGTCATCGTTCCCGACACTGGATCGGGATATGGTGGCAAGCACACTGGTGAATGCGCAATCGAAGCGGCTCGATTGGCGCTTGCCACAAAGAAGCCAGTGAAAGTGGTTTGGTCGCGCGAGGAAGAGTTCACGTGGGCTTACTTCCGCCCTGCTGGTGTCATCGACGTCAAAAGTGGCGTGAAGAATGATGGCACGATCACCGCTTGGGAGTTTCACAATTATAATTCTGGAACGTCCGCGATCGATGGCAAATACGACATACCCAATCAGCTCGTGCAGTTCCATCCAAGCCAGTCCCCTTTGCGTCAAGGGTCTTATCGAGGGTTGGCGGCAACGGCAAATCACTTTGCTCGGGAAACCCACATCGACGAACTTTCCGCGCTACTAAACCTGGATCCATTGCAATTCCGTTTGCACAACCTGAAGGATGAACGATTGCGTGCCGTACTTGAGGCCGCGGCAACCCGTTTTGGCTGGGGCTGGGGCAAACGGAAAACTGTTGCCGGTCGAGGAGTTGGCATCGCCTGCGGTTTTGAAAAAGGCGGCTATGTAGGCACTTGCGCCGAGGTGTCTGTTGCTGCCGGCGCAAAAGTAAAGATTGAACGTGTAGTTGAGTCGTTCGAGTGCGGTGCCATAGTCAACCCAAAACATCTGGAGAATCAGGTTGAAGGTGCAGTGGTAATGGCAATCGGCGGAGCGTTGTTTGAGGCCGTCGAATTTGCAAATGGAAACATCCTCAATTCGAGACTTTCGCGATACCGAGTACCAAGGTTCAGTGATGTGCCTAACATCGAGATCGTTCTAGTGGATCGAAAGGATCTTCCATCTGCGGGTTCTGGCGAAACACCGATTGTTGGGTTGGCTCCGGCAGTGGGAAACGCGATTTTTGCGGCGACGGGAAAGCGACTGCGATCATTGCCGTTAGCACCGAAGGGACTGCCGTCGTAAGGTGCTGAAACCACCTACTTGAGCGACTTTTGGGCAAAGCTGATCATTAACCGCAACAAGACCTCAAAACGAGCTCGCCCAACACAGAACCCTATCTGGAGAACCAAAACTATGAAGCGCATTCCTAGGTATCCGGTTTGGCTATCGGCGTTTATGCTTCTCGGTCCTTTTTTGATCGTGAGCAGAATCGGTTTTAGCGACAAACTCATCATTTTGGCGTGCGAGGTCTCTGGCGCGATCATGGTCGTGCTCGCACTGTTCTACCTGGCTAAGCGCTTGCACGAACAGATGGAAGAGGTCGCATCTCTGAAACACCGTTTTGACGCTCGCGATGAAACTGAAAATAAATGAAGCATGATCTGTTTGAGCTACCGACATCAATTCCAGAGTCTTTCCCAACCCCTTCCTGGAAGTGGCAAACGGCACACTGACATCCGAGGTTGTTCGTTTGCTTGTTGAATGCGGAGCAGTGGAACCTCCGTTGTAAAGGCATCATTACAGCCAAGAGGTATAACCACGACAAGTATCCAGCCCGGTTTGACTCTACGTCTCAAAGCTTATATAACCGCCTCGTTCAAACCGATAAGTTACTCAATCTCCGTTGAAGGATAAACTCCCATGAAACGAATCGCCCTCGCTTCTCTATTAGTGCTGCTTCTCCTCCCCACGTTGTGGCAACGCCCAGCCAATGCTTTCGATAGTGGTCCATCAACAAACGGCGACTTTCAGTTTTCGGTCGGTGATGGAAACACAAGGTATCTTCAGTTCGACGCGCGGACCAATGGTGACCTTACGCGCGGCACAATGACATTTAGCGATCCTGCCGGAACAGTTGGTGATGAAAACGCTCCTACAACTACCGGCATTCAGGTTACGGCAGATTTTGATTGCCTGCGGATTGAGGGAAATCGAGCTGTTATGGGAGGCGCCATTTCCAGTTCGAACATTCTCGCCGCAATCGGGCATCGAGTGTTGCTTGTAGTTGAGGATAACGGCGAAGGAGTTGGAACGCTCGCGCCAGACCGGCTGACCTGGGGTATTTACAACCTACCCGCAACTGGTTGGACACCCAAAGATTCCGAGCGTGATGACGACAATGGCGCCGCACTACGCTGGATTGCTACGGATTTTGAGCGGCCAGACGATGTTGGCATCCCATCACACTCGAGCGGCATCGTTGGTTGCCAGAGTTTCTCACTCGCCTCCTACGCCTTTGTAGATGTCGAACATGGTGGTGGAAATATTCAGATTCGACCCTGAATCGCGGGCGACGACACTGCCAACCGTAGACGCAAGGCCAAAGCTTTTGGCGATAAGGAAGAATCACCGGCGCGGCAAAGTTCTCTTGTTTTGCGCCCAACAAGCGTTTGCAGCAGACTTGGCTGCGTGTTTGGTGTTAAAAGTTAAGAAGCACGCGCCCGTTCAACTCAACAGCACGGCTTCATTTGAGAATCTGTCGGAGATGTCAGCTCATGCCCGCTCTCAAAACTATGCCTAAAGGCGCGATGCGTTGGTTAGTTGTTTTTACGGCAGTTAACTTTTTCGTTACCGCTCATGAGGGTCGTCACGTTGTGACCCGAGCTGCGCCACCGGAAGTCGAGCTGCAACTGTACTTCATTAACCCTAACCTCCCTGAGTGGGCTAACAGCTGCAGTGCCGGTGAATTTGTTAAGCGAAAGGTTGCGACGACAAAACGGCCTGCCCATACGGCGTTGACTTTGCTGTTTGCCGGACCGACTGCAGAAGAAAAGACGAAAGGCATGCAAACTCTGGCACCGCTTGGCAATTATTATCTAGGCGTTTCCATTAAGAAGGGAGTGGCGATCGTTAACTTCAAACTCGGCGCCGAAAAGTATCTACATGTCTCCGGCGCCTTTTGCGAGCAAGAGCAAGTGTTGACGCCGATTATCAAAACACTGAAGCAGTTTGCGACAATTAAGTCGGTGGACTACGCCATCAACGGTAAAATCATCAAAGATTGGGACGCTTAGTGATTGAGCCGAACGTTGATGAGCGACAACTCTGAGAACTATAATGCGGCCGAGAGTATACGGAGCGATTGATGAAAGTTTTTCATAAGCTATTCTTCTAAAGACGAAGCGTTGGCCACCAAGATTGTCGAGTCCCTGGAGGATGCGGGATTGGACGCTTGGTATAAGAAACGGGAGGTTATGCTGGGAGATAACTGGGCGGAGAAGATTGCCAGCGGTCTGAAAGAATCCAATGCGATGGTAGTTTTGGTTACGCCTGACGCACTGGAATCCGATGCAGTACAGAGCAGCATTAGTTACGCACTAGGTGAACCTGCGTTTAGCAAGCGTCTGATACCCGTAATAGTTGGAGAGTCAGAAGACTTTCCGGTAGATCGCATGCTGTGGATTTTTAAACGACTACATACAGTTAAGCTGTCGAAGGATGGCGAAAACGAAGAGCATTTCAAGCAAATAGCTCAGGCCCTCAAAGATGCTGCCTTGGGTCTAATGAATCTAATCACAGGCTTTGTTGAAGGGTTTTGAGATCGTGCCGTTAGCAATCGGTATAATGGCGTTACTGATGTTTGCGTTGATTGTGTGGATAATACGCAGAGGGCATAAGAAATCGGTTAAATACTTTTCTGAAGAAGGTTTGGTGCTCAACGACGGACGAACATTTCGCTGGACTGACTTGAACCGTGTAGTGGATAAGGTCAGGATTCGACCCTACAACAGAAAGACCATCTGGCGGACGGAGATTGAGTTCAAAAACGGTTCGGCCTGGGTGATTCCTACGAAAGTCAGCAACTATGGTGAGGTCAGCGAATTGATTCGTAGTCTCCCCTGTGAACACACGGAAGCGCGAGCTTGAGAGCTGAGATTTAGGAAACCAAAAATGGAACTGGGATTAGGCTGTGGACCCACTAACTGCACTTGACTGCCTATTTTCAAGTTCCGTGATCAGGTCGGAAAGCAGCGTTGGCACTTGCTCGCCATCGAGGTAACCCTTGCCCAGCATCTTCGTGATGCGACGCTCCTTCGTCTCACCAGTAACCTCTTTGAATATGGCCCGTAAAAAAGCGACAACTACTGCCCCATCAAATTGCTTTCCAGTGTTTTGTCGCAGATCACGAACAACATCTTCGAACGATCGACGACGACGGTACGGTCGATCTGTAGTCATCGCATCAAACGAATCCGCCAAACAAACGATCTTGGCTCCTAATGGAATCTGTTTGTCGGTAAGCCCATCAGGATAACCCCGGCCGTCTAAACGCTCGTGATGATATTTCGCCATCAACGGAATATCAGCGTAAGGGTGATTAATCGGCGACAGGATCTCGTAGCCAGCAACCGGGTGCCTGCTCAACTCACTCGATTCCTTCGCATCAATGTGGTAAGGAGCATTGATGATGTTTCTATCAACCACCAATTTGCCAATATCATGCAGGTAACCAGCGATCTGAATCCCCTCCACTTCCTCTTCGCCCCAGCCCATCTCACGCGCGATGATTTCACTGTAACGACCCACCCGCTCTGAGTGTCCCTGCGTGTATTTATCCTTGATATCAATTGCGGCAGCGAAGGCGCGCACTGTGTCGCGGTAGATCGCGCGTAGTTCTTCGTAAAGCCTTCGATTCTCTTCTGCACGTTGCGCGACCTGGTCGATCAGCCGGTGAGTATGAATACCGACACCAATATGACGAACCATCGCGCGAATAGTTTCGAAATCGTCCTCCGAAAACTCTTCACCGCTCGCCTTGCCACCCAACAAAACAAAACCGGTGAGCTCATTCCGCACAACCATGGGAACGACCACCTCAATACCTTCACGCGCCAGCAAGTCGCGATAGCGCTCCACAAACGCTGAGTTCGATTCCCTTATCAGCAAGGCAGGCAGGCGTGACTCAAGCAACGCGTTCTTCTCTTCTTCGGCGATCGAAAACTGTTCCAGCTGCTTCTGATCGAGGCCCCATACCGCAACACAACCCAGCTTACCAAGTGCTCCACATTCTGCTACTGCGCCCCGACGCAGGGCGAGCGTTCCCAGTAGAAGATGCATCGAGGTGCGAACCATCTCGTTGAAGTCGCCGGTATTTGCTACTTCCTGCCCGAGATCAGCGAGCGCACCAAAAGTGTGAATTAGTTTTTGTGTAGACGGCCCCATGCGACTCTCAATGAAGGGTTGGTGTCGAGTCGAAGCCGGCAAGGTGAGAGAGCGCCTCCCGTTCGTCTTTAGCTAGTGCCACGTGACGAGTGAGTCCGAGCATATTAAACAGTTCGATGGTTTGATTGTTAACGTCGGAGAAAACAACCTGAGCACCGTTCTTTTCAGCAATGTCGATGATGCCCAGAAGAATTGAGATGCCGATACTGTTTACCAGTTGCGTATCAGCGAAATCAATAACGAGCGCCCGACATCCCGAATCGAGTTGTCGACGGCATTCACGTTCTATTTTTTCGCCGGTGAGTTTGTTGAGATAGTCGCTCGCGTAAACGACAGCTGTAGTACCAACACAGTGCGACCTGACGACGGCGCCGCTTGATATATCCACCCGGTAGCCCCTCCTGCTACGAATCTGTATTCGTGATTGAAAACCCTGGGCGCTAAAACTTCCGCGTTGTAATTTGAAGCCGAATCAGCCTGTACTGTTTCGCAGATACTTCGTCATACGCAGCCTGGTTCCGTCGTCGACTTTCTCAAACTCAACTTCATCCATCAACGTGCGGATGAGCTTGAGTCCCCAGCCACGCCGCTGCGTAGCAGCATCGTCATTCTCTGTTTTAGTTACGTTGGTATTGCCGCTTCCAACGTTGATCGGGACGATGCCGCGGCTCGAAATAGTGACGACTAATCTATCACTTTCAACCCGAAATCGTTGATATATTTTTCGATCCGGGCTGTAACTGTGCTCGGAAGCGTTAATACAAGCCTCAACTATAGCGGTCTTGATCTGGTTAATTGCCGCTGGCTGGAACGTTAGACGCCGGGCAATTTGCTCCACAGCATTGGCCGCGATCAGTTCGTTGTCTTCACCCATGGGCACGACAATTAGGAACTCATCCGCATCGCCAGTGCCGTGGGTAGTCGAGACCGGGCTAGCACTGACAGCCCCTATCTGGGCAATTAAGACCTCCAATTGGCGTCTATTGGAGCAAAAGGCGCCGTGCTCGCGGACCGTCGTGCAGGCGGCTTCCGAGAAACCTTCATTTCCGATCAACCAGACCTGGTAACGACGAAAGCCAAACACCTGAGCTACCGTTTGCAGCCGGTCATACCAAACCTCAGCCAGATCAGCGTCGACTTCGAGTTTTGATTCTACCTCAGCGACAAGCCAAATAACTTCATTCGCATCGCTATAGGTAGCATCGTCGAAGCCGTGGGCTACAACGCACTTATGTTCCTCACAGACCTGGCGCAGCTCACTCTTGAATGCCAAGCAGCTGGTTACGTGAACCATTTGCGGCAGCTTGAGCATTTCAGCCTCAGACCCCAGCCCGGCAAACAACCCTGCATCGGATGCTCCCTTGTACTTCGCACTGAAGCTGCCATAGTCAAAAAGCACTCGGGGCAGATGCTGACAATCAAACTTCGTCACGACTTCGCGCAAATCCACTTGGGCCAATCGCTTGTAGTGACGAGCCATCGTGTGTGGTGCACGTTTCAACGAATCAGTTATTGCATCGGCTACTACTAAAGCGCGCGGCTCGTTGAGCACAGCCAAGCGATAATTGACTTTGAGAAAATCTTTCCAGGGCTGCGACCCCGTGGTAGCGTCAACTGTTGGTCCGTTCCAATTAACAAACTCGTGAATGTGCAAAGTGTGCATGACTTCATCAAGTTCATTTGCTGACAGTTGCAGGCGTCTGCGCCACGAATCAACCGATGCGAACTTTTCCTCGCTGACCACAGCCTCCCAGAGCACTCGGATTAACGCCAGGCGCTTATCGAGTTGCGCAGTCGTTTCTTCTAACAACTCCTCAAAGTGGTGATTAAGATGACCGCCGAGAAGTTCATCAACATATAGCCGTTGACAATCAAGGTACGAAATGAGCGCGATATTCTTTTCCCTGGCTGCCTGCAGAAAGCTGCTAATGAAGAATGGGCTGCCGGCAAACTGCTCAACTAAAAGATCGCGAGCTTCACGGCTGGTCGCTACCTGTTGACGAACTGCCACATGATCGACGAGACGATGGGCCTCTTCCGAAGTCAACTGCTCAAGTCGCAGCAGGTCGAGGAGCTCAAAATTACATTCGGCCGTGTGGGCCGCGTCGAGAATTTGACGTCGTAACCCAGCGAGCACAAACGATAAACCGGAGCGTCCAAATACCCGCAACAGTTCTGTGCCCAGCATTACTCCGCCATTCAGGTCTGCAGCTAGCTGAGCACCATCCAGCATCACAAAGGGTCTACCCGCGCGAGCAGGAACGCGCTGCGGCGCACCTAAACAAAAACGCACGAGTTCCTTGTTGTCGTTGCTGAACCTTACTCGGCCGTACAACTGGACTAACTGCTCAATCCACTCCAGGTCAGACGGTGGCGCAAGCTCAACGAGATCCTCCAGCGTCAAAGCCGCATGACATAACCCGGGTTCATTGCGACGGAAGGCAATGTACTGTTGCAGGAAACTGTTGAGGAACTCGATCGCCGCGCTAACGGCAGTCGTCTCGTTCCGAGTAAACGCAAAATAGATGGGAATGACTTCTGATCGCTTGTTGAAGAAATAGTCGTACGTCTGCCTGAGAAGCTCCGAGACGCCAGCGGAAGGCTCCATTAAAAGTAGTAGACCGCGCCCCTTCTTTGCTTCACTGGCCTGCGCCACAACACGATCTAGCTCAACGACGCGACCGACAAAATCTTGTCGTGTTACGCGTCCCAACACTGGTCGAGAGTTTTCCCTTGAGCTAGAGCCGTTCATTTTGTACTTGCGGTTTTAACGCTGTCGTCGTGGTAAAACTCAATGCGATCTTTCCCCAGACTCTTTGCTTGATAGAGCGCTCGATCGGCTGCCGCCATGACTATTTCGGCCGAGTTGACGATGGTCGAATACGCCGCCACGCCGATACTCACAGTAACCCTGCCTAACGGTTGCGACTTACCATGTGGAAAATGCGTTGTAGCCACCCTTTGTCGGATGCGGTCTGCAATTACCCCTGCCTCGGCAATCGAAGTTTGCGGTAACAAGATACAAAACTCTTCGCCGCCATACCGTGAAGCTACATCGGCAGATCGGAGCGCTGCTTTCAAACAGTGTGCTGTGATCTGCAGTGCGAGGTCCCCGGCCTGATGCCCATTGTTATCGTTATAGGCTTTGAAGTCGTCGATATCGATCATCAAGAAGCTCATCGGATAGTCGTAACGTTTTGAGCGATTCAGTTCTTCCGTCAGGCGTTCTTCGAGATAGCGTCTGTTAGGTAATGCTGTAAGCGGATCCGTTATTGACATCAGCTGGAACTCAGTCGCGCGCTCCTGCCATTCGGCGCGCTCGAGAGCGAGCGCTACTTGAGGCCCAATGATTTCAAGGAGGCTGAGGTCAATTTCATCGTAGGTTCCGCCACCCGATTTGTCGGTCACGTTCAAAACACCGATCCTTCTGCCACCAATTGTGATCGGATAGCTGATAAATGATTTCGTTTTGTAAAGTCGATCTGCCGGCGCGGGCGTCAAACCTGATAATTCAACGTCATCTACCATCAAGGCCTTCCCCGATTCGATAACTTCACCGGAAACACCTTCTCCGAGTCGCATATGACCCACGTTAGTAAGATCGGTAGCCAAACCGATTGCGGCTTTTAGGATCAGCTCATTCGAGTTTTGATCAAAAACCAGCAATGAAGCCCGTTCTGAACGCAGCAGCTCCTTTGAGTTGCTGATTATCGAATAGTAGGTTTGAGCTGGATCATTCGAACTTATGCGGTCAAGGAAGCGCTGCAGCGAATCCGCAAAGCGCGAGCGATATTCCAACTCACTGCGTAAGCGCTCTACTTCCAACTCAAGCTTCTCGTTGCGCTCAGGTTCAACAGGTACAAGTGGCTTTGGTGTTGGACTCGCAATCTTTGCAGCTTCAGTCGATGCTTCAGGCGTCTTTGACGAAGCCATTGGGTTAAACTTAAGAAGAGATCTTTCAACAATATCCGCAAGTTCTCGCACGCGATGAAGCTCCGCAAAAATTACGTTGGCAAATGCGTCGTTGGCGACAAGGTTCTGCAGGTCTCCATTTCGGAACCGCTGGCTGAGGGTTTGATAGTCTGAGCTCTTCACAAAGGCGCGTCCGCCAATTACTGCAAGCCCTGTGCGTCCGCTGATCTCGACGGGACTAACGAAACATTGCAGGCCCGCATGACATTTGAACTCGGTTGTCGCACCCGCCTTCATGGCTCTTCGGTGAGCATCACCGCAATAAGGATCGCAAAGCTTCACGTGTTCAGGAGAAGATTGGAGGGCTTGGCAAATCGAGTTGTTGTTGGACAGAACAATAGCTGGCGGTTGGTGACCGTTGACGAGGAGCAAGGCCAACCCGGACGAAGCAGCGAGTCCATCCTGGACTTCAGGCCATCCGGCTGGCGCGTCTTCGCGACACTCCGCCAAAACGGGCGCGCTAAAGGTGGGGGATTTGTCTGTCATCAAAGAGTCGCAGCTGAGCCGGTTGCCCGACCAGTGGCTTTCTTACGCTCCCCGATTTTACTGGGCAGGGGGAGCT
The DNA here is from genome assembly GCA_036004125.1 of Pyrinomonadaceae bacterium. Lineage (GTDB taxonomy): Bacteria > Acidobacteriota > Blastocatellia > Pyrinomonadales > Pyrinomonadaceae > PSRF01. The sequence continues at coordinate 2,704 of DASYRR010000190.1, read as the reverse complement.
TCCAAGTGTTTGACCGACGGTTATTTACGTCGCGGCCAAGTGTTCTCTCCGATCAGGCATCCGAACAGAAAGAGTTTACCTATGTCGTAAACGCCTAATCCTTGCTGGATTTCACTACGGAGACTTGCAACCCAAAGCAATCCTGTCGGAGTTAGTTGGCGTTAGTCGGTGTTGGTCAACGCGCTCTGGGCAGCGATTTGTCGGTTGAGTTCAAGCCCTGGTGCCTCGCCGGAAGCGACATTTTCAATGTGCGGCTCTTCTAGGCTAATCCTGATACAAGCGGCGAAGTGTGCAGGTTTGATTTCAACCAGTTGTGGCTCAACGTCACGGCACGCCTCAATTGCAAACGGACAACGTGTGTGAAAACGGCAGCCGGTCGGGGGATTTATGGGGGATGGGACATCGCCTTCCAGCATGATTCGCTGTCTGGCGGCTTCAATTTTCGGATCCGGTACTGGCACCGCCGAAATCAGTGCCTTGGTGTAAGGCATCAAAGGTTCGTCGTAGATCGTTTTTGCATCGCCAACCTCAACGAGTTTTCCGAGATACATTACTGCGGCGCGGTCGGAGATATGTCTGATGGCCCGCAGGTCGTGTGAAATAAACAGATACGTCAAGTTCTTCTTGCGTTGTAGTTGCTCGAGTAAGTTTAGTATCTGCGCTTGGATCGAAACGTCGAGCGCTGAAATAGGCTCGTCGGCAACAATGAAATCAGGATCAACTGCAAGCGCACGTGCGATCCCAATTCGCTGACGCTGTCCACCTGAGAACTCATGCGGATAGCGCTTTATGAAGCGCTTACTGAGACCCACTGTATCGAGCAAATCCTGGACTCTCTTCTCAGCTTCAGCGCCCCGGGCCAGCCGGAAGGTTTCCAAAGGCTCACCGACAATTTGACCAACAGTCATCCTCGGGTTCAGTGAAGCGTAAGGATCCTGAAAAATGATCTGGAGATGTCGACGCTGTTCGCGAAGTTGGCGTCCAGACAAATGTGCCAGGTCCTGATCACGAAATAGCACCTGACCCGAGGTGGGTTCCGTGAGCCTAAGGATGGCGCGTCCGAAGGTTGACTTACCGCAACCTGATTCGCCCACTAAACCCAATGTCTCGCCCGGAAGGATATCCAGGGTGACGCCGTCAACCGCCTTGACGATACGCTTCTCATATCCCGGCTGAATCATCCTGTCGACCACGCCGCCTCTGCCCAATCTGAAATGCACCTTCAGGTCGCGAATTGATAGAAGGGCTTTCGGGATGTTGGTGGATTGATCTACTTGGGCTTCCAGAGTGGTCATTACTGATCTTTTGAGACCGTACCTCCTGACTGGGTGAACACTTCCTCGGCAAAGTGGCAAAGAGAGTGGTGGTCCGGGGTTAACTCGACAAATGGCGGAAACACCCGGCGACAGATATCTTCAACTCGTTCACAACGCGGAGCAAAAGGACATCCGGGTTTCAGATGTGCGACGTCGGGCGGTGAACCTGGAATCTGGTAGAGTTTTCCTTGCTCGGAAGTAGGATCAGGGACCGAGCGTAACAGTCCCTTCGTGTAGGGATTTCCGGGTCTCTCGAACAATTGACTTGTTTTTGCCTGCTCAAAGATCTTACCGGCGTACATTACGATTACGTGATCAGTCATACCCGCAACAACGCCCAAATCATGGGTGATTAAAATCACGCTGGTGCCGGTTTCCTGCTTTAGTTTCTTTATCAGCTCGAGTATCTGCGCTTGAATGGTTACGTCGAGAGCCGTGGTTGGTTCGTCTGCTATCAGGAGCTCCGGTTCGCATGAGAGCGCCATTGCAATCATGACACGCTGCCGCATGCCTCCAGAAAACTCGTGCGGATAGTTGTCGACGCGTTCACGGGCATCTGGAATCCCGACAGTCTCCAGCATCTTAATCGCGTGCTCATAAGCCTGGGCCTTCGTGTGACCAAGGTGAAGTCGAGTCATTTCCATTAGCTGTCTGGAAATTTTCAAAAACGGGTTCAGTGACGTCATCGGATCTTGAAAGATCATCGCGATGCGTCGCCCACGTATTTTCCTTACCTCCTCTGTCGGCAACAACAGAATGTCCTGACCATTAAAGAGCACCTCGCCGGAAACGGTCTTCCCCGGCGGATCCGGAATCAAACGAATGATTGCCAGATTCGTGACGGATTTGCCCGAGCCTGATTCCCCGACAATGCCTAGCGTCTCACCATGCTTCAAAACGAAGGAGATTCCGTCGACAGCCTTCACCACTCCGTCTTCAGTATCGAAGTACGTTCGCAAGTCTTTAACTTCGAGCAGATGTCCATTGCTTGAAGACATGATAGGGTTCTAGTCAGTTCGCATTTGCGGATCGAGCGCATCCCTCAATCCGTCGCCGAGGAAATTCAGTGAAAACAGCGTTAGCGCCATGGTCACTCCCGGAAAGATTAGTTGCCAGGGAAAGATGGCTATGTTCTGGGCTCCATCGGCTGCGAGGCTACCCCACGAAGCAAGTGGCGCCTGCACACCGAAACCAAGGAATGAAAGAAAGGCCTCAGTGAGCATTACCTGAGGAATCGTCAACGTCGCGTAAACGATTACTGGACCCAGCGTGTTAGGAACCAGATGGCGAAAAATAATGCGCGCCGTCGAGACACCAGTTGCGCGCGCGGCCAGGACAAATTCCTGGTTCTTTAACGATAACACCTGGCCACGAACGATTCGCGCCAT
>DASYRR010000189.1:0-6968 GCA_036004125.1 Pyrinomonadaceae bacterium | reverse complement strand
TGCAGAAGCGCATGCCTAAGCTCTCTTGTTACCTCGATCGGTGGATCGCGCCGCCGTCGGGCAAGTTGCCACTCTCGCTTAAATTACAACTGCGTTGGTGCAGCATGCTGGTTGTGATCTGCACCAAGAACGCGATCGATTCCAACTTCGTGAAGGACGAAGTCGAACGCTACGCAACGCTCGGACGCAAAGCCCTGACAGTTGACGTCAAGGGAGCGTTCAATGCCGTAAGAGGACAGGAACCATGGGTCGGGCTCAGCGGCACCGACCCTGAGGTAGAAAGTCAGGTGGCTATCAGCAGTGCTCATCCCTCTGAGAACGTCATCGAACGCATACTAAAGATGGTCGAGTTCACGACGCAGGACCGCCGACTGCGCCAGGCTGCTTGGGGCACGTTGATCTTCGTCGCGTTGAGTGTCGGCGGAACGGCTGCCGTTAGCGCCTTGATCGTGCGAGCGGCTAACCAGAAAAAGGATGCCGCAGAGCAGCAAGCAAGCAAGGCTATAGACGAAGCCAAAAAAGCGAACGAAAGCGCGCTTGCGGCAACACAACGCGAGGCCGACGCCAAAGCAACAGAAACGATTGCCAAGGCCAAAGCAACTGAGGCAGAGGGCCAAGCTGCTGCAGCTGAAAAACTGCGAATAAGTGCTGAAGCAAAAGCTGGCGAGGCGTTGGAAAAGGAGCGCAACGCGCGCGCTGAGGCTGCAAGGCAACAGAATATTGCCACGGCGGGACGCGTAGCTGCCGAGAATATTCTCGCTCCCGAACCAATACTTGAACAGGTGGAGAAGAAGGTTCTATTCACGATCGAGTCAATACGCCGCGCTCCATCCAACACCGCATACCGCAACCTCATCGAGGGCATAAAAATGATGCCTAACGCGGTAGCCAGAGTGACCCATGAAGGCGCGGTTAAGAACCTGATCTTCAGTCCTGATGGCCGGTACATGCTTACAGTTGCAGACGACGCGCTCTGGCTAAGAAGTACTGAAGGTCTTTCGCGCGACGGCAAACTTGGCCCAGCACGGAAGGTCTCTGGCACGGAGGCCGTCAAGTTCGCCAAGGTCTCACCGAACGGCAAATACGTCGCCGCGGCCGGCGACGACAGAGTGCGCCTCTGGCGCGGCGACACAATGTCGGAGCTTCAATCTATTGAGCAAAAGGGCGTGCGCGCAATTGCTTTCAGTCAAGATGGCGAACTCCTGGTCATTGGATTCGGAAAGCGTGGCGACGAGAGCAAGGTGAAACAGAAAACCGCGAGTGTCTGGCGGTTTAGTGACGGTCAGTATTCGGAAGTCGCCAGCGTAGACGCTATCGAGCCGGTTTTTGACGTTTCGTTCAGCCCGGACAAACTGTTATTCACCACGCTCAGCGACGAAGGGCTGCATGTTTGGAAAACAAACGGCGGCCAACCGGTATTAGCCAACAACAATGAACCAGACCTCGCTGGCATGTTGCGGTCGGGCGGTTTCAGTCCAAACGGGAAATACCTATTCCAGACCGGCGTCGATGAACGACGATTCGGAACTGTACTGCGTTTTGATACGCGCCGCAGCGTCTTCTCAGCGCAATTGGACTTTGTAGAATTCAGCTCTGATGGTCGCTTTCTTGTCACGACTAGCTCAGATGACGAGACTGACCAGCGTGAGACACATGTCTGGGACGCTTACACGGAAGAGTTCAAAGAATTGAGCCGCATCAACTACAACTCCATCATCATCAACGGCGAGTTTAGTCGAGATGGTAAGCTGCTTGCGCTGGTTAGTCTTGACAACCAAAGTGCCGAGATCTGGGACACGCTGAGCGGTCGGCTCCTCACTTACGTAAAACTCAAAAACGCCAGGGGCGCACTCGCTTTCACCCCGGATGCAAAATACTTCGCTGCTACTGCAGGCAACGAGGTCACAGTCTGGCCACTTAGCCGCGATTGGAAAATGGCTGAGGTCCGGCATACAGAAGGTCCGACTGCGATTAGCGGAGATGGGCGGTACATGGCTGTTGCCGGCGGCACAACCATCAGGTTACTCAACCCGTCGGATGACACTGAAATATCTTCCATTAAAACAGACTGCGAAGTGCGCTCGCTTGCGTTCGACTGGCAGAGTCAACGCATTGCGGCTGGCGGAAGACAATGTGGAGTGTCGATCTGGCAGATATCAGGTGCGAGAGACGATAAGTTTGTCCTACCAAACACCGGGAGGACGCTCGATTTGAGCCTTTCGTTTAGCCGCGACGGCAGACACCTTCTGGTCGCAAATGAGAACGGCATCTCCAGTTACGAAATCGCCACCCCTACTCATGCGGTACGACTTCGGACCGGCACTGTTTCTTCAGTTGCTCTAAGTCCCGACAATCAGCGCTTCGCTACCGTCGACAACGATGGCGTCAAGGTCTGGTCCACGACCGTGCCGAATAAAGAGCCTCTTCAGATTGAACATCCGATGATTAATATCGACAGTAATAGCCTCGTGACTGCCTTCCGTGAGGATGGCAGCCTCGTCACAGCGGATGATTACAGTGTGCGGATCTGGGATCTGACTGGAAGAAAACCTCTTCAGATCGGAAACGTTACACTCCAGGATGGGAGCAGACCTGACACGGCCCATCCCGTTCTCAGTCCTAACGGCGCGTTCGTTGCCAGGACTGTCGATTTCCCCATTAAGGATGTCGGAACCACCATTTGGCCATTAAAAACGGAAGCCTTAATTACAACCGCCTGCGGACGTTTGAGCAGATTGCTGTCGCGTGCAGAGTGGAGGGATGCCTTTGGCTTAGAGACTTATCGCGAGACATGCCCGGGCTTGAAGCTGTCGGCCCCGGATGACGATCAGTAAACGTCTCAGCTGATTGGACGATGCTTGAACGCTCGCTCACCCTTGCTATACATGGCCACCGTGTGACCGTCACCGAAAAGCTGGTACTTGTACGTGGTCAGGCCTTCGAGACCAACCGGTCCGCGCGCGTGTAGCTTACTGGTGCTAATCCCAAGTTCCGCGCCCAGTCCGTAGCGGAACCCGTCCGCAAAGCGCGTCGACACATTGTGGTAGACGCCAGCTGCGTCAATCGCTTCCATAAACCGCGTTGCCAGTTCCTGGTCCTCAGTCACAATTGACTCGGTGTGTCCAGAGCCGGAACGCTGAATATGTTCGATTGCCTCATCCGCAGTTGCCACCACCTTAATCGAAACAATTAGGTCTGAATATTCAGTCGTCCAATCCGATTCCTGCGCCGGAACAATATCCTCTCTTCCCGTGAGAGCGATCGTACGAGGGCAGCCTCGCACCTCCACAGCCGCAGACTTAAACTGCGCGATCATTGCCGGTAGAAAATCCGGGGCGACCTCTTCGTGCACCAGTAGAGTCTCCATCGCATTGCAAGCCGCCGGATACTGCACTTTAGAGTCAAAGGCGACCGCGAGTGCTTTTTCCAGATCCGCTGCACGATCGACATATACGTGGCAGATTCCTTCGCCATGGCCAAGTACCGGGATCCGGCTGGTTTCCGCAATGTAGCGGACGAACTCTTGAGAACCACGCGGAATAATCAGGTCAATCTCATCAGCGAGCGTTAACAGTTCAGCGACATCTTCACGCGTGTGCATTAAGTTGATCATGTCCGACGGTATTTCCGTGAATGGCGCAAGCGCCTCTCGCCAAATTGAAGCTAACACTGCGTTCGTATGCCTGGCTTCAGAGCCGCCTTTGAAGATCACTGCGTTACCGGATTTCAGGGCCAGGGCCGCAACTTGAGGAATTACGTCAGGCCGGGATTCAAAGATGATACCGATTACTCCCAGCGGGCAAGATATTTTGTAGAGCGTCAAACCATCGTCCAATTCAGTCGCGGCCAGTGTGCGACCGAGTGGATCAGGCAGGCTAGCCACATCGCGCACGCGAGCAGCCATTTCAGCTATACCGCCCTCGTTAGTTTTCAGACGTTGAAACATCGCCTGCGACATCTTCCCTGCTTCGACATCGCGCAGCGCCGCAGTTGAGTCCAGTTCATTGGCAGCGACGATTTCAGCCCGTCGATCAACGAGCGCTTGTGCGGCAGCCAACAGGGCATCGTTGCGTTGTGCATGCGAAAGCGAGGCAAGTTGACGCGCGGCTACTCGCGCGCCACGAGCGATGTCTGTCACGCTAGCTTCCGGGAATTGGGCTGTTGCAATGTTCTTCATTTCTCCATCAACACTATGTTATTGCGGGTCACAAGCACACGCGCTCTACCTGTTTTCGCGGTTGCAGATCCTGAACCTATCAACCGTTCCGCCTCAAGGCTTGTACAGTTTGCCATGCCGCGCGCAAACTCTCGACCATCAACATCAATAATGCTAACTACGTCCAAGGCCTCGAATTGATCCTCCACACGTAAGACTCCCGATGCAAGAAGACTCGCTTTGCCTCCGACGATCGCGTCACGCGCCCCAGCATTGACAACGAGCCGGCCACGCACCCCAGCGGCGTAGGCGATCCAGCGGCGCTTGCCTTTAAGCCGTGCGCCAGATACAAAGAAAGTACCAACCTGCTCACCCGCAAAAATTCGATCCAGCGTATCAGGCTTAGTTCCATTGGCGATTAAGGCCAGGCCACCAGTGCGCATCGCGATTTCCGCAGCCTCCAACTTTGTTTCCATTCCGCCTCGCCCAGTTGCCGAGCGCCCACGCGCCAACGCTCTTAGTTCCGAGTCAATCTCCGTAACCAGTGGAACGACCTCGACACTCTTGCTGCTTACAGGCGTTCGTAGTAATCCATCGACACTGGTCAGGATGATGAGGGCGTCGGCATCCAACTTACTCATCACAAGCGCCGCCAATCGATCGTTGTCGCCGAAGCTGCGGTTCACACCATCAGCCTTCAGCTCAAGCTCGACAGTCGAGACAGTATCGTTCTCATTAATTATTGGTAACACTCCGAGTTTGAGCAGCTTCTCTATTGTCCGGCGCAGGTTCAGATGGCGCGTTCGGTCCATGAAGTCGTCTTCGGTCAGGAGCACTTGCGCAATTGGCACACCTTGTTTGCTAAACAGCTCTTCGTAAGCATGCATTAGCAGACTCTGGCCAACGGCGGCACAGGCTTGCCGAGTTGCCAGATCATTCAAACGAGCGCGATCCAGTTTTAACTTTCCCGCACCCAGTCCAACTGCTCCCGACGAGACGAACACTACTTGCCGACCCTCTCGCTTCAAGCGAGCGATGGAGCGTAGCAGGGGCTCAACCTGCGCTGCAGAGAACTCGTTAGTTCCCGCAGTGACAATACTCGTCCCGATCTTGATCACCACACGCCGCACCAACACCCAATCGTCGCGCCGAGCATTCTTGCTCTGGTGAATTCTCACGTCCAAATCTTTCATATCACTGCCACAAAAAACGTACTCCGTCTGATTGTCTTCTGATCATGTTAGAACGATTAAGGATCAAGACTGTAAACGGTCGGTTCCTGCTCGGCTCAATCCACTCGATACTCTTCTATGCCAGTTATGACTAGAGCGGATCTGGAGATGGACTGGCCAAATCAAACAGTTTTCACTCGTCAGTCCCACCTCTATTTGCCTCGCGGCTCCACATTCAACAGCCAAATATCGGCCTCGTTACTCCCGCTGGTGTAATAAAGTCTCCGGTTGTCGCGCGAGAGCGCGTAATTGCCGATCTGACTGGGTGGCTTAAGCGCTAGAACTTCGCGCCACTTCCCATTCAGTCGATCCAGTACGAACAACCTTCCCTCTTCGCGAAACAGCACGCGCCGATTGTCGTTCAGCCAAATTGGGTAAGAACCAAAACCAGTGACAAAGCGCTCGTACCGCTGTTGAGCAAACGAATAAACGACCATCGAGCGCTCCTCACTCAGCGGTTGCCAACCAACCAACAGCTTGCCATCCGAAGACCAGTCCCAAGGGATGAATCCGGGCGGCGGCTGACCTGGCAAGCTTTGTGGTATTTGCTCAGTGCCAGGTCGATTGGCATCAATGATGTAAGAATTTACGTTTCGGATCTGATAGAGCAGCTTTGAGCCATCGGGTGACCACACAGGTGCGATAACTTCACGATCCGGTTCATGTGTCATTTGCGCAAGCCCAGAACCATCCGGCCGCACTTTCCAAATCTCGTATTTGCCACTGCGATCAGATAAGAGTGCAATCCATTGACCGTCAGGTGACCAACGGGGGACGATGTCTTGAGCGACGTCGTCAGTAAGTCGATGGAGCGGTGAGCCTGTGCGGTCTGCGGTGAACAAGTCTTGCTGTGGTTCGCCTCGCGCCAAGTAGACAAAGCTCTGTTCATCGGGAGCCAGCGAAAAATACGTATAACGTTTCAATCCTTGTGTCAGAAACGTAGCAGTGCCATTAACCTGGCCGCGCGCGGGATCAAATCCGATTTGCCAGACGTTTTCGTTACGTGTGCTTTGCCCATACACCAGACTCTTTCCGTTTCGAGCAAAACTACCATGCTGACAATTATTCGCTGGAAGAGTCGCAGGTTCTGGAGCGCTCTGCAGACGGCCCGTGTTCTCCTCAATCGACACGCGCCACAGATTCATCTCGCCGCCACGATTACTCAAGAAGTAAAGGTATTCTCCATCCGCCGACCAAATTGGATTCCAGTCTATGAATCCATCGTCAGTAACAGGAACAGGTTCGCTACCGCCATCCGCAGCCACCGTCCAGATGTCTCGATGTCCACCTTTTTGTTCTCCCCAGAAGGCGAGGCGGTGACCTTGAGGTGACCAATCCGCCTGTACTGCATCGTGCGTTGTAATCATTCTTCGTGTCTTGGACGTCACGTTAACTGCCCACAATTTACTCGCGCTTGGGTACGTATTACGCGCTTCAGAATTAATGATGTTGTCATCATTGAGCGCCAGTTCGCGCCCGTCGGGTGACCAGGTTGGATTAAATCCAGAGTCCGTGACCTGAATAACGTTTCTGCCGTCGTTGTTCATTACGAACACGCCACCGCCGTTGCGCGAAGAACG
>DASYRR010000188.1:0-41194 GCA_036004125.1 Pyrinomonadaceae bacterium | reverse complement strand
TAGCGGCACGACCTGTATGCTCGCCGGTGTCGACAATCAGGGCTCCATAATTCGATAAAATGCCTTCGTTGCGCCGCGCAATCTCTTCGTACAGCTCAGGGGCGTTGAGATTCCAGTAAACTCGAGCGGGAGTCTTGATGCCGAAGTTTTCAAGCTCATAGGCAGTGTTTTTGCGGCCCAGTTCTTCCGTTACTCGCTCAGTGCGGATGGAAGCCATAGATTGTCTCCAATCAAAGAAATACAGTTAGACTAAGGATAAGAAAACGTGTAGCTACGATTCGCTGGCGGTGGCTTTGCGTTCCTGTGCGAGTCCACGAAGAGCAGCGGCGAGGTCACGAGCGGCCCGTTCAATTCTGTCCGCCGCGGATTCCAGCGAATCATCTTCGTCAGGTGAGCGCATTGCCACTGCAGCCAGAGCTGCTTCGATTTGCGCTGTCAGACGATTTGCCTCGTTTTCGGTTTCCTGTTCGGAACGGGTCATTTGAGAAGCGGTTGCCTGCTTGTTCATGTAGAAAACGTCTCACTTGCAAAAAGAAGTAATGATTGCGTGCGTCGGAGCTTATTTGTTCGGGTGAGATTAGTCTGACATCTACAGGTAATTCAGGCAAGTGCGGTTCCGACTTTTGTCGTCACGCCGAACAAAGCAGTCAGTTGATAAAGGAGAATCTTTGGCGAAGCCCGACAAGGACCAATTTACAACCCGCGAATGGCGGCTGGTACAAAGGCTGAATACACCAGCCAAAGTGCAACGCTTTCTCAGTTTGATGCCCTACAACTGGGAGAAAGGCGGCGGCACGATGCGCTCATTTCGCGAGATGCTTAAAACGAATGAGGTCCACTGCCTTGAGGCCGCCGTCTCCGCGGCAGTAATTCTGGAACAACATGGATATGCCCCACTGCTTCTGGATCTCGAATCCTGGGATTTGCTCGATCATGTCTTGTTCGTTTTCCGGCACAAAGGCCGTTGGGGATCAATTGCGCGTTCACGTGATCTTGGTCTGCATGGCCGCAAGCCTGCCTTTCGATCAATACGCGATCTGGTATGGAGTTACTTCGATACGTATGTGGACTTCACCGGACGTATTCAAGGTTACGCAGTGACAAACCTTTACGAGCTGGGAACCTACGACTGGCGGTTCTCGCCACGCAAGATGACAAAGATCGAAGATCATCTGCGCGCCATTCCCCACAAGAAGATCTACTCCTCTGACACGCGTTACGAAAAACTACTGGCGCGATATCACAGGTACAAGCAGCGTTACCCCGATCGATCACCGAGCTACTATCCGACTAGATCACTGTGGCTGCTTTAGTCTGATCCCTTTAGTAGCTTCTTGCGAGCTAACGGACGCCCTGATGCTGGGACCGCAGGCGTCCTCGCCTGCCGGTTAGATTTAAGGCGCCTGGAGGGTCACCAGCAGGCGGGGACGCCTGGCGGTCCCAGCATTAGGGCGTCAAATTATTTCAGGAAGCTACTAAAGGGAACCAGAGCTACACTCCTGCATCCGCAGGTTGCTATAATCCTCGCGCCTTTTCCTCATCGGAGCCAAAGATGGTCTGGGTTAACACATCACCTTTAGTCAAAACTTACACCCTGGAAGAGTTCTGGGAACTGCCAGAGCCGCCTGACCATTCCAAGCTCGAACTAATCGCAGGAGTCCTCTATATGACACCCCCTCCTGGGTACAAACACGATAATGCTGTCAGCAGATTGATCCGCTTGTTATCTGAGTATTTACTCAAGTCGGGTGACAAAGGAACCTTGTACGTTCCGCGTGCGGCAATCTGGACAAGTCCAAATACCTACCTTGAGCCGGACCTTTTCTACGTTTCAGAGGAGACCGAATCACGGCTTGAGCCTAATCGCCGGACCACTGCGGATCTAGTAGTCGAAGTGATCTCGCCTGGCTCAGCCATCTACGATCGCAACACAAAGGCTGACACTTATGCGGCGCTCGGCGTGAAAGAGTTGTGGTTGATTGATGAGAGTGCTCAGACGCTTGAGGTTCGTGTGCTTGAAGAGGATCGCTACCATCCAGGCGACGTGCTGGCGAACGACGACGAAGCGAGGTCGGTTGTCTTGCAAGGATTCGGTTTTACCGTGGCCAGGCTCTTTGGAGATTAGGCGTGTGCGGACTCCAATGGCGGGGCGTCTGCTTTTCTCTTCCACCGGGCATCCAGCAACATGTGAACAATTACCGCGACGATGATGATGGCTCCACCCAGAAGTGCCCACTGAGATGGTTTTTCCCTTAAGACTAAAAACACCCAAACCGGATTCAATACGGGTTCGATGTAACAGATGATTCCTGCATCAATCGACCTAACACCTCGCGCCATAGCCAGAGTGAATAGCGTGTAAGCCAACCCAAGCTGAACCACGCCTAGATAAACCACACTAAATATGTCATGGCGGTCCAACTGGGACAGGGCTGACAACCCCCATGGCGCGGTGATTACGACTGCTAGCAGGTTGCCGTAGATGACCGATGAGGCGCGGTTCACAAGCCGAGCTTTGGAGTGCCGAAGTAGTAGAAAATAGATTGCAAAGCAGAGGCCTGACGCGAGTGCCAGTAAGTTTCCGGAGACATCTTCGGGACGCAGTTTGCCGACAAAGAACAAGGTCATTCCGCTGACGCAGACCAGCACGGTGATTAAGTCGCGCAGACGAAACTTCTCTTTGTAGAACAACGGTTCGAAGATCAGAAGGTAGACCGGAGCGGTGTACTGCAGAAAGATTGCATTGGCTGCGGTCGTTTGCTTCGTTGCCAGCACAAATAAAATGAGGAGCACCGCATAAAGGATAGATGCTGCGGCGCTGACTTTGTTAAGTCCAAAGCCTTCGTGCCTGGTGAAGAAGGCAACCACAAATATCGCAAAGAAGGAACGATAGAAAGAGAGTTCAAGTCCCGACAGTTTGGTCCACTTGATAAAGAGTCCGCCCGTGCTCCAGAGGAGAGCGGCCGCGAGCACATAAAGCAACGGGGAGAACTTTGTGCTTTTGATCAAATCAGTGACTGTGATCGTTGGCTGCTGTAACCGCCGGCTCAGCGATCTTGGTGGACTCTGAATTCAATGCCTCCTCGAGCGCCGCTCGCTGCGCGCGAAGATATTTTCCAAAGACGCCATTCCACGGCGGAATCACTATCGATACGGCACCCTGCGTTTGCGCCTGGCAAGCGAGACGAATCAATGGCTTTGGTTCCGTGGTGTCGATATAACCAAACTCCTTGATCTTCTTTCCTTCGCGCGCAGCCACGTCCGACAACTTTTCCGCACCGCCGAGCACGCCAACCCAGCAAGTACCACACGATGCTGAGCGACACTCAACGGGTATGGGACCTTCACAGCGACGCGGATCAATCTCACGCCAGTTGCGCGAACGATCCTCAGCTGCACCCCACGCTAAATCCTGGATGTTGTTCATCACATACTTAGCTTTGTCGTCGTTTTCGTCATGCGTAACAGTCCATTTCTTGTTGATAGTTTTCAGGAAACCGAATAGGCCTTGACTATCATCCTTCGCGCGTTCACGTAAGATCTGTTCGGGCGACTTACGTGCGTGACGCTTATCGATCTGCACCTTGCCCGGGGTATTGAAAGCAGTCATTCCTGTCTGTTGGCAGGTCATGAAAGCAACCGCGCTAATGCCAACCACTAAGGACGGATCTACTTTCAAATCCTTTGCCACGGCTTTGGCAACAACGAGTATTTGATCAGACAACGAAGTGGCGCTGTGCTCGAAGTTTGTGGCGTGCTTCTGAACGGCCGCCTTAACTTCCGGCCATACGCGATGACCATAGAGAAAAGTGTGTGACGAATCTATTTGGTCTTTGAGATAGAAGTTTCCCTGCATCAATAGTCGCTGTGCGAGCTTTTCTGGATCGTCTGCGTTTGTTAGAGCCAGGAACAAAGACAGGGGATAAAAGGCAAACCAGATCTGAGTAGCATTGCGATCGACTTCGTGAATTGATCTCAGGAGAGTGGTCAGTGTCGCCGACCACGCCTCTTCATCGTGTTCGTTGAGAAAGGCTTCAAATGTAGTTTGATTTGTAGACATAAAGCGCAAAAGTTATCAGTGGTTTAGAACGACCGGCAATTAAAACACAAAGTGTGTGTCAGATCACAAAGCGGCGACATCAGATACCCTTGATTCTTTGAACAAGTAAGGGGGCCTCCGTTACTTGTTCAAATTCAGTAATCATTATTTCGGTAACTTTGTGACCCGTTGACAACGCCGAACCCTCGGAGTAAAAGTCAATCCTAGCGCTCTCCCGAAAACTTTCCGGTAACTATGGAGGTGGTTTCTTATGGACGCCGATCGACCAGAAGTTGCTAAATCAGGCCGCACTTTTGATAGCGCTTACAGTTTTTCGTTTGCTGTTGCGGTGGGTTTGGTGCTTTTCATTGGTGGACTAGTAATTAGTCTCACCGTTGGCCAGAGCGCGAGTATCGGTCTGATCTTCGGTATCCCTCTTTTGATCGCGGGGCTGGTCCTTCCCGTTATCATGATGCGCGATCTCTTTCATCACAACGAAGTCAGCGGCGACTGTCCGTTCTGTGGCACTCCCATCACCACTTCAGACGCGACCATTCGTCTGAACTGCCCAACGTGTAAACGTCTAATTGAAGTGCGGGAAATGACCCTGGAACGAGGGGAATAGAATCGCAGTTTGTCAGTATCCAACCGGCAGCCAACCGCGCGTCCAATAGTCGGCGAAGGTCAGTGCGAACAAAATAGCCATCCAGAAGAGTGCGGAAGTCACGATCACCCAGACAAGACGAGAACTGTAACGGACGTGCATGAAGTAAAGCACGACGAAAGTGGCTTTTGTGACGGCGATTGTCAGGGCGATAATCGTGTTGAAGGGTATCTCATGAGTACCAAATCGAAATGAGAAATCCTGGAACGCAGCAGCCACAGTCAGCACTGTGCCTACAAGCAACACCAGAAAAATCGTCACATAAACTCGTACTGGGACTATATGCTCGCTCATCTACATGTGCTCGAAGTGCCTGCCCAACAAATACAGTAACGGAAATAGGAAAATCCAAACGATATCGACAAAGTGCCAGTAGAGTCCGATGACCTCAACCGGACTGTGATACTCGGGCCCATATCGGCCTTTTATTGAGAAGATAAGTAGGAACGTCAATAGGCCGGCGCCGATGATCATGTGCAGCGCGTGCATGCCGGTCATCGCGAAGTAGATCCAATAGAACAGTTCTACTTGTTTTAAGGTCGCATTCCCCAGCAGCTTAAGTTTGTGTTCACTATGATCGCCTTCGTGGGCTACCTCTGGGCCAAAGGGGCGGTTAGGAATCAGCCGGCCAGGGATGAGGCTGTCTTCGTACTTCGACTTGTACTCGACTGCTTTAACACCCAGAAACGTCAAACCGAGAATTAACGTCAGCAGGAGACAGAAAATCTGCGGTCGCGATTTACCAATTTGAGTGAAGTAAACCGCCATTGCCATGGTGAAGCTGCTCAGGATCAGCACACCGGTATTGAGTGCTCCTAGTTTGATATCGAGGTGATTGCTAGCGCTCGCGAAGGCAGCGCCGTACGTTCCCCGGTATAGCGTGTAAGCTAGAAACATGCCGCCAAAGAACATGATCTCAGTAACTAGAAACACCCACATCCCCAGTGTTCCGGCCTCACGCTGCTGCTCCATGTTTTCAAAATGGTGCTGCAGTGCCGGATGCCCGTGTGTTTCCTGTGTTGCGACGTGACTCATCTGTATGTCCGATATGCTTTAGCTTGTCGTTAGTTCCATGTGAAGACTGCTAAGAGAATTCGAAATCCGTTAATCCCACGTCACGACAAACTGAAGTTTATCGGACATTATGCAGTCTCCAACTCACCCTTAAACTTTCCAACAATCTCCGTCTCTTCCGGCGGCGCAAATTCATAAGCTTCCCAGGTCACGATCGGCGTCGTTTCAAAATTCTCTGTCGGCGGCGGCGCCGCGGTTCGCCATTCAAGTCCGGGGAGATGCCAGGGATTCGGCTCTGCGTGCTTGCCATAACGCATTGACCACACGAAGTAGATCGCCGGGATCAACATTCCGAAACCAAGTATTGAGGCACCAGCTGACGACAAAACATTGAACACCTGAAACTCTGGCGGATACGCGTGGTACCTGCGCGGCATTCCCATGAAGCCCGCTACGAACTGCGGCAGGAATGTCAGATTGAAACCGACGAAAATTACGAGGGCACTGAAACGTCCCCAGCCTTCGGGATACATGCGACCGCTAATCTTGGGCCACCAATAATGTAAGCCGCCGAGATAACCCATTAACGCTCCACCCACCATAATGTAGTGGAAGTGTGCGACGACGAAGTAGGTGTCGCTCAGGTGCACATCAACGGCGAGGGCTGCAAGAAATAGTCCCGTCATACCGCCGACCGTAAACAAACCAATGAAACCCAAAGCATAGAGCATGGGCGTGTCGTAGGAAATTGACGATTTGTAAAGGGTGGCCGTCCAGTTAAAAACCTTGACCGCTGACGGAATCGCTACTGCAAAGCTCAAGAACGAAAAGATCATGCCGGCATAAATTGATTGACTCGTTACAAACAAGTGGTGACCCCAAACGAGAAACCCAAACACGGCAATCGCCAAACTCGAGAAGGCGACGAACTTGTAGCCAAAGATATTCTTGCGCGAGAAGTTTGCGATCAGCTCACTAACCACGCCCATCGACGGCAGGATCATGATGTAAACAGCCGGATGGGAGTAAAACCAGAACAAGTGCTGGAAGAGGATTGGATCACCGCCGAGCGTTGGATCGAAGATACCGACGCGCGCCACACGTTCAAAAGCCAACAACAAAACCGTGATCGCGATAACGGGGGTGCCCAGAATCATCACCAGGCTAGTCGCGTAATGTGCCCAGATGAACAGCGGCAAACGAAACCAGGTCATCCCCGGCGCGCGCATCGTATGAATTGTGACGATGAAGTTCAGGCCCGTCAGAATTGACGAGAATCCGTTGACAAAGATCCCGAGGCCGGCGGCGACTACGTATGAATTTGAAAATGTCGTACTGAATGGTGTGTAGAACGTCCATCCTGTATCGACACCACCAGCGAGTAATGCGTAGATCGTGATCAGTCCGCCGGCAAGATAGATGTACCAGCTCAAGAGGTTGATTCTGGGAAAGGCGAGGTCTTTCGCTCCGATCATCATCGGCACGAGAAAATTGCCCAGCGTGGCCGGTATTGACGGAATCAGAAAGAAAAATATCATTATGATGCCGTGCTGGGTAAACACCTTGTTATACGTGGTCGAATGAAAAAGATCTCCTTGCGGAGTCAGCAACTCAAGACGGATCATCATTGCGTAGAGCCCACCGATAAAGAAAAAGAAAGTGATGGAACCCAGGTACAGCAAGGCAATGCGCTTGTGATCCTTAGTCAGCAACCACGACTTCAACCCGTATTGGGCGTTGATGTAGTTGACCTTGGATGGCTGTGGTGTTTCGAATGCTTCAATTGCTTTCATAACCGTGATCGCTCAACAAATACTATTGCGGGCTCGACGCTGCGGACGGCTGCGGCTGTGGCCGACTCACCAGTGGACTCGCGGGCGTCGCCGGTTGTGGATTCGCGATCTGCAGCGACTTAATAAACGCCAGCAACTGCACCAGCTGATCTTCGCTGATTTGTCCCTGGAATGTCGGCATTATCGGCCCAAACCCTACCACCAACTTCGCCTGCGGATTAACAATCGACTCACGAATGTATGGTTCATCGGCACGAATGCTTTGACCGTCAGTAAGTAGTGTTTGACGGCCAAACAATCCGGCCAGTGTCGGGCCTCTACCTCCTTCGCCGTTCGCCCCGTGACACGAAACACACCCAAGCGTTTGAAACAGCTGTTGTCCAGCGACTGCGGGTGTTGTATTGCCCGCATTGCCGCTCAGCCAGTTATCGAACTCGCGCGATTCCATAACAATCACGCTACCGATCATTCCCGAGTGGTTCATCCCGCAGTACTCTGCGCAAAACAGGTGATACCTTCCGGTCTTGGTGGCTTCAAACCATTGCGTCGTATATTTCCCCGGCACAACGTCGGCTTTCATGCGAAATGCTGGAACAAAGAAATCGTGAATCACGTCTTCGGTGGTCATGATCAGCTTGATCTTCCTGCCGACGGGAACATGCAACTCATTAATCTCGCGCTGTCCCGTTGAATGCTGAATCTTCCACATCCACTGCTTTCCAACGACGTATATCTCCATCGCATTCTTTGGTGGGTTGTACTGCTCGAAATAGACCTTTGCAGACCAACCAAAAATCGTCATCGAGATGATGAAAGGAATCACGCTCCAGAGCGTCTCCAACTTATGTGAACCAGCGACCGGGCGTGGGATTTCGTAAGGAGTGCGCCGGCGATAACGGAGAACAAAAAAGATAAGGACAGCTGAGATCAGTAAGGTGAAGAAGAGTGTCACGCCTGATAAATAAAAATAGACGGCGTCAACCTTCCACGACATTGTGGAAGCGCTTTCTGGCACAAAAGGAACCCACGACTGCATTAACTAGCGGCGCCTCCAGTCTTTAATTTCCACTGCACGGAACTGCGTCTTCGCAATAAGAAGAACATCCCCACCATCGTGAGCATAGTCAGAACACCGCCGGCACGAACAATGTTCATCACCACAGCGCCGTACTTTCCTGTGGCCGGATCGTAGTGGTAGCAATAAAGGAGCAGCTGATCCACGGGTGATCCGATCTTGTTCTGAGCTGACTCGATCAAACCCAATCGCAGGTCCCGCGCTGAATATTCAATGCCGTAGTAGTAACGCGAAAGCTTTCCTTGCGGCGTCGCGATCATGATTGCACTTGCATGGGCAAACTGTTTGGTTGCTTCGTCGTAGTGATAACGAAATCCGACGGCGTCCGTGATCTGCTTAATGCTCTCGGCATCGCCTGTTAAGAAGTGCCAACCAGAGTTCGCGCTGGCTTGCATCTTTTCGGGAAGATAGCCGACGTAAACCTTCTTCTTCGCGTCGGCCAGCTGAGATGTTTCGCGCGGATCAAAACTGATGGTCACGACTTCATATTCTTTCCCAAGCTGAAACGGCAAAACGCGAAAAGATTCGATCATCCCATTGAGCACCTGCGTACAAAGCATGGGACAGTCGTAGTACACCAGCGATATCACAATGGGCTTCTGTCCAAAATACTGACCAAGCTTCACGGGATGACCAGCCTCGTCGCGGAATATCAGATCCAGTGGCAATTGCTGATCGAGTTTTTGTTCAATGCGCACGTCGCGAAGCGCCGTAGGCAGACCCGTTGAAACCGGACCGCTCTCTGTGCGCGCTCCGTATAACGGCGAACTCGGCCCTGGCGGACCGGGTTGAGCGTGCGCGTTGACGAAGACAAGCAAAAGACAAAACAGTGAGCGCAAAATATGAAATCCAAGCGGATTACCGCGAAGCGGTTGCGTCTCAAAGCCCAGGGTTGCCGCTTCGGCTACCCTGGGATTACGGGGAATCGAAATCCCAACCGCAAAGCGGTTGCGCCCCGAACGGACGCAACCCGTTCCGGGTTGATAACGCGAACTACGCTTCACCCAGGGTTGCGGCAACCCTGGGCCCTGAGTCGTAACCGCTTCGCGGTAAAAACGCTTCCCGAATAAACTTGTAAGAACCTTGTTACTTCTCATTAACGCTCGCCTTACTGCAACCTCTTCTCACTTACGCGACCTGAACTTGCCGCCGTGGGAACACTAATAGCGTAGTCTTCCAACTTGGTTGGTGCTGTTTTTGTTCTGGCAGGCAGACCCTGTCCAGACACTACTTGCTTAATCGCCTCAGTGATTGGAATGCTGCGGGCTTTCCCTGACGCGTCTTTAAATTCGCCCTTGAGCTCTTTGTCCCACTGCGCCAGCAACTCTCGATACTCAGCCTGCGGTTCTTTGGTCTCCAAATTGACCTTGCTGCCGTCTCCGAGAGTAACTTCAAAACCGGGCGCAGCCTGCAAGCGCGGTTCTGGAGGCAAACGCTCTTTTTGACTGAGAGCCATTGGGCCAGGTTTTGGCTCAGCCTGGGCTTGACTCTGAAACTGTCTGAACATCAAAAGCATTCCAACGTACACGCCGGCGGTCAAAATCGTTAGCGCCACAACAAACTTCAAGACGCCAATGACATCGATGTCGCTCACTTCATGAGTAACCTCGACGTTTCTGATATGTGAAACGTCTGGCGTTTCTGTCTGGTGTCCGTTTCCGGAGTGCTTGCTCATTTAGCCCCTACCTGCCTCAATGTGCCGAAAGATGCTGTTGCTGCATCACTGATTCAAACTGTGGATCATTAATAGGTATCAACGAACGCTTGCCCAACTGCCAGGCGAAAAAAGACAGCCACAATCCACCTACCGCTACAGGCGCGACGATGTCCATCCAGCTCGGCCCAAATTTCTCTTTGGTAAACGCGGGAATTAACATCCACCAAAGATCGATAACCCGCATGCCAAGTACCAGGAGCGCAATTATCACTAGTCTATGTGGGTTCCGTTTCAAGTTGCGCGATAACAAAAAGAGAAACGGTGCTCCGAAATGAAGGATCGCGACTGAGACGATGATTGCACCCCATGTTCCATGCATGCGCACGAGATACCAACGAATTTCTTCTGGACTATTGGCTGACCAAATGATCAGAAATTGGGAGAACGCGAAATACGCCCACAACATCACGAGTGCGAGAAGCAACTTACCCAGGTCGTGGAAATGAAGGGGTGCAACAATCCGCTTCATCGGTTCGTCGTCTGCAAGCCTGGCAAGAACGGCGATGACAAACGCCAGCGCGCTCAAACTCCAGGAAGCAACAAAGATGAAACCGTAAATCGTTGATGACCATTCAGCCTCAAGCGACATGAACCAATCGATGGACGCGAACGTTACCGAAAAGATCAGCAACACCATCCCTGGCCCACTCAACACTCGCATGTTTTTAGTGAAGCGAGTATCCCCAGTGCGATCTTGAGCGAGCGACCATTTGTTCAAAAAGAAAGCGAGTAAAAGCCAGATGCCAAAAATAACTAGCGCGCGGATGCTGAAAAATGGGAGGTTCAAGTACGGCTCCTTAAACTTCACCACTGCATATTTCGGATCGGCAAGTTTTTCTTTGTCCGTCCATTCATAAAGTGAATGAGAGCCGATAATAATGGGAATAAACAGCGCGACGATCAGCGGCAATGTTCGAGTCGCCGCCTCTAACGAACGCCGAATCACCAGACCCCAGCCGCCACCCGTCAGGTGTTGCAGCATTAACAACGCCAACGAACCGACGGCGATTCCCGCCCAAAACGTAAAGCCGATTAAGTAAGAATGGAAAAACTGCTCACGATTAATGAAGGCGCCGATTAACATCGCCACTAAACCAACGACACCAACAATCAACGCTCGATTTTGAAAACGTGACATGTTTGGAGGATTGAATGATGCGATCATTTATGTCCTCCGCTTGCGGGTGTTGGTGATGGCGATTCAGTTGTCGCTGGAGTCTTTAATTGACTAGCCTGCAACGCACGAATGTAAGCAATGATTGCCCAACGATCTTGAACTGGAATCTGTGCCGCATACGAGGGCATTGCGCCCCAGCCATTCGTAATCGCGTCGAAGAAATGGCCAACCGGTGCGGTGCGTAACCGATCATCGTGGAACGAAGCGGCTCGTCGGAACCCCCGACGAACGACCATCCCGTCTCCGTATCCAGTCTTTCCATGACAAACGGAACAGAAGATGTCGAAGCGTTGCCGGCCGCGAATGACTGTCTCTTCGGTAATCGGAAACGGAAAAGTTTCGACATCGTCGGGATAAGCATTTTGAACCGCCGAGGCACCGGCGGTCGGCTGCGGCCCAACCGGCGTCGCTGAAGGTGAGGCGGAAATAATGCTCAGGTTCTGGTTCTTCTTGCCGGTAAACAATGCCGTATCCGTGCGCAGATAACCTCGCGGAATCGTTCCTTCAACCGGCTGGCGTCCGGAAAGTCCGTCCGGGAAGAAACTGGAACTGCGGTACGGTTTCATCTTCGGTTGATCCTGCATATCGAGACGGCAACCAGAGAGCAGGGGGCAGACGGCAGTAAGCAGGAGACAGGTGATTGCAGATTTCAGATTGCAGATTTCAGATTGCCAAAAACGAATCGACGATCGCTTAACCTTACCCGCCATGCCAGTTAGTTCTTTCCTAAAGTTCACAATCGTTACGCCAATCTGAAATCTGCAATCTTCAATCTGCAATAACTACACCTCAACGTCGACAACTTCCTGTGCATTCAAACTCTTCAACAGCTCGACCACCTTGTCGTGGTCATACTTTGGATCATTTGCCTCAACGACCAAGAAGAAACGATCGCGTGTAGCCATTGCGAAATTCGGCGCATTGAATACTGGATGGTATGGCTGCGGCAGTTTGTTCAAGAACAGCATTCCGAACACAGCTGAAAATGCCGCAACGAGTACCGTGCATTCAAAAGTGATCGGAATAAAAGCCGGCCAAGAGTTGTATGGCTTACCACCGACGTTGATCGGATACTCAATGACTTCAATCCAGTACTGCATTAAGAAGCCGCCAATTCC
The DNA here is from genome assembly GCA_036004125.1 of Pyrinomonadaceae bacterium. GTDB lineage: Bacteria > Acidobacteriota > Blastocatellia > Pyrinomonadales > Pyrinomonadaceae > PSRF01. The sequence continues at coordinate 28,597 of DASYRR010000188.1, read as the reverse complement.
GCCAAGTAATGCTCCGATGAACACGATCAGAGGTAATTTGGTATGCGTAAATCCAATTGCCTCCGATAGCTCTTCAATCGGATACGGCGAATAGCCATTAATGCGCCGATAACCGGCTTCGTAAGTGTGCCGCGCCGCATGAACGAGTTCACTCGGGCTCTCAAACTCAGCCATAATCCCGTAGAGCGGTGGGGCGTGACGGCGATGGGCGTGAGACTGAGAAGAGGAGGACGGGGAGACGGGGTGATGGGGTGACGGGGTGACCTCGCGGTCATCGCCGTTTTCGTCTCCATCACTCAGACTTGACTTGTCTCTTTCGTCAACCATCCGTTCCGTCTCCCCGTCTCGCTTTCTCCCCGTCTCCCTGTCTCCCTCTCACCCCGTCTCCCCGTCGCCTACTCCTCCACCTCCGCTTCCGGCAGTATCGTCCGCATTTCAAAAATTGAAATCATCGGCAGGAAGCGAATGAAGAGGAACAACAAGGTAAAGAAGAATCCGATCGTGCCGACATACATCGCCCAGTCCCATTGTGTGGGTTGATACTGGCCCCACGACGATGGCAGAAAGTCTCTGTGTAGACTCGTCACCACGATCACAAATCGTTCGAGCCACATGCCGATGCTGACGATTAAGGAAATGATCCACAGCACAATGACGTTCGAACGCAGTTTCTTCGACCACAAAAACTGCGGCGTGATGATGTTGCAGAGAATCAGCGCCCAGTAGTACATCGCGTATGGGCCGTGCATGCGATTCCAAATCATGTAGCGCTCATACCGATTGCCGCTGTACCAGCCAAAGAACGCCTCCATCACGTAGCCATAACCGACAATTAAGCCGGTCGCCAACATGACCTTGGCCATGTTGTGCATGTGACGCATCGTGATAAAGGCTTCGAGACCGTAAAACTTGCGGAGCGGAATCGTCAGCAACAAAACCATCGCAAAGCCCGCGTAGATTGCGCCGGCCACAAAGTAGGGAGGGAAGATGGTTGCGTGCCAGCCCGGAATGATGCCCACGGCGAAGTCGAAGCTAACTATCGTGTGCACGGAAAGAACGAGAGGGGTGGCCAAGCCTGCCAACAACAAGTACGCAGTTTCATAACGATGCCAGTGACGCGCTGATCCACGCCAACCCATAGCCAGCCAGCCGTAAATCAATTGAAACGGTTTGCTGCGAGCGCGATCCCTTAGTGTCGCAAAGTCGGGTATCAAACCGACAAACCAGAACATGGCTGACACCGTCGCGTACGTTGATACCGCAAACACGTCCCACATCAATGGACTGCGAAACTGGGGCCAAATCCCCATGGTGTTTGGATACGGAAACAGCCAGTACATCAGCCATGGACGACCAAGGTGGAATATCGGATACATACCAGCCTGCGCTACAGCGAATAAGGTCATCGCTTCAGCAAATCGATTGATCGACGTTCGCCACCTTTGACGCAGCAGAAGCAGAATTGCGGAGATCAACGTGCCGGCGTGGCCGATTCCAATCCACCAGACGAAGTTGAGAATGTCGATTCCCCAGGCGACAGGAATGTTGACGCCCCACAAGCCAATGCCGACGAACACCAGGTTGGTGATCGCCAGCAACATCAACTGGAAAAGAGCAAACGAGATCGCAAAGCCGAAGAACCAAACCAACGACGTTCTGCGCGTCAGAACTATCGAGCTGATCTTGTCAGTAACCGACGCGAACGTCAGACCCGGATCGATAACCGGGTGCGTCGAGTGCATCGGCCCTTCCATGTACGGCTTCTGTGGTTCGTCTGCCATTTCCGAATGTCCGATATGCTTTAGCTTGTCGCAGTCTCACCTTTCAAGTACTTACAATTAAAACGAATGCGTCAAAATACTCTTGGCATCCTCGTGTACCACGATCGACAAACTGAAGTTTATCGGACATCTATTTCCCGGTTCGGGTTTCGTAAGTGCGACAGATACGTTGTTCGCGGTTTCGTGTTCAATTCCTCGAGTAACGAATAGTTCCGCTCGCTCGCTTTCAACTTCGATACGCGACTGTTTGGATCGTTGATATCGCCAAAGACGATCGCCTCAGTCGGGCAAACCGCCTGGCACGCTGTAACTATCTCTCCATCCCGAGCTTTCCTTCCTTCGATCTCTGATTGAATCTTTACCGCTTGAATTCGCTGCACACAGTAAGTGCACTTTTCCATCACGCCGCGGCTGCGCACAGACACATCCGGGTTGCGCATCAGTTGATACTGCGGCGTGTCCCAGTCGTTGTAGAGGAAGAAGTTGAAACGTCGAACCTTGTATGGACAGTTGTTCGAGCAATACTTGGTGCCCACGCAGCGGTTGTAGACCATGTCATTCAACCCTTCGGCGCTATGCACAGTTGCGTGAACCGGGCAAACGGGCTCGCACGGAGCGTTCTCGCAATGCATGCAAGGCACAGGCATGAAGTTGGTGGCTTCAGGCTTGTTTGGATCGAACCCCTTGAAGTAGGTGTCGACTCGAATCCAGTGCATCTCGCGGCTACGCGCTACCTGCTCTTTGCCAACGATCGGAATATTGTTTTCGGCCTGACAGGCTATTGTGCAGGCATTGCAGCCGACGCAGTTGTTGAGGTCGATCGCCATACCCCAAGCGTAGTTCGGTGCATTTTCAGCCTGATTGTCGTAAGGGTAGGGCGGATAAATCGATGGCTCTTCGTGTTCAACTCCGTGCTTAGTGCCTAGTCGAAACTCCTCGAGTGTTTCCGAACGAACAATGTCGCGCTCGACCTTCTGGAAGTTGGGGTCCTCAAGGTTGAAATGAAGCTGAGTGGTAGCGAGCAGATGCTGTCCAGTCGTCTTTCGGACCTGCAGGTTACTGGTAAACCACGGCTCGTACGAAGTTCTGATCTCATAGGCGTTGTAACCAACCGGCTCGTTATTTAAGCCGGTAGCAACACGTCCGCCGAGAGTACGACCAAATCCTAGATAGATCGTGATGACGTTGTCGGGTTGGCCCGGCATAATCCAGAGCGGCGCTCGAATCAAGCGACCTTGCTGATCGACGAGGTCAATCTTTGGCACGTAATGTTCACGGCCAATCGTGCTGCCGCCGTTATCGCGCACCCCGGCGATTTGAAAAGCTGTGTTCGGGCTGACAACCGCGACGTTGTCCCAGGTGACTTTTGTTAATGGCTTAGGCAGTTCCTGCAACCAGCCGTTGTTTGCAAAGCGACCGTCGTAGACTGAAGGATCGGTGCGAATAACAACTTCGAAATTGCCGGCCGACGTTTGGCGCGCCGCTTGCGCCTGATTGAGCGCGTCAGCTCGAACCGTGAGAGTTTTTGCAGGTAACGCCGAGTTCGGAACAAACCCATCGTGAATCGTCCGCCGCCACCACGATTCAAAGTCCACTGCTCCTGCTCCTGCTCCTCTGCCGACTGCTCCTGCTCCTGCCCCTGCTCCTGCTCCTGCCCCTGCTCCTGCCCCTGCCCCTGCTCCTGCTCCTCCTGCCCAGTACGCCTTCACAATCTCCAGCGGCTTACGATCGTATTGATCTGAAAACACCGCCAGGAGTTCGCTCGCAGTCTTTCCGTCATACAACGGTTGGATCAATGGTTGGAGAATCGTGACAGTGCCATCGTACGACCGCGCGTCTCCCCACGACTCGAGGTAATGAGCTTCGTTCACATGCCAGTGACAGAGTTGGGATGTTTCATCCTTGTACTGACTCAGATGAACGCGCAACATTTTGAGCTTATCTTTCACAAGTTCCCAATCGAGTTTCAGATCGCTCGGCGTGTTGTAAACGGGATTCCCACCGATGATGATCAGAAGTTCAACGCGGTCGGCACGAATATCGTTGATCAAATCTCGCAGCGACTCGCGTTGATCGACTGAATTAACCTCGAGCGGATCACTGTAGAAGACTGTTTTGCCAACGTTACCGAGGGCGCTGTTCATCGCGTGTGCGATCGCGTGAATTATCGGTGGCTGTTGGTCGCCGACGATGACGATGCTGGCGCCTTTGTGTTGGTTCAGGTCGCGCGCAATTGCTTGCACCCAATCGGGGCCGCCAACTCCCGCAGAGATCGCGCGAGCGATTCCTTCAATTTCACTTGGCTTCACGCACCACTGATGATCTGCCTTCGCCCCCGTATTGCTGGGCGTCGTCTCAATCACGTAAAGACGACTCATCTCTTTCTTTTCTTCAGTAATGTGACGCTTGGCTGCGAAGTCGCGGGCGTAACGAAGTGATCCTGGGAAGCACGAAAGGAAATCACAATCGAGCGAAAGAACCCGGTCGGCAAGATCGAAGCGATAGGTGATATTGACCGGTTGGCCAAGGGCCGTCACCGCACCAGCACGCGCATTGTCGCGATTGGCTGGCTCGTACTGATGCCACTTCGCCTGAGGAAACGCCTGCAACAACTCCTTCATCTGTGCGCCGAGTGTAGGTGACGTAATAGGTTCAGTCAGGAAACGAATCCCCGCACCCTGTTTTGGTCGTTGCTCGTCGAGCGTAGTGCGCATCTGGCCAACAAACGCAGTCCAGGTTCGTTGGTCCTCGCGAAAAGTTATCGAGTCGGAGCGATCGGGATCATAAAGACTCAGGATAGAGGCTTGTGTGAAAATGTCCGTCGCGCTGGAACCACGTGGATCCCTTCCTGGATCGTCAATTGGAAAATCACCGGGCGCGTTGTTTGGATGATCAGGATTGCCTTCGATCTTTGTTGGCCGACCTCCGTTGCTTCTAACCAAAACCGGAGTTGCTGCACCGAACAAAGGCGCCGCGGTAGCGAAGAACAAAGCCTTGCCTGGAACTTCTTCTTCTGGCTGCTTAATGTAAGGAACAATTTTCTCCGGTGGTTGAAAGACGCATCCACTCAAACCTGCTAAAGCCAGCGATGCGCCCATCAGTTTGACAAACGTGCGCCGCTCGATCGGATCGTTCCATTCTTCGGCCTGCTGTGGATACTCACGTGTAACAAACTCTTGAAAAGCCGGACTGTCTGCGAGTTCTTCAAGACTGCGCCAGTATCGCTTCCCGGAGCGACTGTCCTTGCCATCCTGCATGGCAAGAATGTGATCTCGCATCAGCTTGAAATTAATATGGCGATCGCTATCAGTCATTTCTGGTTCTTGGATTGGTGTTTACCGTGAAGCGGTTCCGTCCCAAAGCCCAGGGTTGCTTCAACCCTGGGGCCAAAAAGCGTTGGTTGCGGTTAATCAACACTATCGGTGGCAAGTCGAACAACTCGTCAAAATTTCTTTCCCTTGAATCCTATATTCGGAAACCCACTGGCGTCCCTGCTCGAGTTCTTCCTTTGTTTTGTTTTCAGGACGCCAACTCATATTGAAGACTTCTTCCTTCGGTCGCACGAATCTTTCCGGCGCTCGGTGACACTCCAGACACCACTCCATTTGCAGCGTCGACGTTTGATAGGCAATCGGCATTTCGTCCACGCGGCCATGGCACGTCGAACAGCCAACGCCCTTGTTTATGTGAATGCTGTGATTGAAGTAAGCGTAGTCAGGAAGATCGTGAACACGAATCCACTCGATTGGTTTGCCGGTGCGAAAACTTGCGCGCACCGGTTCAAGATAAGGAGAGTCAGCCCAAATCTGCTTGTGGCAATTCATGCACGTCGTTGTGGACGGCATTCCAGCAGAAGCTGCTGTTTCCACAGAAGTGTGGCAGTAGCGACAATCAATGCCGTCATCTCCAACGTGATGCTTGTGACTGAATTGAACGGGCTGCTGGCGCTCTAACCACTGACCTGTATTCCATGCCGAGCGATTCAATTCGACTGTAGCCCACAAAGCCGCCACCACGACGAATATCGCACCATAAATCGTGATTTTGGCTAGCGCGTTGGTGCTGTGGTGAAATATCTGCATCGCCGCAGGATTAATCGTGAGCTCTAATACTACGAGCGAACGTCAAACTACAGATACAAAGCTGAACCCCAAAACAGCGCGACCGGAAGTACACAGACGGACACAATGTCTCGCAAGACTTGTCGAAGTAAAACTTGTTATTGCAAAGTGGACGTACTTTACCAAATACGGGGCGGTTTTCAAATTGCGCATCTATTCACAAGCGCTTTTTGGTTTGATTTCAAAGACGCTCTGAGGCTGGAGAATCCTAATGTTCATTGGTCACTTCGCAGTGGGCCTTGGTGCAAAACGCTTCGCGCCCAAAACTTCGATGGCTGCGCTGATCGCCGCACCAATTCTTGTTGATGTCCTTTGGTCTCTCTTCGTGTTGCTCGGTCTAGAACAGGTGAGAATTGATCCTGGCAACACCAATGCTTATTGGGGCAATAGTATTCTCACCGTTGTTGATTTTATGGGCCTGGTGGTTCGACAAACATCGAACCCCTAGCTGATAGCGGCATCGCGGGCGAGCATGGCGGCACCGATGGTGATTGCATCGCGACCAAGTTTAGCGGCAACTATCTCGGTAGCTTCAAAGCAAGGTTGAAATGCGCGGCGTTTGGCTTCCTGGATGATTGGATTAAGGATTAACTGCCCGGCGTCCATAACTCCACCTCCAAGTATGATACGTTCGATGTTGAGTAAGTTAATGACGCTGGCGACTCCGGTGCCGATGTACTTTCCCGTCCGCTCAATCATCATTAAAGCGAAGTCATCACCTTCATTGGCCTCATGAGCGACATCATCCGCCGTGAAGTCTTTGTTCAGTCCTAATCGGGACAAGGAGGAGGTTGAATCTCGGTGTAGTCGTTCGCGTGCGCGACGAACGATGCTGGGTGCCGAAGCAACAGTCTCAAGACACCCCGTGTTTCCGCAAACGCACTCCAGTCCCTCAGCATCTATCGTGATGTGTCCCACTTCTCCAGCGAAACCGGAAGATCCCGTCCACAGCTTGCCGTCGAGAATGATCGCCCCACCTATTCCGTTACCAATCATCATGTAGAAGATGTCGCGACTACCACGACCGGCTCCTACCTTGAATTCACCGTAGGCCGCAGCGTTCGCATCGTTTTCGATCTCAACGCGCAAGCCCGTAGCTTTAGTGAGATCAGAATGAAGACCTTCGCGAACAGTCGAGGGCAAATCAGGGGAAATCATTACTACGTCAGTTTGCCGATTTACCAAACCTGGAATTCCAAAGCCCAGCGCGGAGACATTCTCGCTTTTTGAGCCAAGATCAGTGGCCAGTTTGGCAGCCTGCTCAACCACGTTTTCTGGAGAAACCTCGACCTCGCGTCTTTCGAGTACGTTACCCGCGTAATCAATCAAAGCCGCGCGAAGCCGCGCCCCTGAGATGTGCATACCAATTAATCGGGGTGAGTTTGTCATTAGAATCGTTCGGTTAGCCCAGGTAAGACTTACTTGAGCGAAGGATAGTCGAGGGTTCTGGGGCTGTCAAACCAGTGGTTCTGGGAGTACTATTCTGGGGAAATCCGAACTTTGAACTTTGTGCTTTGTACTTTGTACCGTCCTGAATCACAGGAACCGTGTCACAAACGAACAAAGGACAAAGGACAAAGAACTAAGCACGCTTTACCATGGACATCCACTCCATTTTGCTCCCCACCGATTTCAGTGAATGTGGGAACTATGCGCTTTCGTACGCAGCATCGCTCGCTCGTACGTTTAAGGCTTCGATCATCTGTCTAAACGTCATCGAACCAATCGTCCCTACGGTCGGTTACTCCGGAATGACCGAACCGCTGCCAATAGCGGACATTGCGGAACAACTCGAAGATTCCGCTGAAAGGGAACTGCCAAAGCTCGCCGAGTGCGACGAGTGCGCTGGATTAGATGTTGAGGAACTCGTGGTGCACGGTGAGGCGGCCTCGGAGATTGTTCGGGTCGCAAAAGAACGCGAAGTCGACCTGATTGTGATTGCCTCTCATGGTCGCACGGGTTTGGGTCGTATCCTCTTCGGCTCAACCGCTGAAGCAGTGGTTCGACACGCTACCTGCCCGGTCCTGGTGGTCAAACCTCCCCAAGAGAGCGAATCTGAGCAGTAGTCAACAGAGAGCCCTCCAGTTTATTCTGTCAGCCGCCGTAAATCTGACTGACCCGATTACCTAGTCAGGTACTTAATGCATAGTCTTGATTTTCTTTACGAACTGATTCGTCAATACGGTCTTTACGCGGTTTTTATTCTCGTTATGGTTGAAGGGGACATCACTCTTCTCTTGGCGGGAGTACTGGCGCACAGTGGTTTTTTCGGTGACCTCAGCTTTGCCCGGGTTCTCCTCTGGGGAACGCTCGGAGGATGCGCCAGCGACAACCTTGCGTATTTTGCCGGTCGCGGTTTTTGTGAAACTGTTCGTGAGTTTCGTTTTTATCGTGCGGCCCAGCCCAGGCTGGAAAGACTTACAAATAAGTTCGGTCCTTTATCAATCTTCCTTTCCAAATACATCTACGGTCTTCGCTGGGCTTCGTGCGTTTTTTATGGTGTGGGACGGATGGCGTATCTCAGGTTCCTGCTGGTTTCTCTGGCTAGTTGTTTTATGTGGGTTTTCATCCTTTCGGGTGCCGGATATTTCTTTAGCGGCGCGGTTATGGGATTGATTGGCGACTTTCAAAGGCTCGGAAAAGTATTGTTGGTAATTGTTATTGTCGGCATCGTGGGTTTCTATCTGACAGAACGGTTTTGGTTATCCAAGAAAGTTGAAGAAGCTAATCCTGAACGACTGCAGGAGTTCGAACACGCTGCAACCGAGAAATTGCAGGATTTGCGGCAGGAGTTTCAAGAACACATTCCCTTTAAACCTCAGCGACGCGGCGATCAGAAAAAGCAGTCGATTAGTAAGAGTGAAACGGATGGCGACTGAGGTCATTGCCGATTGCCGATTGCCGATTTGCCAACTTCTAATTGAATTGTTACTTTCCCTCAGCCCTTGAGTAGTTCCGTTCTCGAAAATCCATAAGAAAAAGAAGTTCAAATCGGCAATTGGCAATTGGAAATCGGCAATGATCATAGAATCTTCCGCACCCCCACGCGTCGACCTTGCTGGAGGCACAATTGATATTTGGCCTCTTTACCTCTTTCATCCCGGTGCAACGACCGTCAATTTTGCGCTGACGCTTCATGCACGCTGTCGTATTGAAACGCGTGATGATGGTCGGATTGTTCTCGAGTCACGTGATCGAAAAGTCTCATTTGAAACTGATCTATCGGCACTCGAAGACTTGCTGTTGGAAGAACGACTCGAGCTGATCTCGAAGTTAGTTCATTTCTTCAAACCCACCACTGGATTTCACCTAATTACGGAAAGCGCGGCACCTGCCGGCGCCGGGTTAGGCGGCTCATCGGCTCTGGCAATCGCCTGCATCGGAGCCCTGAATCGATTGGTAGGCGGCCGTTACGATGAACGAAAGTTTGTGACTATCGCGGCCAATATAGAGTCGACAGTTATTCGTGTACCAGCTGGATTCCAAGACTACTATCCGCCACTTTTTGGATCGGTTTCCTGTATTCATTTCCGGGCCGACGGAATTGAACGAGAAGCGTTGGATGTTGACACGGAGGAGTTGGAGCGCCGCATTGCCATTTGCTACACAGGCGAACCGCGAATGTCAGGAATAAACAACTGGGAAATCTACAAACGACACATCGACGGTGACGCTGCTTTGTTTGAACTGTTCGACGGTATTCGCGATTCAGCACGAAGTGTCCGCGATGCGTTACTCGCCAATGATTGGGAGCAGGTGGCTGAGACAATGCGGAGCGCTTATCCAAAGAGGAAAGGGTTAGCCACCACGATCACCACCCCACAAATGGACCTACTCGTCGACAAAGCGTTAGCCAACGGAGCCGAAGCCGCGAAAGTCTGCGGAGCCGGCGGAGGAGGATGCATTGCGTTTCTCTGTGCCGCGGGTCGACGCGCCGATGTCGAGCAGGCGTTGATGAGTGAAGAAGGCGTTGAAGTGCTCGATTGGAAAGTGGCGAAAGATGGGCTGGTGGTTAAAGAGAGTTACGAGTAGAAACGATCATTAGTCAGTCGAGTGCACTCGTTGTCTTTACCGCGAAGCGGTTACGTCCCAGAGCCCAGGGTTGCCGCTTCGGCTACCCTGGGTTAGTTGTTTGCGAATAGAGTTCAACCGCAACGCGGTTGCGTCACCGACTCGCTAGTCCCAGATATATCGTTCATCCCATTCCATATTGTAGTTCCTAAGAAATTGGCGAACCTCATCTTGATAACTCATGCGCTGATGATGTTCCTTCTGATTCTCAATGTATCTTTTGACTTGTTCCAGATTCGACGCACTTACTGAGAAATCAGCGTAACCAGCTTGCCACTGGAATTGACCTAGACCGCCTTCCGTTTTGAGCCAAATGTTGGAAACGCGTTTCAACTCTTTGATCCAATCGGCTTGTGTGATCGTACGTCCGAATCGCGCGAGGATGTGGACATGATCTTCAACACCGCCAACTCTGATTGGCGGACAGTCGAGTCTCTTTGAAACTTCGCCTAAGTAAGCGTGAAGGTCGATTTGGAGTTTCTCATCACGAAGATAAGGGTAGCGTTCTTTGGTTGAGAAGATGAGGTGAAGGTAAACAGCTGAGAGTGATTGAGGCATGAGGATTCCTCCAAGAGTTGTGAGTTTAGGGTTGAGAACAATTTGCGAGCTTACGAATTCCAGCAAGGCATGAGGCTTCTCCGTCTGGACGCAACCCCGTTGGGGTTGGAACGATTGGTGGTGAGTTTACCCAAGGGTTGAAACAACCCTGGGCTCTGGGTCGTAACCGCTTCGCGGTAAAGATGAACGTGAGTAAGCGAAATAGTTGTTGAGGCATGAGGCTCCTCCTTTGGACGCAACCCCGTTGGGGTTGAATGATTCGCTTGTGAGTAACCCAGGGTTGAGGCAACCCTGGGCTTTGGGTCGTAACCGCTTCGCGGTACAGATTAAGTCTTTACCGCAATCTATCCACCGTCGGCGCGTTGTTTGGCTGCGGCGGACAATGCTGTCAATCGCGCGACCTTTTGTTCGAATGTCTCGCCGGGAACTGGTCCAGTATCAACCACTCCGCAATACGTCGATCGCTTCATCAGACTTCGATCTGCGTTACCAGTGGGTTTGTGCTCGGCTGCGGGTATGCTTGTCGCCACTGGAGCCGGAGTCGGCTGCGGCGCGGCCGCGGGTTCGGCGGTTGCCTCGACTGGCACCGCGCCTGATGCACTTGGTTGCGGCGTCGCTGTCTCCTCTTCTGCCCCTCCACCTTCGTCCGCACGTTGTTTCGCGGCCGCCGATAGCGCTTTCAAACGCGCCACCTTCTGCTCAAACGTTTCACCAGCAACTGGCCCAGTGTCTTTTACACCTGCGTAAGTCGAACGCTTGAATAACTGACGGTTGGGTTGGGCTCCCGCTTTATGTTCGCCTGCTGGTTTCGGTGCCGCTGCGGGTTTAGGTGCCGCCGATTGGGGTGCTGCAGCTTTTGGAGGTGCAGCCGCGGCAGGTTTCGCAGGAGCTGCCTTCGCAGCATGTCCGTGATCTGCGGCCGCTGTCTCAACCATTATGAAAACGCCACGTTCGTCCTTCTTTACGACGGGAAGAGTTCCGCCTGCCGCTTGTAACAGCGCCGTCAACTCAGCCTCGACAAACCGGCTTTGCTTATTTGGATCACGAACATGTCCTAAAGGAGGCCCCATGTAAAGTGTTCCGCATGTCTGGCATTTGAACAACACATCGTCGCCGCGAAGATGAATCTCCGCAGGCTCACCAGCTGTCCGCAACTGTTTCAAGTGACCGTTGCACAGCTTTCCCTTTTCATTCCTTTCGTTGCAAACGGTCTGCGCGTTCACGATGCGTTTAGGGACAGGCGTCGCAGTCGGTTCGCCAGGATTCTTATTTGCTGACGTTGTATCAGTTGCTGCCATCGATGCCTTCTTTTAGAACCGAACCTGCTCCTCCTGTACGGACGTCCCGCATTCCGTACACTCATCCCCACTGTCGTACATTTGCGCATCGAAATCCACCAGAGATTTGATGGGCACGCCTTCAACTTCGTCAGGTGCGGAAGTGAAGCGAACAATCGCGCCGCACCCGATGATTCTTGCGCCAAGTGATTTCACAAGATCGACTGTTTCCTCGATTGCGTTACCACTGCGAATGATGTCATCGACGATGATGCAAGGATTCACCTCTCCCTGATTCACATATTGGCGAAACATTCGTTCGCCATGTTCTTGTTCGGCCCAGTAGATCTGCTCCGCATTCAAAGCATCACGAACGCCAAAGGCCACGGGAATCCCGCCAGAGCTTGGACTGATTATTGAAACCTTTGGCAGGCGACTGGAAATGTCTTTCTCAAGACGAAATTTCCGACTCAGTGCGACGGCAAGCACGCGAGCAGTGTCGTAATAACGAAACGCCAACGGCATCTGGAAATAGTGTGGTGAATGCTTTCCGTTAGGATAAATAAAGTGACCTTCGCGAAATGCGCCGGTACGATGAAGGATCTGCATAACGCTGTCTTGAGATGGAATCAGCTCGACCATGAGAGTCTCCGAGTATTGGTTCGCGTTGATTTGTGCTTTGCACTTTGTGCTTTGTCCTTGTGTAAATAAACATCAAAGTACAAAGAACAAAGTACCAAGATCAATGTCTTCTGCGCGGCACAGCATACATCAAATCTGCTGTTTTCCTACAGCGCGTTCGATGAGCAGTTTCTGATCTGCGGGGAGACCCGAAGGTAAGTTGTCAAGTCGGAACCATTCTGCCCGTTCAACCTCGATGCTCTTGGGTTGTGCCTGATTACTAGCCTGACCTCGAAAGAGTATTTCAACCTGTCGCGGGCGCTTGAACGACCTTGCCCAGAAGATCTCGGCATGATCCAGATCCAATCCGATTTCCTCTTGAAGTTCCCGGCGCAAGGCTGCTAATGGCTGTTCGCCAGGCTTTAAAAATCCTCCAGGTAAACCCCAACCACTGCCTGTTCTGAAAAGGTGTTTGAGTAGCAAAACTTCGCCGTCGTAATTGAAGACCACAGCCCCGGCTGTCACCGTAAAGCGCGTGTTTGTAAATCGCACTGTCCAGCGTCGAACCCGCGATGGAACTCGTCGCCAGAGCTGAGCGAGGAAGTTTTTTAGCATTGATGACTCTAGATTTCATGCCTATTAGCAAGCGCTTTATCCATAGTCACCTCATCCACATACTCCAGGTCACTTCCGACCGGCATTCCCATCGCAATCCGTGTGACTTTCAACCCGAGGGGTTTTAGTAGACGGCTGATGTAGTTAGCAGTTGCTTCACCTTCCGTGGTTGGGTTGGTCGCAAGAATCACTTCACTGACCACGACACCTTCATTATTCTCCGGTTTCAATCTTGGGAGTAAATTGGCAAGGTGCAACTCACTTGGGCCAATATGCCTTACGGGCGAAAGACTACCGTGAAGAACGTGATAAACGCCTTTGAAGCTACGCGTTTTCTCAACGGCAACTAAACTGTGCGGTTCTTCAACCACGCAGATTACTGAATGGTCACGACTGGGTAGCGAACAAAACCGACAAGGATCAACTTCAGTGAGGTTATTGCAGATCGAGCAGAGGATAATCCGTTCTTTAACGTCCCGAAGGGCGGCAATGAGACGTTCCAGATCTGCATCTGGAGTGCGCATGATGTGAAACGCTAGTCGCTGCGCAGACTTCTGACCAATACTCGGCAAACGTTTCAGTTCGTCAATTAGTTTGGTGACTGGTTCAGCGTACTCTAACATTGTCGATTCCCATTCAGGGGTTAGGGACCAGGGGTCAGGGGCCGGTTGTTGTGTGAGGCTGGCAAAACTGCCGGCCATGTTTCGTTTAGGCTCGCAATTTTTTCAGCAATGAATTTCGAAGAGCGTATTGCTGTTTTCCTAAGGAGATAGCTAACTCCGTGAGGGGGTTAAGCTCATTTCGCGAGACGTAGTTTAGACGGGCTGCTATTTCGAGTTGTGTTTCAAGTTCGGCAAGCGAAGCTTGGGCCATCGACAAGTGATGTAGAAACTCTTTCGTATGTTCCCGAGTATGTCCTTCGGCCAGATTCGACGGTATTGAAACAGCCGCACGTTGAATCTGGCTCGAAAGGCCATAAACTTCATGTCTCGGAAAGTCTCTTGTTAGTCGATAGACGCGCTCCACTAGCTCCATCGCTAGCTGCCATACCCTGAGGTCGCGAAAACTTTTGATCTTCATACAGTTCTCCAGTTTCTGGCCCCTGACCTCTGATCCCCAACCCCTCCTTCCTATCCAAAGAGTCCCCCGAGCCCCGGAGGCAACATGCCTCCAAGCTTTCCCTTCATCGCTTCGTCAACCTTGCGGTTGGCTTCATTAATCGCTGCGAGAATCATGTCTTGTAACATTTCCGCATCGCCGTCTTTGATGGCCTCAGGATCTATCTTCAAGGCAACGATTTCATGGTTACCTTTCATTTGCACACTCACGACGCCACCACCAGCAGAGGCCTCCACGCGCAGTTCGTCCATCTCTTTCTGCATCTTTTCCTGCATCACCTGCGCTTGCTTCATCATCTGCTGAATATTAAATCCACCTGGGAATTTCATAGCTGACACCTCTCGCAAGTATTGGATTTTGTGATCGCGAATTGAAAAACCATCGTAGCTGTCAATCGAGGTTTAATGCAATCTACGGTTGAGAGACATTTGACAGGACTACCAGAATTTACAGAATAAGAACAATGACCGACATAACATCCGACCAAACTCTCAAAGCTGAGATAAGGCTGTACTACGACCTGCTGGCTGCGGAATCTTCTCCAGCTCCGCTGCTAATTGCTCTTCATGGCTATGGGGCACATAAGCGACAGATGATGCGCGAGGCGCAATTGATGGCGCCCGCGGGCTTCGCCATCGCATCGCTCCAGGGATTTCACCAGCACATGCGCGAGCCAAGAGAGGCTGGAGGTCCACCCAGGTTCGGCTTCGGGTGGTTAACTAATTTTCGTCCTGAGGAATCGGTCGCTATTCATCACCAAGCGATATTGGATCTTATTGATAAGCTGGTTGGTGAAGGCGTCGCTGATCCGAACAGAATCTTTTTGTTAGGCTTTTCTCAATCGTGTGCGCTCAACTATCGATTTACTTTCACATATCCCAATCACCTGCGGGGCATCATAGGCATCTGCGGCGGAATACCTGGCGACTGGGAAACAAACGAAGCCTATCAAAAGACTGCGGCTGATTTGTTTCACCTTGCAGGCACACGCGACGATTTCTATACACCTGAACGCGTTCGCGACTATGAGCAACAATTAGGAACGCGGGCCCGCACCGTGACGTTTAGGAGCTATGATGGAGGGCATGAAATTGTCCAAAACATGAGGGAGGATGTGAAGCAGTGGCTGGCCCAACACCAAAATGAAGAGCCTTAAAAGTGCTGTCGCAATTCTATTGTTGTTAAGTTTCGCCGGTTGCCGGCAACCCGCACGTCGTGGAAACGCAACCGGTGCGGTTCCCCCTCACCCTGTCCTTAAGGCGCTCCCTCAGAATTCCTCACCGCAGCTAAAACAACTGATTGATGGAGCAGTGGCTCAAGCGGGCGTTACCACCGGTTACGACCCTTCATACGTTAGCATTCAATATCCGGGCGGTGATGTTCCGATCGATACAGGTGTCTGTTCGGACGTGCTGGTGCGTGCTTTTCGTAAGGCTGGAATCGATCTGCAAAAGGAAGTACACGAGGACATAGAGCGCGCGTGGGAATCGTACCCGAAGCGCTGGGGACTGAGTGCGCCTGACAGTAATATCGATCATCGTCGTGTCTTAAATCTGATGACTTACTTTACCAGGCAGGGTAAGTCGATTCCGATTACCGATGAACCTGACGATTATCTTCCAGGTGATGTTGTGGCCTGGGATCTGGGCGGAGGCGTTTATCACATTGGCCTGGTAACCAATCTGTTATCAGAAACGCAGCGTGAGTGTTTGGTTGTTCATAACATTGGTGGAGGAACCAGGGTGGAAGATGTGTTGATGAGTTGGACCATTAAAGGGCATTACCGGATCTTCAATTAACGCACAATCTCAGATTTCAGAATTTCAGATCTCAAAGGTGATGTCAACCTAACAACTAGTTTTGAGATCTGAGATATCTGAGATATCTGAGATCTGAAATCTGAGATTGTCTGGCTCTTCCCAATTTGACTAAAAACTAGCTTCTGCGCGCTGTCGCGTGATATACATGCGGCGCCTTCCGGCGCTCATTTTTAACCAGCGTCAACCGAAATAACGTCAGGCCCACTCGGGCCATTCAATACTCGAGAGTTAACACTATGAAACGCGGTCTCATCTGCTCCGTTGCCACTGTTCTCCTTCTAACCCACATGCCGATTTCCTCGCACGCACAGAAGGCACCCGATGCTAAATCCATCGCTGCTATTCGCGCAGTGCTTGACGCTCAAAGGGACGCCTGGAACAAGGGTGACATCGAAGGTTACATGGATGGTTATGACCGATCAGACAATACCGTTTTTCTATCTGGCGATAATGTTACGCGTGGTTGGAAAACAGTACTCGAACGTTACAAGAGGTCCTACGACACCCGAGAGAAGATGGGTGAACTCACTTTTTCGGACCTTGAGGTTACTGTGCTCAGCAAAGACAGCGCGGTGGTTCTTGGCCGGTGGCTTCTCAAGCGCTCTAAGGATGAACCACACGGCCGTTTCACGTTGATCTTCAAGAAGACAAAGCAGGGCTGGCGAATAATTCACGACCATACTTCGTCCGCGTAACGACTAATCCATCCATAGGGACCCCCAATGGCTGACGACGCCCCCTCAACCGCTACCTTCGAACGTCTCGAACGCGACGTCGAAGAACGCAGCGCTGTGTTTAAGAAAGAGCTTGGTCTCTTCGATCTAGTGCTCACTCAAGTCGTTTTTGTTGTCGGTACGATCTGGGTTGGTTGGGCTGCGAAACTGGGCCACGAACAGAATGTCTTCTGGATTCTGGCGATCGTTACTTTCTATCTTCCGCTTGCAGCCGCCGTTATTTTTCTGAATCGTCTAATGCCCCTGGAAGGTGGCCTTTATCAGTGGGTGAAGCTGGCCTTCAATGATTTCCTTGCGTTTATGGTCGCCTGGAATCTATGGGTGTTTGCAATTTCCATCCTTGCTGGAATCGGTTTAGTCATTACAACAAACATCTCCTATGCGATCGGGCCACAGGCGGCATGGATGAAAGAGAGCAGACTCACGATTACTGCGATTAGCTGCGTCCTGGTAATAGGGATGATGCTCGCTGCGACTCGCGGACTCGGCCTGGGAAAATGGGTCCACAATGCAGGTGGGTTAATGCTTATGATTACTTTTGCCGCACTGATTCTCCTTCCGCTTCTCGGCCTCGTAAGAGGCACGATTGGAGAGTACCGCCCCTTTGCGATTCAAGTGCCCACGCTTTCAGCTTACAACATCAACGTCTGTAGCAAACTCGCCCTGGGTGGCCTAACAGGTTTTGAGTACATCGCCATTCTTGCAGGTGAAACAAAGGCACCAGCTCGCAATATCGGTCGTTCTGTTTTGATCGCCGCTCCAATCATCGCTGTGATGTTTATTCTGGGCACCAGTTCGGTGCTGGCCTTTGTCTCGCCTGATCACGTTGATTTGATTGGGCCGATTCCACAGGTTCTGTCGATAGGGTTCGGATCCTTTGGCTGGGTCGGCAAGATTGTGTCGTTAGCAATCCTGGGTGTAGTGGTACGTCAGATCGCATTGATGAGTATTTACTTTGCCGGCAATACGCGTTTACCGATGGTAGCAGGTTGGGATCGACTTCTTCCTGATTGGTTCACTCGGTTACATCCCCGATACAAGACTCCCATAAATTCAATCTTGTTTGTCGGCGCGGTCACGCTTGTGATGGGTCTTCTTAGTTTGACTGGTGTTGGTGCTCAGGAAGCGTTCCAACTTCTTGATAACGCGGGAGGAGTGTTTTACGCCTTCGCGTATCTTTCCCTGTTTGCGGTTCCTTTGTTCGGTATGAAGGCATTCAATGTTCAAGCGTCACGCTGGTTGAAACTTGCGTGCGCCTCAGGATTTCTGGTTACCGTTGTGTACATAGGGTTCACGATAGTTCCGATCATTGCGGTTGAAAGCAGAGTGAAGTTCGCTGCCAAGATCATTTCAGTAGTGTTACTGGCAAATGTTATTGGCGTCTTAGTGTACTGGCTGGGAAAAAGACGTTCGAGCTAAGGCGCCTCCTTGGAGTGCGGGGACTTGTCACCGCTTTGTTACAGCGAGATTCAACAGTCTTGAATGCACTCAGCATGGCTTCAGGGGCGCACTGTGACAAAGCGGTGACAAGTCCCCGCACTCCAAGGAGGCGCCCTTTAACCGAGATCAGCTTAGAAGGAGGTTCTTTATGGGAAACATTAACTTCGGGCGAGTGATAGTGGGTGGGTTGGTAGCTGGAGTGGTTTTGAACATCGGCGAGTTTCTACTCAATGCTGTGATCTTCGCCAAAGAAATGTCAGAGATGTTCAAACGACTCAACGTGCCGGAGCCGGGCGGCTCCTTCATAGCCGTTGCTACCGGACTAACGTTCGTTCTGGGAATCGTGATCGTACTGACCTACGCTATGATTCGACCTCGATTCGGTCCTGGACCTAAGACAGCAATCTTTGCCGGATTGATCCCGTGGTTTGGAATCTATTTCTATTCCGGCATCTTCAGCAGCCTTCTTTTTGGTATCGGAACCAAGTTGCTATTGATCGGCATGGTCTGGGGCCTTGTCGAATACATTCTGGGCGCCATTGCCGGTGCTTGGCTCTACAAGGAAAGCTGACAAGACTGCGATTATGAGGCGGCGATGAGTTGGCAAGAGTGAATTGGGCATAAGAAACGAGGAAGTGATCAAGGGTAACGGGACGTGTCTAACTCATTAGCAATTCTCAACTGTGCGCAGGTCGTCACGCTCGCTGGTCCTGAGCGGCCACGAGTGGGCGTGGAGATGCGTGAGCTTTCTCTTGTTGCTCCCGGTGCGCTCCTCGTGCGTGATTCACAAATTGAACGCGTCGGAACATCGAGCGAGATCGAATCACTAATTGATGATGAGTCGACGGTGGTCGATGCAGGTGGACGCGTGGTCCTTCCCGGCTTTGTCGATGCACATACACATCCGGTGTTTGCCGGTACTCGAGTCGATGAGTTTGAACAACGATCACAAGGTGCAAGTTATCAGGAAATCTCGGCTCGTGGCGGCGGCATTCAATCAACAGTTAATCGAACCCGCGCAGCCTCACTGGAGGAATTAGTCACCGCTGGGAAGCGGTATGCGAATTGGTTTCTTCGAGGCGGCACAACGACGGTAGAAGCTAAGTCGGGATACGGGTTATCACTCGAAGACGAACTCAAGATCCTGCGAGCAATCAAAAGGCTCAACCAGGAAACTGCACTGCGTTACGTGCCCACGTTCCTCGGCGCTCACAGTATTCCACCTGAATACAAAGCCCGTCGCGACGTTTACATTTCATTGATTATCGATGAGATGTTGCCACGAGTCGCAGGTGAGCAACTGGCAGAGTACTGCGATGTATTTTGTGAAGACAAAGTGTTCACGAACGACGAGTCGTGGAAAATCTTATCTGCAGCACGATGCCATGGTCTCGGCCTCCGCATGCATGCAGATCAGCTTTCGCTCTCAGGCGGTGCGAAACTGGCGGCTGAGTTGGGAACCGTTACTGCGGATCATCTTGAACACACGAATGCGGACGGTATTCGAGCGTTGCAGTCTGCAGGAGTTCAACCGATCCTCCTGCCAGGTTCTGTTTATGCACTTGGATCATCCCGCTACCCTGCAGCGCGTCAGATGATCGATGCGGGGCTTGCGGTTATCCTGGCAACCGATTTCAATCCCGGCTCATCACCGACGTCTTCAATGTCGATGGTTCTTTCTTTGGCCGTAACCCAGATGAAGATGACGCCATCCGAGGCATTAACGTCGGCGACGATCAATGCGGCCTACAGTTTAAATCGAGGCCAGACCATTGGTTCACTTGAACCCGGGAAGATTGCAGACTTCGTCATTCACGATTGCGACGATTATCGTGAGCTTAGTTACTTCTTTGGGTTCGAACACGCTTGGAACGTTTATGCGGGCGGTAAGCTGGTGTTCTCGCGGGGGTGAATTTCGATCGAGAAGTTCGCCACTAAGACACAAAGGCACAAAGTTAACAATTCTTCTTTTTGTGTCTTTGTGTCTTGGTGGTAATTTCTCCATGGTCTTGCGCTACTCGCCAGATGTATGAAGTCCAAAAAAAGCGGTTGACGCTCTCCTGCTTGTACCTTATGATCCGAAACAACACTGGAAAGGAGGTGATTCAAAAATATATGAGTTCTAATCACAGTGAGGTGGCTGCGGCCTGACCTCTGAACCAGACTAACTCGTTAGGATTTCGGTTCAGAAGTCTCACTGCATAGTGCTCCTCCTTTCTGGAAGTTGCACCCAGTCAGCTCAGGCCAATCCCAACAGTTCACCGAAGCCGTCCATGAGCGATCGTGGACGGCTTTCTATTATTTAAGATTGAAGATTGTGCTTTGTAAGGTGGGAAATAAACTTCAATCTACAATCTGAAATCTACAATCTTCAATACCTTGATTGGCAATCGGCAATGATTTCAATCTACAATCTGCAATCTTCAATCTGCAATCTGCAATGACTTCTGTCTTTCATGACCCAGAGGGCCGTCGCTGGCGACGCGTCAAGCGGACCTATTTGTTTCTCGCTGTCATCGTCACTGGGCTTGTTGCTGTCTTCATCGCCAGTGTCCTCGCTAACCCTGTTCTTCCCAGTTTTAACCTACGGCAACTGAGTAGTTTGCCCCGCACTGCGGATCTGAAGCCCAAGGCCCCCAATATCCCAGCTAATCCAAGCGAACAAAAAGCAAAGAAAGCGCAGGCTGAACTTCTGCGAGCGCTGGCTAAGACAAAACACATCGTGCCCGGTAAACGGCGAACACAGTTGGCGGTAGTGCCGCCTCCGGTCGTTCTGCCACCGCCCGTCGTCCCAACTTCTCGTCCACTTTCCGTCGGCTTCTATGTCAACTGGGACGAATCGAGTTATGAATCGCTGAAGCGAAATCTGGATCATCTCGATTGGGTCATACCGGAATGGATACATCTTCAGGATCCAACAAGCAGCACTCCCAGTCAGATTGTTAGTGACCTTCAGAATGGTATTCCCGCCTTGAACTGGATTCGCGAAACACGTCCACAAGTGCGAATCATTCCAATGGTGCAGAACATCATGAATGAAAAGTTTGACGGGGGATTACTTGCTCGCGCGATAGTTGATGAACCACATCGCCAGCAGTTGATTAATTCTTTAATGGCTTTCGTGCAGGTCAATAAATTCGCCGGCATATGTGTTGACTTCGAAGAACCACCTGATACAGCACAGTCGAATCTCATTGCGTTCATGCAGGAATTGCACTCCACCTTCAGCGCAAAGGGATTGATTGTCACGCAGAGTCTGCCCTTTGCCGATCAGGGTTGGAATTACAAGAGCTACAGTCCAACAAGCGACTATCAGATCCTCATGGCGTACGATCAGCATTGGACGGGAAGTGATTCAGGGCCGGTCGCGGCGCAAGGATGGTTCGAAGAAACACTCGTCAAAAGGATGACCGACCTCGATCCGGCAAAGACAATCTTCGCCCTCGGTAACTATGGTTACAACTGGAGTGATGCAGATCCTAACGATGCCGAGACTGTTACTTTTCAAGAAGCTCTAATCACCGCACGCGAGTCAGAGGCAACTCCAGTGTGGGACGCCGCAAGCCGTAATCTGTACTTTGAATACGATGAAGCCAACAATTCGCATCATAAGGTTTGGTTTCTAGATGCCGTAACGGCATACAACCAGATGCATGCTGCTAGTGGTTATAAGCCGGCAGGTTATGCGGTGTGGAGGTTGGGGTCGGAGGATCCGTCGATTTGGAACCTCCTGGGCCGGGAGCAAAGCAATACCAGCGATGCTTTGAAGCAGCTCCAACAGATTAACTATGGCTACACTGTAGATTTTGAAGGCAACGGCGAACTGCTTGACGTCATGTCGCGTCCACAAAGTGGGGCACGCACGTTAGAGGTCGATGCTGCTACGGGATTCATCAAGTCTGAACAGATTACCTCGTCGCCGTCTTCTTACGTCGTCGAACGCACTGGCGATCGACCGGGCCTGCTGGCACTAACTTTTGACGACGGGCCGGATCCAAAATGGACGCCTGCCATCCTTGACATTCTAAAAAGGGAAAACGTACCCGCAACGTTTTTCATCATTGGCAAGAACGGACAAGCCTATCCGGATCTTCTGCGACGAATCGTTAACGAAGGACATGAAATTGGTAATCACACTTACACTCACCCGAACCTTGGTGAAATACCGCTGTCGCTAACAAAGCTTGAAATCACCGCAACGCAAAGACTGATCGAATCTGTCGTCGGCCGTTCCACAGTCCTGTTTCGTCCACCTTATTTTGGAGACGCAGAGGCCGACAAACCGCAGGAAGTTGAACCAGCGATCGTCGCTAAGAATCTCGGTTACATCATGGTAGGCGTGCGTATCGATCCTGACGATTGGCAGCTCCCAGTTACCGCAGACCAGATTGTCACTCGCACTATTGACCGCGCCATTGACTCGAATCCGGAAACGCGCGGCGAAGTAATTCTGCTCCACGACTCCGGCGGGGATCGCTCGGCCACAATCGAAGCCTTGCCAACCTTGATTCATGAGTTGAAGGCCCGAGGATTCCGCTTCGTACCGGTTTCTGATTTGGCGGGATTGTCACGTGATCAGGTCATGCCGGTTATTCCAGCCAATCAGC
This sequence comes from Pyrinomonadaceae bacterium, assembly GCA_036004125.1. Classification (GTDB taxonomy): domain Bacteria; phylum Acidobacteriota; class Blastocatellia; order Pyrinomonadales; family Pyrinomonadaceae; genus PSRF01. The sequence continues at coordinate 5,833 of DASYRR010000188.1, read as the reverse complement.
GCGTCTTCACGCGTGCCGATGCTGTCACATTCTTCGTCTTGTCGACTGGAGGATGGACACTCCAATGGGTTTTCTTGATTGGCATCCTTCTTGGTTTGGGACGTCTGCTGTTTGTCGGCTCACTTGCCTTTGCACAATGGGTAAGATCACAACGCAGACAACGTTTGCATGCCGGCACCGATTACACGCCTTTTGTATCGGTGATTGTTCCTGCCTTTAACGAAGAACTCGTAGTAGTAAGTACGCTTCGGAGTTTGCTCGCATCCCATTACGAGAAATTTGAAATCATCGTAGTCGATGACGGTTCGCAGGACAGCACAAGCACAGTCGTGAAAGCGAATTTTGGAAAAGATGATCGTGTCAGACTTTTTACTCTCGCAAATGCCGGAAAAGCGGCCGCCCTTAACAGCGGTCTGAGATATGCGAAAGGTGAGATTATCGTTGCGCTCGACGCGGATACACTGTTTGCTCCGCAAGCAATCGGTGCTCTCGCACACCGGTTTTACGATCCAGATCTTGGCGCAATTGCGGGCAATGCGAAGGTCGGTAACCGAACCAACATCGTGACGCGTTGGCAGGCGCTCGAATACATCACGTCGCAGAACATGGATCGACGTGCATTCGCGAGTCTCAATTGCATAACCGTTGTACCGGGCGCAGTCGGTGCCTGGCGGCGAGATCTTGTCGAACAGGCAGGTGGCTTTCCATCCGAAACACTGGCCGAAGATCAAGATCTGACACTGCAGATACGTCGTCTCGGTTACAAAATTGGTTATGAAGAGAGTGCCATTGCGTGGACCGAAGCCCCGGACAAACTAAGAACCCTTGCGCGCCAGCGCTTTCGCTGGGCTTACGGGACTTTACAGTGTATGTGGAAACATCTTGACGCGCTTTTTCGCCCGCGCTACGGGACTCTTGGCTTTATTGCGATGCCGAATGTCTGGATCTTTCAAATCCTGTTTCCGTTGATCTCACCGGTGATGGATTTGATGTTGATCTACACGCTCGTTTCGAGTGCGCTGGATCGTTGGCAGCAGCCCACCGGCTATTCATCGACGAATCTGCAGCAGGTGCTTTTCTATTACGCATTGTTCCTGGCAATCGATTGGTTATCAGCCTGTTTCGCATTCGTTCTTGAGAAGAAAGAACGTTGGCGATTGTTATGGTGGTTGTTCCTGCAGCGTTTTTGTTACCGCCAAGTGATGTATTACGTGATGATTAAGTCGGTCGCGATGGCGATTCGGGGGCCGGTTGTAGGCTGGGGAAAACTTGAGCGGAAGGCAACTGCAGAGGCTCGACCGTAGGAAAAATCATTGGTCATATATCATTTGCCATTTTTCATTTGTCATTTTGAGACTACGAGGTCACTGGTGACCTTTAGTAGGTCCCTCGAATAATTCAGGCGCGCTAATGCTGGGACCGCAGGCGTCCTCGCCTGCTGGCTTCGACTAAAGTACGTGGAGGGTGACCAGCAGGCGAGGCCGCCTGCGGTCCCAGCATTAGCGCGCCTGAATTATTCGAAGAACCAACTAAAGGCAACCAAATGACCAATGATTCTTCTTCATTCCGATGCTATAGTCTCGCTTCACAATTCCGGAGCCTCTCGAATGATTGAGCCATCGAGCCCTATCCAGTGGGCGAAGGTAATCGACCACACGCGCTGCATCGGCTGTCATGCATGCACTACCGCATGCAAGTCGGAGAATATTGTTCCGCTCTCCGTAACCAGAACCTATGTAAAGCACGTCGACGTTGGGGTGTTTCCTCAAGCACGTCGTGCTCATCAGGTAACACGTTGCAATCAATGCGCGCACGCTCCGTGCGTAACGGCATGCCCAACCACGGCGATGTTCAAACGTGCGGACGGCATTGTCGATTTCGACAAGTCAATCTGTATTGGTTGCAAAGCATGTATGGCTGCGTGTCCCTACGACGCGATCTTCATCAACCCGGAGGATCATTCAGCAGAGAAATGTAACTTCTGCGCTCATCGCATCGATATTGGTCTGGAGCCCGCGTGCGTGGTTGTGTGTCCGACACAGGCAATACTGGTTGGCGATATGAACGATGAGAGTTCCTATGTCGCTCAGATCATCGGCCGTGAACCCGTAGCGGTAAGACGTCCAGAAAAGGAGACACTGCCGAAACTTTTTTACAAAGGAGCGCACCAGGCGACTCTCGATCCACTTGCAGCAAGGCGACCAGACGGTGGGCTCTTCATGTGGAGCGAACAATTAGAGACTTCCGGACACGTGGTCTCGGGCAATCCGCAATACAATAACTCATCAGCCGCTGCGTTGCTTTCTTACGACGTGGCGCATTCGATTCCCTGGGATTGGCGCGTCAGTCTTTACACGTGGACAAAAGGAATCGCCTCGGGCGTCTATCTCGTCGCTGCATTGTTGGTTGTCTTCGGTTATCTCGCACCTACAAGTCCGCTGTGGATTTGGGTAACGCCTATCGTGTCGGGTGCGTTCCTCGGAATAACCGGCGGCTTGTTGATCTGGGACCTTGAACATCCAGAACGCTGTTACCTGATCTTCACTCGCCCGCAATGGCGTAGCTGGTTGGTCAAAGGCGCCTTCATCATTGCCGGCTATACTCTTGTCCTGGCGCTTCATTTTCTGGCCAGCTTGATGGGCTGGAAGTCATTGCATGCGGCCCTGATAATTCCCGGCATCCCCTTATCGATATTGACGGCAGGGTACACTGCGTATTTGTTCGCCCAGGCCAAGGCGCGCGACATGTGGCAGAACCCACTCTTGCCACCACATTTGTTTGTGCAGTCGCTGTTGCTCGGCTCAGCTTTGCTATTGCCGCTGGCGATGTACGTCGGGTCAAGATCGATTCAAGCTTTTCCGATCGACCAACCTTTGACGTGGCTGCTCGCTATCTCCAGCCTGGCGCACCTGCTGATGATCTGGGGCGAAGTTTCTTTAACTCATCCAACCGCACATGCACGACTGGCGATCTGGGAAATGGTACGAGGCCGTTATCGAGGAGATTTCTGGATGGGCACGATCATGTCTGTGCTCGGCGGTTTAATTCCCTGGCTCGCTCTGTTGAATGTGATCACACCCACGCTCGGTGTCGCCGGTGCGCCACTGGCTTTGATTGGCTTGATGCTTTACGAGAATGCTTACGTGCAGGCCGGCCAATCAGTGCCGCTGGCTTAATGTCCGATATGCTTTAGCTTGTCGTTCGCTAACAAAGTTGGGCCACGGATAAACACGGATGACACGGATTAGACTTCTGTCGCTGCATACTATCTTCTTCACAGCCGCATGAATTAGAATCTTCAAAGGAATTCTTCCTATGAGCACGAAAACTGAAGCCACAGTGGACGACCTTTACCGCGTCCCTGAACACGGCAAAGCAGAAATCGTAAATGGAGAGTTGGTCCTCATGCCACCAACCGGAGGTGTGCCCGGCCGAGCTGCGGGCGAAATATATGTCAGCTTGCGCGAGTATGAACGACGTGTTGGTGGAGGTTATGCGTTCCCTGACAATGTCGGCTTCATAGTTAATCTTCCTCATCGTCGATCCTTCAGTCCTGACGCCGCTTTCTACAAGGGTGAACTGCGGGGCGGATTGTTTCTCGAAGGCGCGCCAGTATTTGCGGTTGAAGTACGCAGTGCAGAGGACTATGGTCCTGCAGCGGAAAGGAAGATGACTCAGAAAAGAGCGGATTATTTTGCGGCTGGGACGTTAGTGGTGTGGGATGTTGACGTTTTGCGAGAAAAGCTCGTCCGGGTTTATCGCGCGGACGATCCAATCAATCCGACAGTCTATCGCCCAGGTGAACTCGCTGAAGCTGAACCTGCCCTCAACGAATGGACGATGTCCGCTGATGAATTCTTAACTCAAGACGCATGTTAGACTGACATTATGGAAACAATAGAACTGACCATTGACGAATCGCTGTTAGCGCAAGTACACCAGGCAACCAGCGCTTTGCAGATGACTGCTTCAGATTTCATGACTGTAGCTTTGGAAAGGGCACTCCAACAGCGCGAAATCATCGCGCGTGAGAGACAGGATGCGCAGGGCTATAAAGAGCACCCGCAGCAACCCGAGGAAATTGAGGAGTGGCAGAGTGAACAGGATTGGGGAGAGCCATGAAGCAGGGTGACGTTTGTTGGTATTCTTTTCGCGCTCCAGACAAGCGCCGCCCAGTCTTGATCATGACTCGCAATTCCGCCATTCCTTACCTCACAAGTCTAACGGTGGCTCAAATCACTACAACAATTCGACACGTCCCTTCAGAAGTACTGCTGACTCCAGATGAAGACGGCGTGTTTGAAGAATGCGTCGTAAATGCTTATAACCTTCAAACGATTCAAAAGGTCCAGATAGGCGAATGGATTACGCAACTGTCGCTCGACCGAATGCGCGAGGTGCGTGTTGCGATTGAGTTCGCATTAGGATTTCAGGCTCTCGTTTAAATGACTAGCGTGATAACTATGGATATCCCGAGCAACTTCGAAGAGATCCTCAAAGTTGCGCTATCGTTAACTGTTGAAGAAAGGGCAAAGCTCATCGAACAGTTGATTGAGAGCCTGGACGGACCAAACAAAGAAGACGGCCCGAATCAGGAAGCCATTGACGCTGCTTGGGCCGAGGAAGCTGAGCGTCGCATGCGAGAAATAGACGAAGGAAGGGTAGAGCTAATCCCGGGAGAAGAGGTTCTTGCTAGACTGCGTTCGCGTTCTAAGCAATGAACTATTGCCGAATCTGTATCCGAGAATCATGAACAATAAAGGTCTCATTCTTAAGTTGAGAAGAATGGGGTTCGGCCTACTGATATCGCTAACAACCCTGTCGATTACAGACTTACATTTGGGTGCAGGGTCGAAGAACTTAGCGCAGTCAGTTTCAACCAGCTCAGCTGAGACCGTTACTAACGGGGTTAACTACGCGGGAGTCCGTTTTAGTTTCGAACCTTCTTTAGCAGATGAAGTAAGACCGGAAACAATTAGCGCATCGGTAGAAGGTCAGCCATGTGACATTTGGCCGGAACACACAAGATTTTCTTTCATAGGTTACCCGCTATCTACATTACAAACGGTCGACGCTCATTTAAGCGTGTTTGACATTTCGAGATTCAGAAACGCTTTGTCTAAGGCAGGCGCCACAGAGCACCCAAACGACAAGGTCTTCTACAGGTCTCTCTTAGACAAAGAAATGCGGGTCCTTCAATCCTTATTAAGTACTCAACCGTCCAAGCAAAACATCGGCCAGTATCTAGCGAGGATGAGAAAAGAGGAAGGCTGTCATGGATCAATGCCTTTCTTGCCCTTTAAGTTGGCCTGTCAGGCTTTTGCGACACGAGTTAACTACGTCAAATTCAAGGGCGGCAGAGGAGTCCTGTTCCTGACGCAATGGGACACTGAAACTAAACAAGTGGCGAATCCATATCTTGAATTTGCGTTTCAAGGAATCACCGATGACGGAAAGACTTATATCTCTGCCGAGTTCCCGGTTTCTGCTGCATTTCTTCCAAATGATGATGCCCCGGCAGTGATGGCGTGGAACGAAGAGAACTATTTGCTTTCACATAGATCTAAACAATACCTGGATTACTTAAGACCTCTCATGGCAAAGCTAGAAACTAGACCAGCAACCGATTTCGCTCCGAAGTTGGATCTACTTGAACAACTTGTCGCATCACTCGAAGTGCAAACTAAATAATGGCTCCCAACAAACCCAACGAAACCTTCTACCCGGGCCCTTCGCGAATTCACCTCGCGGCGTTTCCACCAAGGGAACGCTGGGACGACTGGACCGAACTAGATTCCCAAGCATGGCCCAAACGCAAAGAACGTCATTACTC
>DASYRR010000187.1:0-49004 GCA_036004125.1 Pyrinomonadaceae bacterium | reverse complement strand
TTTGAAACGAGCACGTTGCTGAGCCTTGCTGCGGAAGCGAGTATTCACGAAGAGCCCGGTGCGGGAAAACTGCACGCCGGGATCTGTGCGGGGGCTGTCGAGCAATCGGCAGTCCTACCGCGATCTCCGGGGCAAGGCAGTCTGGATTACCACTGCACTTCATCGGCTAACTTCCCCTTACGTGCCGGGCAACGAACGGAGTTCCTCTGTGAAGTGTGAACGATCCGCCAGTGAATGAAGCAAAGGTCCCTCAGAAGTAAACTCAACCACAGTCACCGATCCAACCGGACAGACGAGTCGATAACGGAATCGCCCGACATCGATGCCCAGCAGGCTACAGACAATGATTCTGATAGTGGCTTTGTGCGAAACAATCAAAACGCTGCCATCATGGAACTGCTCACAAATCTCGTCGAGCAATGTGAATGCACGACGACTGACAGTGACTGCCGTTTCGCCTCCGGTTGGGGCATGCCATGCTGGATCAGCTAGCCAGCTGATGTAGTCGTCATGATAGTCTTCGGCGACCTTATCTTTGGTCAGTCCTTCCCACTGTCCATACGCGATTTCATTAAGTTCAGCGCGCGACCGGATCTTCAATTGAAGACCTTCGAGTATGGGTTCCGCCGTTGTGATAGCTCGACGCAAAGCGCTGCAAAAAATGGCCTGCCACTTTGTTGCGTGATACGCAGTCGCGAATGCCTGGGCCATTTTCAAACCGTCAGAAGTCAACTCAGGGTCTAACCCCGAACCGCAGAAGGTATCATCACGGCTCAAGGCGGTTTGTCCGTGACGAAGGAAATAGAGTTTTAGAGCCATGTTCTTGGGGAAACTAACGTGGCAGGTATCTATGCGAGGGGTTTCCGATGTGGATGTGTGGTCCGGTAGCTACACCAGGAATCGCGTGGCGGAACGCCATGAACGGAATCTTCTCAGTTCGCAGGAACTCAACCAGGGCGAGACCTTCCAAACTGTCTGGGTGTAGTCCAATATCCATACCCTGTCGATGATCAAGTCCCCACCGATTATGAATGTCGGATTGGCCGAACGCTGAGGTTGGTAGTGGACGACCAAACTTCGTGAGGAAAAAGTTTTCGACTTTCGTTGAATCAGCAAGACTCCAACGAAGAGACTTCTGGGTGGCTTCGGACACCTGCTTGGTTTCTGTCACCGATGGTCGTTCGATCCGCACGACTCGCTTGGGATCAAGCAAGGTTGTGACGCCCCCGCGCTTGTACCAGATACCATCACTCGTTTCCCTTAGTTCTTCGACTTGCAACTGCCCTCCGCCAACGAGGTGAATCGATATTGACGCCGTTTCCGGTTTGGAGTTCTCGGCGACTGATTCCCCAGATCGATTGCTGCCGCCCGGCTGCTCCGCTACAGGATTCTGCTGTTTCACTTCAGACGTCTGCCGGACCTGGCCAGAAGCCAGGCCGACCGCGCTAATAGCGACGAACACAGCAAAAAGGGAGGGGCTTATGATTCTCACAGAAGAGGTCCTCAATAAAAGGAGCACATGATAAAGGTATTCGCCTTGGCTAACAACAGGTAGTCGGATTATAAGTAAGGCCACCGTCCAAAGAAGCGAGACGGACGGTGGCCTTGCAAACAAATAGATGAGAGTCAAGCTATCTAGTAGCTCTTGGCGCAATAACCACCCGAAGCGTTAACCCAATTCTGTTGGATCAGGTAATTGCGGCTACCAAAGGGTCATGTTGTACTTGGCGCCACTCGGAATTTATTAAGCACCGCGCCAATAGCAGCACCTACATTAGCTGAGGAAAGATCGAGTTCCGTTATCAGGATTTCTTCGCGCTTTGGCGAGATGCGGATGCCGATTTGCCGGTCCTGATCGAAGCGAAAAGGAATCCAAAAGGTTGAATTAGGTCTGAGTGCAGTCATTCATAATCAGACGACTTGATTCTCGATGAGGTTTTCCATGCTTCTATTTCTTGGGATCTTCGTAACGTTGCTCGGGCCTTCTGTGGCTGCGGAGCCTTCGTATGTTTATGTTTCAGTTCAGGCCAATTCGATTAGCGGACACGTATCCAACGATCGCGGTAGCCCAATTTCCGATCTGAACGTCGAGCTTCTCAACGACGTTGATTCGGTAATTCAGAGAACGAAAACTGACAGTTCCGGGCTCTTTACGTTTCGAAGACTTACCACTGGAATCTTCGAGGTCAGAATCCAATCTTATGGTTCCAACTACATTAGCCAAACCAAACGAGTCCAGCTCGAACGCACACGTGCTTTCGAGCAGGTGGATTTTGTTCTGGTAACGTCACACCCAACTCCGACGACCACCACGGTAGCAGCAATTTTTGTTCAGGAAGTTCCAGAACCTGCTCGCAAGGAATATGAGCGGGGAGTTTCGCTGATCCATAAAACTGATCAGCGAAACGAAGGCATGGAGTCACTGAAAAAAGCGATCGAGCTCTTTCCGCTTTACTTCGATGCGCTCGAACTGCTGGGCACCGAGTACGTAAAACTGCAGGAGTATGAGACGGCAATTCCAGTGCTGACTAAAGCAATCGAGGTCAACGGGCGAGCGTATCCGAGCTTGAACGCGCTCTCAGTTGCCCAATACAACCTTAAGCAGTTGCCCGAAGCCGTTGAATCGATGAGACGAGCGATCACGTTTAACCAAAAATCGATCAACGCGAATCTGTGGTTGGGAATGTTGTTACGTCAGACAAACAAGTTAGATGAGGCTGAGACTTATCTAAAGCAAGCGGATCAATTAGCGGCGTCGAAATCTCCCGATGCCCACTGGCAATTGGCTTTGTTGTTCAATCAGCTCAAGAGATATAAAGAAGCTGCGGATGAACTGGAGTTGTTTTTGAAAGTTCAGCCTGACTCGAAAGACACGGAGCTGATTAAGAAACTCATTGAGAAGTTTCGGAAACAAAGCGCGGGCGGTATGAAGCCCGTGAACTACAGGTCACAGATCTTCAAGTCTAGAGTCAACTGGTAATTGAGCGGTTCTGACAGGTGCGAAAATACTGAATCTACACTAATGTGCATGGCGAAGCGCAGCTTTGTCCCCCTCAAAAGCGATGTCTAAGTAATGAATCCTAAAACTCGATTGTTCCTGATTTTGTTGGCAGGCATGGCTGGTGTCCTCTCTTTTCTGCTGGTTGACCTGAAGGCATTATTGGCGCTGTTTCCTGTGCCAGCCGGAACCGAAATTCCGCAGGTTACTCCGGCGCTAAAACTCCTGAGCTTGATTCAACCGACGATTCTTCTCTCCGTCGCAGTTTTGATTGGTGTCAAACTGGCTTCTAAGGTTGGTTTGTCGTCGCCCTTTGGCTGAAGCCGCGGCTAAAGGAGGAGAGTTAGGTTTGGCGCTTTTCGCTTCTCATTTACACCGTACTCATCGTTCTCAGTCTTTTAGCGATACAAATCGAAAAGCTTCGCCTCATGTCTGCGACAATGACGGGAATTGGTCATGTGAGGGTTCAATTTTGGTTTGACTTCCGTTTGCCAATTGAGACTGAACCAGGAACCTCCGTCGAGACTCGAAGGTTTAGGGTATGGACATTTAGCAAGTTGTAAAGTTCAGCGCGGCCAACAGTATTTCAGCTAGGATGGCTCGTCAAGGTTATGAACGCCATTCTGGATGCGATCGCTTGTCTTTGGAATAGCCAACTCCAAAATGCCTTTGCTCAGCCTGTAGCGGTCTCAGAAATTCATTGACACAACCAACCAGTCAAGTGAGGATTTTCCGTGCGCGCCTCTACACATCGCGCCTGATCCTTCCCCAGGCCGGAGGAAACTAACATGCCATTCAGGTCTTTGGCCGCCGACGATATTTTCATCTCCTACACACGCCTCGACGCCAGCACTTACGCCGCCGGCCTTGCCGACGAGCTGACGAAAAAGGGCTTCTCCTGCTTCATCGACAAGCTCGGCACCGTTCCCGACAAAGACCTGCCCGACATGTTGCGGCGCAAGATCAAGTCGTGCGCCATGCTCGTCGTCGTCGGCACTGAGCGAGCCGCCACACGGCAGACTATTGCCGACGAAGTTCGGGAGTTCCTCCAAACGGGCCGAAGCTCTTCTGTCGTCCCCGTAGACTTCGGCGGCGCCGTCTACCGCGCTAACTGGTATTCGCTCGTCGAGGGCATCGCTCCTGAACCGGAGAAGAACCCATTGGCGCTCGACGACGGCGAGCCCTCGCCATCCGTTCTGAGCCGCATCGAGAAGCAGTTCAACTACACGCGTCGCAACCAGCGACTACGCCGCGGCGCGATCGGCATGGCCGTTGTGTTTGCTGTCCTCCTTCTGGCTGGCGTCGGCGCCGGCGTCTATGCCAGGCAGCAGATTGTCCTGGCGAACGCTGAGAGGGAGCGCGCGGGTAACGCTCGAGCACTGGCTGATGCAGCCCAGAGGGACGCGGCGACTGAGCGTGACAAAGCGCTCGTCGCCAAGGGCGAGGCCGATCAGGCGCGAACCGAGGCCACCGAGCAGAAGTCGCTTGCCGACGCCGCCGCCGACGCCGCCCACCTCGCCGAAGTCCGCGCTGGCGACGCCGCCAAGCGGGAGCAAGTCGCTCGCGAACTGGAGGCAAAGGCGACGGCCAACGCACGAGTACAGGAGACAATCGCTTCCTCGCGCGCCAAGGCGACGGCTGCCATGCGCTTTGCTGCGAACGAGCCCGACCACGCATTGACGGAGAGCGTCGAGGCATATCGTCTCCACCCGACGGTTGAGGCGCGCGGCAGTCTGCTGACGAGTTTGGAACTCTACCCCAACCTGTCCGGCGTAGCGCGCGAAGACCCGAACCCCATAGAGAGCCTCGCCTCATGTCACGATGGTGCGGTGTTGGTCTCGTCAGACGATACAAGGCTCGTTCTCTTCTGGGACGCTGCGCGAAGGCGGGTCCTCAAGCGAGTTGAACCCCCGCACGGAAATAACTACGGCGTGCGCATCGCCTGCATGTCCGGCGGCTCGGTCTGCGCAGCCGATTACTCTGGTGGGGAATTAAGCGTCTGGGAGGTCGAGGCGCGAGGTGAGGGGTACGAAGTGATTCAGCGCGCGTCCCTCAAATCACCCACGCAAAGCATCGTTCCTATCGCACCCGTCTTTGCCGCGCCCAACCTACTCGTCACAATCGGCGAAGGGAATCGTCTTAGGCGGACGCAGCAGATCGCCCTCGTGGACACAAGCGGAGCCGCGCCGCTGCTCGCCGTCAAAACGCTCTCCTTCGTGCCGAATGTGACCCCCGACGATTTCGGCACGGCGCGCACGCTGGCGGCCAGCCCTGCCACGAAGACAATCGCCATCGGCTACAACCACGGCGTCGCCCTCTGGCAGATCGACGCACTGGACAAGCCCGCCGACTGGGTGCGTCACCCCGAGGGGTGGAACGGGAGCGAATACATCACGGCAAACCTCTCCTTCAGCCCAGACGGCCAATACCTCGCTGTCAGCGCCAAAAACGGTGACGTCCTGGTCTGGGACTTGGGTGAAGAGGGGCCGAAAATGGTTGAGAAGCCTCACGCGGACGTCGGCACCTACGTAACCCTATTCAATTCGAAACTGGAGAGGTGGCCTGAAGGCACGTATATGGTGACGGCCAAAGCCACTGGCGAGATGAGCCTGTGGCACATCTGGAACGAGACCACCGTCTGGATGAGGACTTTCGGGCCCGGGGTTAGATCAATTATCCCGATGAACGGCACCGGGCTGGTCGCGACAGGCAGCAACGACGGGCTGCTGGCATTGTGGGACATGGGGCTCGAGTCAAGGATGCGCCAGTCATTAGCCGGAGTCGATTACCCGACGGCATTCGCATTCGGTAAGAGCAGCGGCCTGCTCTATGCCGCGTCGGGTACCGAAGGGGACTCCGGGAGCAGACTCTGGAGAGAAGAGCGCGGGCGTTACGAGCTGTTTCCTCCAGGCGAGAGACGGCCCGAGTTTCCGGCGGGCGAGTTTGGGCTACAATTGCTGCCCGATGAGTCGAGCGAATACATAGCCGTTCGGGAAGTTTACGGCGGAACGCGGGGCGAATTCCGCTTGTCGATCAAACACACCCTGAAATGCCCGCGCGCCGTCAGTCCGGACGGCCGCATGCTCGCCGTCGCGGAGTCGCCCGGCACCATTACATGGGACATCTCGAAGTTAGAGCCCACCTCGATCGGCGTCTGGGACATCTCGGACACGGTGCGCCCGCGCAAGATGAGCTCACTCGACTTCGACGGTCGCCCTGTCTCGCTCGCCTTCGGCGGCGCAACGCTCGCCGCCTCGTACGACAACGGGAGAGTCGTTCTGTGGGATTACTCGAAGGGGATGAGGCTAAGGCAGTTCATTGTCCCCGGAGCATACGAGCCCGGAAGCGGGCGGAAGTACAACGCGGGGCGGGTCGCACTGAATCCCAACGGCCAGCTGTTAGCCGCGAAGAGCGACGGGCCGGTCAGCCTGTGGGACGTGGAGACCGGGGTGCTCCTGGGTCGGTTCGGTCCGGAGAAGTACCCGTTTAGGCTTGGGGAGGATTACCCGTCCGACTTCATGGTCTTCAGCCGCGACGGGAAGGCGCTGGTCATTGCCCACGGTGGTTCCAGCAGCGGCGTAGTTGACCTCTGGAACCTCGACCCCAAGGCGTGGGCTGCAATGGCCTCAAAGCTTACCGGGCAGAGATGAAGGAAAACCACATGCGTTCGCAAGAACATTTTCGAAATCAAGGATACGCGCAGTTTGAAGGGCTTACACCCGAACCTTTAGTGATGACCGCGCTCAAGGCTATAGAGCATGATCTGGACACTAACTATGATCCGGAATCTCAAACTCAATCGTTCGTACTGCCCAAAGTTAAAGGGCACTCCGGCGATCATGAACCTTCTTCTGAAGTCTCCGGTTCATAACATTCTTGACGAGATATTTGGGCTTGACCAAATTGACTGGGACGATGGTCAGATAGCCATTCGTCGAGCGCATAATTATCAAAAACCAATTCCGCCGACCCCTCACATCGACGGGTTCGCAAGCGGCCTGAATGGTCTTGATGAAGGAAAAATCTACAATCACACCATCCTGGTTGGAATATTCCTTACACTTCAACCTTGTCAGTTGAGTTATCCCGGCGATGAAACAGTTGACCACCTTCTTTTGGGTATCCACTGAGCGCAGAGGCTGAGCGCGGCGCAAAAACAGTTCGCTCGAGGGTGTCCGGCGTTAGCTCGAGTAAGAAAGCTTTCTCGTAATACACAAGCTTTGCAGTTCAACATACCAACAACTGGTGGGCAGCAAGTCAATCTCACGAAATGAAGTAGGTAACGCGACGAGCACAGACCTCTAAGCTATTTGCGAACGTCTCGATTTGACTCCACATATGACCTCCACCTTGCTGAAATTCTCTTTGACATTTGACACGCTTCTGGATTAATTTGCACGTTAAATAAAGAAGTTCCCCTGCCATTCCCGTGCGACTTCCCATTCAAGTTTCGCGTTAACAAGCCCTGAGTACCAACTGGATTCTCCCAGTCCGCAGCAATTGGCCAAAATGTTCCTGGCTGACGTTGACCTCGCCTTCTTTAGCCATGATCAAGTCGAACTGTATCGATTGCAACTCTGAACCCGACGTCAGTAGTTAGGACCAACTCAAAAACCTCAAAGGAGTCACAAATGAAAAGGATTACAGGACTGCTAACTCTGTTAGCGCTTATTACGACCACCACTTCACAAGCGTTGGGCCAAATACTCTGTAGCTCAAATCGCCACTTTCCAAATTACATGGCTTCAGTCGACGGCTACGCGCCCGCTGACTACGACGGTGATGGCCTCGCTGATTGGGCGATCAAGGATTTTAGCGGAGCTTGGACTATCGACTTTTCCTCGAACGGTTTCAATGGATATGACCAAACCTTCTTCGGCTACGGTGGCCAAAACAACCTGCCGGTGCCAGCCGATTACGACGGTGACCAGCTGGCCGATCTTGCAGTTAAGTCAAACGATCAAGGATCGTGGAATATTGACTACGCTGCAAACGGCTTCGGCATCTGGGACGCCACGTACTGGGGCTACGGCGGGGCAGAGAATCTGCCAGTACCAGCCGACTACGACGGTGATGGCATGGCTGATCTGTCCGTCAAGTCAAACACGCAGGGCCGATGGAATATTGATTATGCCGCGAACGGTTTTGGAACTTGGGATGCGTCGTATGCTGGATACGGGGGCGCAGAGAATATTCCAGTCCCCGCGAATTATGCCAACGACGATTTAAAGGCGGACCTCGCCGTTTGGGTTTCGAGCGGACCGTGGAACGGAACCTTCAACATCGATTGGTCATTTAACGGCTTCGGTTCCTGGGATGTGTCTCACCAGAATGTACTACCTGGGCCAGGTCGGCCAGCCGCAGGCGATTTCAATGGAGACACGTTCGTGGACTTCAGCGTCAAAGGGGATGATGGGGTTTGGCGTATTCTTATTCACGGGACGCAGTTGGGAGCGCACCCTTGCGACCCTTCGGGGTTTGTAGCCTTCGGGTTCCAGTCCTTTGCGGGTTATGGTGATAGCCTTCATCGCCCTGTGCCCCACCATTACTCGAATTTTTTCCCAGTTGGTGGTACTCCTGCTAATTTCAACACCGATCTGGCAGTCAGGAAAGAATCGGCTCCGACTAGTGTCGCGTTTGATTTTCTTCAAAACGGATTAGGCACATGGGACTTTGTGTATAGTCCGTGATGAACTCCCTTTTCCATTATGAAAACAATTCCGGGCGGGGATAGAAGTTATCCTCGCCCTATTCAATACGAGAAAGGGCTTCAGCTTATGTGTTCGTTCTCGCGCGTCCAAAACGACAGAATCAGTTCGAGGCGTTATAATTCGGACTACACTCGCAAACGTTCATTGAGTGAGAGAGACTTATAGCATCCATGACGACAATACACCTTGCCCTAGTTGATGATTGGGAATTGAGTGGCAACGGCTCTGGCGATATTCGTCAATTGCAGTTTGAGCCAATGCGCCGTCTCGTCAGTATCTACAACCGTCTCGACATCCGCGGCTCATTCAACGCTGAAGTAATGCAACAAATTACGTTCAGGCAATATCAGCATCAGCACAAAGAATTAAAGGTGCTCGCGGATGAGTGGGACGATACGGTGCGAGAAACATTTCGGCAGGGCCACGACATACAGTTGCACATACACCCACAATGGCAGGTTGCCGAATACCACGACGGACGCTGGAAACTCACGGCTGACTGGTCGATCTTAAACTACTCTCGCGAAGAGGCGTTTCAGATGTTGCAGCGCGGCAAAGAATATCTCGAGAATCTCCTCAAGGACATTGAAGCACAGTATCATTGCGTGTCGTTTCGTTCGGGAGCCTGGTGCATCGCCCCATCGCCGCATATGCTCGACTTGCTTGTGGAACTCGGCATTGCATTCGATATGAGTATCGTGGCTGGAGTCAAATACGACACCCGCAACATAAAACTGGATTACACGGGCTGTGAGGAAGACTTTTTACCTTACTATCCGGTGATGACTGATGCGCGTAGGGTTTCGGACAAGGTAGAGCCGATCATTTGTGTGCCTACCAACTGCTTTTTTGCTTCTCGCAAACAAGTGCTACAGCATCATCTAGACAAGGCTGTTAGTAAGATCAGAAGCAAAATTGCTGGGCCAACGACTGTAAGTAATAATGGTCGCAGCGTGGAAGCCTATGGTGAAGAGTGGGCACAAATCGACGGCAACTTAACGAAACGAATTTACCGGAAGGGAATCGTTCCGTACCTCAGAGGCAAGCATACGATTTCAGATCTTGCTCAACTAGACTATCCGCTGATGATGGAAATGCTCGACTCCATTCGCAAACGATCGAGAGCAAGCGGTTTGACCGACGTTCCAGTCGTTCTCGAAAACCACACCAAAGACATGCAAAACTTTTCAGATCTTGAAAGGTTCTTGGAGAAGGCAGTTGAGAGCTCAGATATACGGTTCGTAACCCTCACCGAGCTGGCAGCGGACTTAAAACAGAAATTTAAGATTAAGACCAGAAGCTTAATTGAGCACGCGGCAACAAATCATCGTTAACGCGCTTCGGCGGCGGTATGGTGAGGTGTGCAACACCGCCTCTCAACTGGCTCCAGATGCTTTCGGCGAAATGACAGACTTCGTTTCGCGTTTGCGTAAGCAACTGATTACTGGCGTCGAGGACCAACAGTTCAGGAAGTGGACAGCACCCAAAACGTGGTTCGAAAGTAAGTGTGATTCGTTAACTGCAATTCGCGCGCTGGCAGCGGACGAACAGGTTGAATGCATTGAAGCTGCGTCACCTGACGAGCCGGGTTTTTTCGCTGATTTGCAGTTCTCCTTCCGAGAGCCGCAGCGACGCTTTGATCTGCTCACGACGCGATATCTTCATCCGCTCAATGTTGCCGCATCCTCGGAACATAGAGTAAGAGAACACCTCCTTGAACGACTGATGGTTTGGGATCGTTCGCGCATTGGGCAGCATTCATTACATCTCCTGAATGCCGACGATCTTCTTTTGAGATTAAACCTAATAGCCATCTATGCTTCGTTTACGACTGATCTCAGATATCTCGACGCGCTCAACTATTATTACGAATTGTTGCCTTCCGCCTGGAGCCCGGAGTCCCGTCACAATTGGTTGCGGGTGTCCTTCTTAAACTTCTATGTGAGAGCGCTGGCGGTTCATTTCACTCACATCAATTAAATGCGTATCGGGATACTCGCACATTCGTTTTCGTCCGCCTTTGCGATCTATAAAGCCGTTGAAGATACGCCTGGCCAGGAAGTCTTCATCATTCTCAGCCCCTCGCCGCACCGATCTGCACGGATAAGTCACTTAGCCAACCTCGCTCGGCTGGTCCTTAACTCGCTCAAAGGTCTCGACCTCAAACCTCTACAACTCTTCGCTACCGGAAGATTGATCTTTCTCGGCGGCCCTTTTCACGACCAGGAGTCGGTAGACACGCTTAAAAAACTAAGGTTCGATGTTGGATTGCATAAAGCGGGTGTTATTTATCGCGACGTTACGATTGAAGCTTTTCGTCTTGGAATTTTGAATCATCATATAGGAATCCTGCCTGCCTACCGCGGCCGAAGTGTTTTGGAATGGTCAATTCTGCAAGGCGACGCTGTGGGCATTACCGTATTCTTCATCGACACCGGCATCGACACCGGCGCTCGAATACTATTGTCGCAGGAAATCGATATCTCTGATTTCAACTCTGTCACTGAAGCGAAAGAGTATTTGTTTAATCTCGATCAGGTATTTTTCCGGAAGGCACTGGCGCTACTCACCGACAGCAAACAATCGTTTCAGCTGAATGATGGCACAGGACCACGCTATTTCGTTATGTCGAAGCTGTTTCAAGGAGTAGTTGATCGAATGTTGCAAGCGAACGGCGTGGAGCTCATGGCCCACGAGACGACAGCAGTCGCTGAACAGCTGTAGGCGGCTTTGCACCTGAAAGCTAAGCTCTGAGAGATTTCAGAGAGTGCAGTTTCCAAATGGTCTGATTTTCGATGGTGACTGTTATCGAACCGCCACAACTTGTTTCCCTTACAATTACTTGCGGGAAATTTCGCGCGGAAAAACAAGTTTGGCGTCCCAAAGCGTTCCGAGTTGGAACCAGATTGTTGAATAGCTGAATGAGATTGAAGTGCTGTGGACTACAGAATCATTCACCCACACAGGACATACTTATAGAGGTGTGCGGTTTGAAAGATAGTTCTCATCCTGAATAGGAACCCAGGGCGATCAGCACTTCACAGATTTACAAGCGGCCCGATCCCCTAGGGCGACGTCTTCTTGTGTTGGAGCACGTTGCACGCTTCCGCGACGCGGCTTGGATCGATTGCGACGTTTCCTTCGTCGATGTGCTGAATGATGCCTTCTTTGTCGATCACAAACGTTGCACGATTTCCAAAGCCTTGCTCCTCGTTGAAGACACCATAATCCTTTACTACAGTTCGTTTGAAATCGCTGAGTAACGGAAACGTGACTTCAATCTGCTTTGCAAATTCGCGGTTAGCTGGAACGCTGTCTACACTCATGCCAAAAATCTGAGTGTCGGTTGATTCGAATTTGGCGATATCAGCCTGATACGCCTTCATTTCCTTCGTTCAACCACCAGTGAATGCCAGCACATAAATCGCCAGCACGACGTTCTTCTTCCCTTTGAAGTCGCTAAGCTTGTAGGTCTTTCCGTCGGTGGCTCGCAGCGTGAAATCAGGCGCCGGGTCACCGACCTTCAAGTGTGTTTTGGGCGGCGCTGGTTGTTGGGCCAGTGCGACAATACTGAGAACGACCAGCAACACAACGGATTTCAACAATCTCGTATACATGGTTTTGATCCCTTGTCGATAGAATGCGGTAGTACATGTGTGAAGTCTTCGAAATGCATCGTCAAATGTTTTTTTGACGGAGCCTAAAGAATGCCATTTACAAAAGCAGAGTTTGCGCGTTGCAATCTATGCAGAATATCCTGGGGAGTCAAGGCGATTTACAAATCCGGCCGCTTACGAACTCGGAAAGGCAACACATCGTGATAGCGATGACAATTTGGTGACGCTGAGGACAAGCCCTAAAATCAGAGCTCTTCCTTCAATCCCGTTCGAAAACGACGTAACGAGGTCTAGAAATATTCTCAGGGACAGGCAGAAGTCGCCTGTTGTAGCCAACGGCTGCGAAGGCAGTCGTCGAGAGGTACGCAGGTCGGACTCCCATGTAGTGCCAACCCGAAGCTCCAAGGTTGCCCGACGTAACCAACTGCAGCTGGCGGGGCGACGTGAGAAGGCCGACACAAAGCTCGGCGCCTCCCTGGATCTGACCCCCACCGTAGACACACAGGAGGGCCACATCACGATCGTTCGCGGTAAGCACCGGCCAACCGTACGCCGCTTTGCTGCTCCAAATGCGCTCCTGACGCAGCAGCGCCAGAGACGTCGCGGACACAACAGCTGTGTTGATGTGTGGAAACGGGAAGACACGCGCCTCCGGATGGCCAGCCACTCTGCGGGCTTCCATCCAGGCAAACCAGAGCTCGTTTCGTAGGCGCGCGGCTCCGATGATTTCATTATCTGGGCTATGGTCTGGAACGAACCACTGTTCACTGGGCAGATCGACGACCCAGTCCTCAGTCCGAATCGTCGCGATGGGAAACTCCGCAGACATGATGTGCGCAGACGCCGGCTCAGCCCAGGACCATACTCGCATTTTGCTCACGTCTGTGTGCGCCCCGAAGAAGCCCTTTGCACCTGTTGATTGGACAGGGCAAATCCAAGTCTGCGGCAAGATGTAGTACTGCATGTTGACGGTCGCCGCCTGGGCCAACTCGCCAAGTGGAAACCGCGCGATCATGCCTCGCGGACCTATATTTGATGTGAGGTAAAGGTAACTGTCTCCGAACGAAATATCCGGGAAATCAAACGATTGCTCTTCCTGTCGCACAGTCCTGGGCCAGATGTGGTAACGCACCCACGAGCGGCCGCTGCTGTCGCGCAGCCGGGCCGGTTCCGAGATCGCAAGCGTAATCGGCCCGCCCTCGGTGTTTGCGAGGATCACCCATGCGAAGCGGTTGATCTGTGGGATGTAGAGAACGCGCTGATCGCAGAATTTGACGTAGGTTTCCGGTTGCAAACCTTTCGGGTTGACCTTGACCCAGGACGAGCCACCATCGCGTGAGTAGGCGCCAAACCAGTTGCCGGTAACGAAGACGTCGTCGAAAGCAGTGGCGACATTAGTCTCCCAACCACCGGCCGGAACAGGATTAAGATCGCGGCTCTGGATGATGCGTACCATCAGGATAATGGCTCCGGATCGGTTTCAGGCTCATCAGCAGCGGCGCGATACTCACCTGGTGGAAGCTTGCGACGCTTGGATTGGTCGTCCCATTTCTCGACTGGAGGACGGGGAGGAATGTCCGCCCCCAGCTCCACTGCGTCGGGTGCAGCGAGGGTAGCGCTGTCCGGCCCTCGGCCAACATCCTCTCCCGCTTCCGCGTGCGGATGTTGTCTTCGTCGGTATAGGAGAAAGGCCGAAATGCCGAGCAATGCAAGAACGATGATTATCACACGCACAAGAAATGACGACATTCTATTTGCCGCACTGCCCCCTTTTCCGGGTTCTAGGAACGCGACGGCTTATATCACAATTGAGACAAAAACAGAGCTACTTTGCTAACCAGAACTACTTTGCTAAGACCTCGCGAGCACATTCAACTCTCACGTGACCCCCGCGCGACCCTTGCAAGCGCGGTGTACGCCCCAACTGCAATGCTCCCCACGATAAGGAAGGCCACCAGCCCAATCCAGAAGGACGCATCGGGGCCGGTTTCCCAGATCAGTAGTGTGGGAGTTGTCGACGCTTGCCATTCCGAACGACCCTGCCCGAACAAGGCAAGAGCACCCAACATATTTCCACCTGCATGAAGAAACATGCTCGGGAGAATTGAATTCGTCAGATAGGCCAGCATTCCATAAACGGCCGCAACCGAAAGATAAAACGGCAACAGGACCAGGCCCACTTCCGGATGTGTGAAATGAGCGAATCCAAAGACGGTTCCCGTCAAGACGATCGCCACCACCGGCCCATGCCGCCGTTCGATCGGGACCTGCATGTAGCCCCGAAATGAAGTTTCCTCGACAACGCCCGCAACAATGGAGCCCATCAGCACCCAAAACAACACTGTCGTGAAAGGGAAGCGCGATGGATCAAGATCCTGCTGCGTTGGTAGCGTGACCAACCGGGTCAGCACGCGCTGAAGGAGTAAGACGGTCGCGAGACCGAGGACGCCCGCGATTAACGCGATTCCCCAAACTTCGGCCGAGAGCGAGTTAGCTCGACATAGCGTGCGCCGCACGTCTGCGGTCGATCGGGGCCAGCCGGTTCCGCGAGCAAACCGCCAGAAGAGCCAAAGATATAGAGCAGCCGGCGCGATCGCCCAAGGCACCGAAGACCAGTGCCTAACGTTTACCGACACGAGGACGGACCAGGGTATGGTACCGATCGCCGCCAGGGCAAATCCGGTCAGCAGCGCCCGGACCATGACGGGCAAGCGCCTCCAAAGTGAAATCAATTGCGCCAACTACTCATATCGGAGCGCCTCAAGCGGATCTACTTGCGCCGCTTTCCGTGCTGGCAACCAGCAAGCCGCCAGGGCCACGATTATTAGCAGCCCCGCGATCACAGCAAAGGTCAAAGGATCACTTCCCGTCACGCCGTAAAGCTGCTCCGCCATCTGACGTTGCCAAGCATCCTCAGAGAAATACTTGCTCGCCAGCAGTCGCTTCAACCCATATCCGGATATCGCTCCCAATGCCAGACCAAGTAGCACGAGTCTCATCCCTTCCGAAATGACCAACCGCAGGACGTTGGCGGTTTGCGCGCCAAGCGCCATGCGGATGCCAATCTCGTTGGTGCGTTGGGAGACCGAATAGGCTAACACTCCTGACAGGCCAATGGCCGCGAGCAAAAGCCCCAAACCGCCAAAGAAACTCAAGAGCCGAGCCGACAGGCGTTCCCGTCCCAGAGTGGCCTGCGCGCGTGCCGCCTGCGTGCTAATTTCCGTGACGGGCAGATTGCTGTCCAGTTCGCGCACCACTTGACGTACGTTAGCGGCGAGCGCAGTCGGCTCACCTGTGGTGCGCAAGGCGAAAGACATCTCGCCGATCGCCGCGAGTTCTTGCTGCCACGGCGTGTAAAGCAGCGGCTTGAGTTCTTCGCGCTGTCTCATGTATTTGGTGTCGGCGACGACGCCGACGATCTCGACTTCGCGTTTGCTACTTCTAAGTGTGACACGCTGCCCGAGCACATCGGCGTTGGGGAAATAGTTTTGGGCGAAGGTTTGATTGACGATGCCGACCTGCGGTGAACGCTGATCATCTTGCGCCGTGAAGCCGCGCCCACGCAGCAGCGGGATTTCCATCGTCGCAAAATAGTTCTCGCGGGCCATCTGGCGGTTGGTGGGGTGCGGTGCGGCGGTCATCGCCTGCTCGCCGGGCAGCAAGATGCCGTTGACATAATTGTCCTGCGCAATGAGCGGGACGCGTCCGAACGTCGCCACGCGCACGCCGGGCAGAGTGTCCAATCGCTCGGAGAGTTGTTGATAGAACTGCAACAGTCTCTCGTCTTTGTAACCAGCCTGCTCCGGCTGCAGCTTGAAGAGCAAAAGATTCTCTTGATTGAAGCCCAGGTCAACGTGTTGCAGGTTGTAGAGCGTGCGAATGAACAAGCCCGCGCCAACCAACAACAACAACGAAAGCGCGACCTGCGCGACGATCAGCCCTTTGCTCAACCGCGATACCGCGCCGGTAGTGCGGCGGCTCTGTTTGAGGGAGGTTGCTAAATCCAACCGGGTCGCGCGCCACGCGGGCGCCAGGCCGAACAGCACACCAGTCAGTAACGAGACGGCCAGCGTGAAAACGAGCACGCGCCAGTTCAGACTGAGGTCAACGCCGCTGGGCAAGATTCTTCCCGTGTTTTTGTCGCTCAACGCCAGGAGCGCCCGCTTGCCCCAGAAGGCAAAGACCACGCCCACGGCACCGCCCAGCGCAGCGAGCAGCACGCTCTCGGTCAAGAGTTGACGGATCAAACGCCAACGCCCAGCGCCAACCGCGAGCCGCACGCTGATCTCTGCACCGCGCAGGGCTGCCCGTGCCAGCAGCAAGTTCGCCACATTGGCACAGGCAATCAGCAGCACCAGCGCCACCACGATGAACAAGCCATAGATGGTGGTTGAATAAAGTCTGCGCTCGTCCAACATCCCACGGCTGCCGGATTCCGCCAGCAGGCGCGGGTAATCTTTGGGTTCGATTTGTGCCGGTTGATTCGCTCTGCGCGGCGGCGGCATGACCTCCAAAGCGGCGGCTTGGAAAGCGCCGTTCAAGCTATCGCAGGCCTGTTCATAGGTTGCGCCCGGTTTGAGTCGCCCCATTAAATTCAGCCACCAGACACCTGGCTCTTTCGCCGTGCCCAAGTTGCTGCGCTCACCCTGCAACAACGGCTCCTGGGTGAGAGGGACGGTGCCGACGGGGTGATAGTTCACTTGTGCTATTTCGGTGAAGGCGGGCGGCGTGACACCGATGATGGTGAAGGACTGGTTGTTGAGTTTGAGCGGCTGGCCGATGACGTCGGTATTCGCGCCAAATCGCTCCTGCCAAAACTGATGACTGAGCACAACCACCGGTGCCGCACCTGTCCTGTCATCTTCGTTATAGATCAGGCGTCCCAGACTCGGCTGCACCCTCAACCCGGCGTAATAGTCGCCGGACACGGCTTGCCCGTTAACGATCTCCGCCTGATCCCGCACCAACGCTGTCAAATCAGGGAGTGGAGCAAAGGCAAAGAAATCGCTGAGCGGGTTGTCAGGATTTTGCGTCCGCGCTAGTCGCATCTTTTCAAAGACGTCGTAGCGAAACAGCGAATCGCCCTCTGTGCCCGACGGTGTGGGGACGTAGGACGTGCCGCTCATCCCACTCTTTCTGAAGGTGGGTCCGGCTTGATATTCAAACAGCACCAGACGCTCCGGCTCAGCGACCGGCAAGGTCTTCAGCAGCACCGCATCGACTACGCTGAATAACGCCGTGTTTGCGCCAATGCCGAGCGCCAGTGAAAGAGCGGCGACTATCGTGAAGCCTTTGCTCTTCAGTAACATTCGGACACCGAAACGTAAGTCACGGATCAGGTCGCGCAGGATACTTATTCTCGAGGCTCCCAGAACAATCGGTTCCTGACTGACGGAGCGTTCAACCTTACTCAATTCCAGCGCTAACAAGTCGTTCTCATTCAACTGTTCTAAAGCCAGGCGTCGGGCGTTCGCTTTTGTTTCCCCACTAGCCAGCAGTTCCTCGTAGCAATCTTCGAGGTGTTGCGCTAACTCTTCGACGATCTCGGCCTCACGTACGGGCGCCAATGACAACCTGGCCAGGCGCTCTCTGATCTCTTTCTTCCAGTCAGACATGATTGCCTCACTTTCATGCAGGGTTAATCCCGGCCACATGATCCAACGCCGCAAAAAAATCTCTCCAGGTTTTTCGTTGCTCCGCCAGCACTTTCTGGCCCGCGGCAGTAAGTTTGTAAAAGCGTCGTCGGCGCTGACCGGCCTTTTCGATCCAGCGGCCACTGATCAAGCCACGCTTCTCCAGACGATAGAGGAGTGGGTAAAGCGAAGCGACGTGAAACTGCAACACGCCATCGGAGCGTTGTTCGATCAACTTGCCGATCTCATAACCATGACGCGGCCGGTCCTCAACCAGGGCCAGAATCAGCATTTCTGTACTGCCCCTCTTTAGTTCGCGGTTAATCATAGGCTATCTCCTCATACGACATTTCAGCGTGGTCCAAGCAGCGCAATCAGGGCATCTGCGAGCGTGCCGCGCCAACTCACCTAATCATGTCCACCTGCGAATTGTTGATAGTGAACTTCGTATCGTTCATCGTTCATAGGTTGTCTCTATATATGGTGATGCCATATATATCTCAACCGAAATAACAGATCAAGCACTTTTTTGATTCACGCGTGAGATGAATGGGGAGTCCTATAAGGGAGTCGAACCCGTGTCGCCGCCGTGAAAGATCGGGAATCATTGTGAATGGGCACCATGCCAGCTAGAATCGGCATGCGCATAATGGCCGGCAAGCCAAGATAGTTCATGGTCGATATCCTCGCCGCTTCTTCGACCAAGCAACGACCAGGAGAACCTCCATGAGAGTGCTTTTGGTTTATCCGTGGTTTCCAGATACTTACTGGAGTTTCCGCCACGCCCTTTCCCTTCAGGCAAAACGCTCAGTCGTTCCACCACTGGGCCTGATAACCATTTCAGCAATGCTGCCCTCATCGTGGGAAAAGCGGCTCGTCGATATAAACGTGCGGCCACTTAACGACGCGGATCTCGATTGGGCTGATATCGTCTTTGCCAGTGCGATGCACATTCAGAAAGACTCACTTGAGGAGGTTATTCAAAGGAGCAAGGCCAAAGGAAAGCGTGTTGTTGTCGGTGGACCCCATGCTTCGATCAGCCCCGAGGAGCTTGCTGACGCTGATCACGTGTTTATTGGTGAGGCTGAGGTGACTCTTCCCGAGTTCGTTCGCGACCTGGAACGTGGTGAAGCCAAACGCATTTACAACGCTCTTGAGCGACCCGCGCTTTCGACAGCACCCATTCCTGATTTTCACCTGCTCGATCTAAAACGCTATACCGCTATGGCGTTACAGTACTCTCGCGGCTGCCCATTCAATTGCGAGTTCTGCGACATCATCGAGATTTATGGTCGTGTGCCGCGCACCAAGAGCAACGCTCAGATGTTGGCCGAGCTGGATGCGCTGTGGCAGGCCGGTTGGCGCGCCAATGTTTTTATCGTTGACGACAATTTCATTGGCAACAAGAAAAACGTCAGGCAACTGTTGCCTGACCTGGCTGAGTGGTCTGAGCGACACGGCTACCCGTTTGGGTTTATTACTGAAGCGAGTGTCAATCTTGCTGATGACGAAGAGCTGCTGAAGTTAATGCGGCGTGCCGGCTTCTACAGCGTCTTTGTAGGCATCGAGACGCCAGCTTTAGAAAGTCTGAAAGAGGCTCAAAAAGGACAGAACACACGTCGCGACCTGATCGATTCGATCCGGAAAATTCAAAGTTATGGCATGGAGGTGATGGCCGGTTTCATTGTGGGCTTCGATCACGACCCGGAGGACATTTTTGATGTGCAGATTGATTTCATTCGTGAAAGCGCGATCCCGTGTTCAATGGTCAGCCTGTTAGAGGCCTTGCCTGGCACGCAACTGTGGCGCAGGCTTGAGCGAGAAGGTCGCCTACGGAAAACTGATCCCACTGGCAACAACAGCGACTGTACGTTGAACTTCATCCCCAAAATGAATGCGGCGCGCCTCGTCGAAGGCCACCGGTCAATTCTGCGCACGATCTATCGACCAGCCGAATACTACCAGCGCACGCTCGACAGTCTGACTCATTTGAACCGGGACGGTGCCCCGAAGTTATGGTCGAAACTTTCGCTGAATGATATCGCGACGGTGGTTCGCATTTTCCTTCGTCTGGGTGTACGCGACAGGGCGCGCTCAGAGTTCTGGAACTACATGAAATGTGTGCTTACAAACCACCGTGACAAGTTGCCGCAGGGGATTGCGCTTGCAGCCATGGGCTACCACTTTCGCAAACTCACTGAGCAGTATTCGGTCGTACGCACTTTAGGATACCTTTAGAGACACTACTTACCTAGAACTACTGCGCACTACCAACCAGTGTCTTACCGAGCGTTTCAGCCGTCAAAGCAAGCCGCGCTTGGTATGATCCCGTATCTCCCTAATCTCCCCGTCATCGTGAAGATCAATAGGCACAAATCCAGGGACTGAATTCCCCAGTTAGTTGGCTGCCGCCTGTGTGTTATGGAATTTTGAAACAGACGGGAGTCTCGCCGCGTCGCCGCCGTGAGATTGATGCGAATCACTGTAATTCAATGAAACCACCCTAATCTTTGAATGGTCTGCGTGCTTCCTTCTTTCAGATTCAATGCAATTGGGCCGGTCACATTGTTGGGAGCTTCGCAGACCATTTTGCGCGGCGACTCCGCGAGGGGTCTAATCAGACCAAAGCCGCCAGAGACGTTTTCGGTGTGCTTCTCGAAGTCCTGCGCCGTGCTCCGCGCGGGACCATATGCCAGCATGGTATTCGAGAAATTGCCATCGAAAGGCCCAAAGATTTCCACTGGCCGTCCTTGCTGTCCCATCGACGGCAACCGAAATTCGCTCAATGTCGGCTGATTGTTAATGAACCAAACCATGCTGTTGATTGTGATCGTCACCGTTTCCGGGTCAGTGGGGGGAGCATTAACGCCAATTCTGTAGTCAAAGCTTTCAGGCACTTCGGTGCTGAAGTCTCCCATCAATCTTGGGGTTATCAAGATCAAAACGAGACCTCGTTAACAAAGAGAACGAGCAGGCATATGACCCCAGCGACTGTAAAGATTCGACTCTTGGGTTTCATAACAAACCTCTCCTTCCAAGATGGACTTTGTGCCCAGCCTCTTTTTTTACCTCTCTATCACAAGTGGACAGCTGTATCCAAATGATTCCGCCAAAGAACTCCAGTTGCTTTCGGGCTATATGGCGACCGCCTAATCCACCTCGACGGCTCTGTTCATTCGCTACTATTGGTTTCCCCGAACGTAGCTCTACGAAGTTCTTAGTTGGAACTTGTTTCTTAGATTAAAGCGTATCTTAACGACGACTATAATTCTGGCGAGTGCCGCTTCAATCGAATGAGTGCTCAAACATCAGATCAGATTTCGCGCGTACTTCTCCTCGCACCAGTGATCTTCGTTTGTCATTTCCTGGAAGAGTCGCCGACATTTGTTGAATGGTTCAACTCTCATGTCACTCGCGGTATAAGTTTGGGGCTTTTTTGGCGGGTTAATCTATCTGCCCTGGTTGTCACTTTGACGGTAGTAGGAATTGAATGGTTATTCCGTTGCGCTTTCTCGATGACCCTCGCTGTGGGGTGGTTTGCCTTTCTGATGTTTGCGAATGCAATCTTCCATATTGCTGCGGGGTTAGTTGGTGGACGATATGTTCCCGGTCTGGTGACGGCGGTCGTACTTTATATCCCATATTATTTGTGGCTATTTGTGAAAGCAGTGAAAAGCGAACGGGTCAATGTGTCAGTATTGTTTGGATCGGCGGTGCTCGGCTCAATGCCAATGCTCATGCATGGCTATCTCATTGTCTTTCGAGGTGATCGTCTTTTTTGAATCGCACAGCCCACTGGAGTGCAGAGTTAAATACTTATTATGAGTCCCAATGGTGGCGTCCCGTATGTGGTGGCTGTATGGGAATCGAACCCGTGTCGCCGCCGTGAAAGAGAAGCGACCTATTGTAATTCAGTCGAAAGTAAAGCAGAGTGCACAACACAATCTAGAAATCACTTGATGCGTCCGACGGCGGTCGGCTACACAAACGTACAAACATCCTCAAGTCTCTTCCTCTTAATGTTGGGTACGATAGCGTCGCTGGCTGGATAGCCCACAACCAATAAAAGAAACGGAGACTCGTTGCCTGGTCTTCCCAGTATCTTGTTCAAGAACTTCATGGGACTCGGTGTGTGCGTGAGCGAGGCAAGGCCAACCTGCTGAATCGCTGTGATCAGCACACCGCAGGCAATTCCCACCGACTCTTTCGGATAGTAATGCTTAACCGGCGCACCGGTTGGCAACTCTCCATATCGTTCCACAAATACCGCTATGAGATATGGCGCTATCTCCAGAAACTCCTTGTGCTCATCCGTGCCCAAAGGCGCCAGCGCCTCCAGCCACTCTTTCGGAGCACGCCGAGTGTAGAACTCTTTTTCCTCTTCCTCAGCAGCCAGTCTGATTTGACGCTTCACGGATTGATCGGTGATTACTACAAAGTGCCAGGGCTGAAGGTTAGCCCCACTCGGCGCTGTAGCCGCCGCACGGATACACTGCTCTATGACGTCCCGCGAAACCGGCCGATTGGAGAATTGACGGACAGTACGTCTGCGTTGCATCTCCTCATAAAATGAAACGGCGCGCTGCTTCATTTCATCACTCGGATATTCTTGGTAGCCGGTTAACGGGATGAACTTTGGTGATGACAACAGTGTCTCCTTTCAAGCAGTTTCTAAATCCATAGGAGCGCGGCGGCTCATTTTAGGGCGTCGAGGGCGGCGCGAATCTCCTGGTTAGTTGGACACTCGCGGTACTTCGATTCAATCTTTGCCCAGACGACTTTTCCGGTCTTGTCGATTACATAAACCGCCGGATGCGGGATGCCATAGACATTCTGCCCTTCGCAAGCGGGATCGCGAAGGCCATAGGCGTCGATGATTTTATGGTCAGGGTCGGATAGCAATGGAAAGCTGACCGCGCCCTTGCCGTCGGACCCGATCTTCTCGGCAAAGTTCTTGCTCACGTCCGGAGGATCCACGCTGAGCGCGTAGAGCTTTAGAATGATTAGCTGAAGCGCTCATGATTGTTTTCCTTTCACAGGCAAGTCTAATTGTTAACTGGCCGAAGATTGTTCATTCAAGGATGGTGGTTGCTGTCGGGATGGACACTTGACTGTGCCATACGAACAGAAGACACAACAATCTCCCGGCAGTGGCCTAAGCCGACTGCGACAGCCAACACACTCATAAAAGAACAAGCAGGCATCAAGTGGTATGTCCTCTTCCTGCTGAAAGTCACATAGCGGACAGGTAATTCGCGACTTTCTTGAAATCGTGATTTCACTTTCCATGCAACTAAGCTTACTCCAAGAATCTCGTCAAGCGCTTCAACTACTAACGCAGATGGCTCACAGATCGCGCCGTACACTTACTCTGAGTTATGGGCCAGCATCGCGTCGAGCCGCGATCCATAATCGTTGGGCAACTGGTTGCCAAAGTAACGCACAACTCCAGTGCGATCCACAAAGACGATCGCCGGCGTGCCAGTGACGTTATACCGTCGCGCTACTCCGGCATCACCATCCCGCGCGACACTATAGCGGATGCTTTGATAGAAATCTTCTAGCCCTGACAAGTCGCCCACGAGTGATTTATTCCGAGAGACTCTTTCGCGACTGATTTTCAACAATCCCGTCGCAAAGCCGCGTTTTTACGGAATCGCTACTTTGCCGTTCAGCGTCCCTCGGCACTAATAGTTCAGCGTCCCTCGGCACTAATATTAGAGATGAGGGAATAACTACGGAGCTTTAGGACTTCTTGGAAATGTGAGCCGGGTTGTTAGGTGGAGGTTGTAATAGCTTTGGCAGACATTCCGGAATGCGTTGGTGAAAGGTTCTCTTGTTTAAGCAGCTTTCGCGCCGGCAGCGCGAACAATTTGAAACGCAGGCACTCGTCCATTTGGACGCGCTGATGCGTGCCGCTGCGCGACTCTGTGATTCACGGGAGACAGCGGAGGATGCGGTCCAGCAAACATATCTTCAGGCATGGAAATATTGGAGTTCATTCCAGCAGGGTACGAATTGCCGTTCATGGCTATTTCGAATTCTCTTCAACGTGATGAAGAAGGAAACCGCGCATCAGTTTCTCTCTGTGGATGAAGCAACGGCAGCCAATGTTCTTCGCTTCACTCCTGATCGACAGATCGAGGCATATGAAGTGATGGAAGCTTTCGATTATCTGGAGCAAGAACACCGCGCCGTGCTTTTATTGATAGCCGTGGAAGAGATGTCTTACAAGGAGGCGGCATTTGCTCTTGGCGTTCCGGTGGGTACAGTGATGTCGCGTCTTAATCGCGCGCGAACGCAATTGCGCCGAGTGCTCGAAGTGGGACACAGCCACTCGCAAGCTGCAATCAAGAGGTGAAAATGAGTAAGGATTTTATCTACGACTGTGAAAGAGCGCGCGACCTTCTGGGCCTGTATGCCGACAATGAATTGGAGGCATTGCCGACCAGTCAGATGGCGGTGCATCTGGAGCAGTGTGTGCAATGCCATCGAGAGCTAGAAGTTATTCAATCACAAAAGAGGCTACTTGCCAGTGCGATCAAAAACTCTCGGTACGACACAAACGCATTGCGCGCCTCGATCGAGGCTGCAACCATTCGCAGACACTCGTCCCTCCTTTTTAATCTGAATGTGCTGGGCGTGCCGGCCTGGAGCGTGGCCATAAGCTTAATTCTGCTCATAGGGCTGGGCTCTATATATCTTTACAGAAGATTCGAAGCAGCCCAGCCTAATGCCCTCTACCGGGCAGCCGCTAATGACCATCGCTCAGGCAGCGCCGCTTCGGATGCGTCTGATTGGGTTCAGTCCGATTCCGCGATTGCCGAGAAGGCAAACGCGATTTTGAATGCGAAGATGCGTCTCCCTCATTCATTCGGCAGGGATTACACCCTGGCACGTGCTCGGCTCTGTCAACTTAACGGAAAGAGCTTTCTGCACCTTGTCTATGAAACTCCGTACGGGAGCACCGCGTCTCTTTTTATTTGCCCCCACACTGGCGCATTACCTTCCGGCCAACGAACTATGAAGCTCGACGGTCGCAGTCTTGAGCTTGCTCGCGTCTCAGATCTCAGCGTCAACGGCACGATAAACGGCGACTGCTTGTTGATTGCGGTCGCCTCAGAAGAAGCAGTAGCCACCGCTCTGCTTCTCAACGCGGAGAGTGCTTGAGCAAATTGAACAGCCTTGATCAGAGCTTGCTAGGAGGGGATCTGAGAGTCACGCTCATGCTCACACAGAAAAAATTGAGATGTAGCTGCGACATCAGCATGTGCGAATCGTTGCGGGGATCCCCGATAAGCGCAATGCCTTCTGCGTTCCGTTGCAGATCTACTCCGTTCAAACCAAGCAGAAACTTCGCAGGATCGTCGCGCTGATAGAGGAAGGGATGACCCGTTGGTCCATCGCCGTACAGGCATTCAAGATTGAGTTGCGGGCTGCGCGCATTGCGCAATTCCCTCGCATTGACATGGGATCGCAAGAGGGACCGGTCAGCCGTAATATCGTGAGCCACAAATTGTCCGAAGATGGGCCAACCTGCGGCGGTGTCACCGAGGGAGTCGGGAGAGTCGTCGGTGTCTCCGCAATCGCAGAGACCGCCGGCACGGCCGAGCGCGTGCAGGAATTGCTCATCGGCCTCAAACGACGGCAGCTCGGGGAACATTCGAGCATAGGTTGCGGGGCCAAGCGGTGCATCGATGGCAACTCTAGCTCGCGCCGGCGACAGGCAATGACTTCGAACTGATGCGGCATCTTGATCCATGAGACCTAAACTTTGCAATTATCCTGTTCCAACTTTGTCTCGGACGTTTTCTCAGGGCGTGACGCCGAGCGCACCGCGCCATTCTGTCATCAACGATCCTGGAAACGATTCGAAAAATAGTTCATCACTGTAACCCCAGCCCCAATCCTCACCCCGCTCGAAAGATTTCATTAGGGGATGATTCGTTGAATGAAAATGCTTTTGTCGCGTGTTTATTCTTTGATTCATCACAGCAGCCGATGTGACCACAGGTTATGCTCGACCGAAATCACACCAACCAAAACCTAACGGTAATCCGAGCTTTGCCACACTCTCTATGCTGGTGGGATTCTTTTGCCTCATTGTTGCCGCGTGTATCCAAGCGCGATGGCCGTGCCGGGGCGGCGGTGCTCACGCCGCCCCCGGATCCTGCTCAGCTTGGCGGACTCACGTAAACCGTTACGGTGCGCCTCACAGTCCCACCAGGGTTAGTCGCCGTAAGAGTGAAACTTTTGGTCTCAAGCAATCTAATCTTGAGAACGCCTTGTGTGTTCACCTCGCCGATACCTTGGTCGAGGAAGACTCGAACCTGCGCACCTACAACGTTCCATTTAAGGGTGGTGTCATATCCTCCCCCAAGAGGTCCTCCCAGAACTTGGGGAAATGCCGTGAATTCGAGGACTAGTGGGGGAAAGACAGATTCGACCGGCACCACCACGCTCGACAAGGTTGTGCCGTCGGAGTTGGTAGCCGAGAGGACGAATGTCGTAGTCTCAGCGACTTGGATAATCGTGCTGCCCTGTGCTGGCACGACACCGATCCTCGGTGCAATGTACACGCTCTTGACACCGCCGACATCCCACGTGAGCGTCGCCTGCCCACCACCCGGGGGCAATATCGTGTTCGAGGATATAAAGGAGGACACGATGGGCCTCGGCGCCGCTGTCACCGTAACGTCAACGACGTTGCTCAACTTCGCGTTGCCGGACGTGTCGTACGCGAGGGCAACGTACCTCGCCGTACCGAGGTCTGCATAGGTCACTGGATGAGCTAGCGTGTAGGGCTCGGTCGAGTCCTGGCCGAGGAGCTGGAAGCCGCGAAAGAATTTTACACGCGCAATACCGGCATTGTCCGACGCGAGGGCATGCAACTTCACAGTGCCCGGTGCCAGCACCAAGGGCTGTTCAGCGGTGAGCTGAATCTGTGGGGGCGTGCCGTCGAGATTCACATTCACACCTGTGACGTTCGAGACGGCCTGGTTGCCAAACTGGTCGGTCACCTGCGCCCAATAAAGATAGACGCCGTTCTGTTCCGTGCTCGTGAAGCTGACGTCCACGGACTTCACTGCCTCGCTGCCACCAGGCAAAGCCGCTGTGAGGATGGGTGTGTCGGCGTCAAGGCCCTCAAATATCCTCAGCTCTCGGACGGCAGCATTCACAGTGGCGGTGACCTTCACCTTGCCAGGCGCGGTGAGTACAGACTTGTTCGTGGTAAGTTGCGCCTCCGGGCGCTTCAGATCGGTGCTGACGCCAACGATCGCATTCGCGCTCCATGCCTGATCGATCACCCAGTTGTAAGAGACGTACATGTAGCCCATGTCACCGGAGTTGCAGCCCCATGAGTTTTTGATCACGAGGTAGCCGCCCCCGCTGCCATCGGGCACCCAGCCCGGTAGCTGTCCGTTGTTGATGTACCCCACTACGAGCACCGTGTGCCATCCCTCCCAAAGCAATTGCTCGCCCTGACCTCCTTCCTGCTCCACGATCCCCGCCTCGTCCGGATTATCCGTTGCATCTTCGGCGGCATCTTTGAAGTACCCCTCGACTTGAATTGACATAACGACAGGGTTACCAGCGTTGAGTTGCGCTCGGATCGAGGCCAGGGAGTTCTCCGGCTCGAAGTTATTCCACATGTCCACTCGGCTTGTGAGCCCAGACCCCTGCCCGCCGCCGTTACCATTTGTTCCTGGCGGCATAACGTACATGCAATAGACCCCCGAGCCCGGGACCTCCGTACAAACTGCTTTCATCTGGTGCACCGTCTCGGAGCAGTAGGGGAAATCGTAGCCGGCACACACATCATCGAACGAGTCCATGTTGACGCGATCCCAGGAAGGGTTATACGGCCACCGCGTCTCGGGGTCGAATACGTGCTCCCTCTCAATCGCCTCGTCGATCGCTTGGAGGGTCAGTCCGTCACCGAACGCGTCTGCGATCGTCGGCCACGTACCTTTGGCGACCGCGAAGAATTCCTGCTCGGAGTAGTCGGTCGAAATTCCAAACCGGCGCCAGAGGCGCGTCTCGAGTGCGCCCACGGTACCGAAAGCGACACAAGTACCGCGGCGACCCTGGTCGCGCGTCGGAGTTGTGAAGGGCTTCAAGGCCCAGTTGTAGTTAGCGTACAAGCCATCGGGATTATTGTCGCAGCCTGTGCCGGGGTTGATGTTGGCCTCAACTTCCTCGGCATCCACCTGCGTGGAAAATGCGCTCGGTGCGCCATCGTTGGCCGACGAGACTTCGGTGCCGCGACCGGACCGCCTGCCCACCTCAAACGGCTCGTTCGGCGCGTACAGCTCCACCCGCCGAACAAGCTCGCGGTTGTGTCGTATAAGGTCGGCATCCGAGACCGCGTCGAGCTTGTCTGCGGACGGCAGCCCCTCGCGGCGGTCTGTCGGCAGCGCGCCGATCAGTGAGTGAAACATCGTCTCCTGATTCGATCGTGATGGGAAGTTCACCAGGCTCGCGGCCATCTCCCGGTATGCCCAATCGGTGCCATTTAACACTACTTGCTTTGACGACGAGCGTCCTTCGCCGAGAGTGAGCAGATAGTTGCCATCCGGAAGGCGACGGAGGCCCGGATGCTCGACTCGCTCCACAGGCTGGATGTGGGCAAGGTTTGGGTTGGTCGCAACGAGCGAGTCCACTAGCCGGCGGGCAGCCGCGGTTCGCTCAGTCGTGGCAGCCTGGGCAGCATCGAGGATCGCGCGGTTGAGCTGAATTGCACCGTCCTGCCGCGCGAGCTCCGCGAACTCTTCCGGGCTGATGAGCTCCGCGCCGGGAGGTATCGACGACGCGTCCGTGTCCCAGATGCAATTGATGGGCGTTTCAATGCGACCCTGGAACCTTCCTGCGTAAGCGCCTCCCACGACCTTGCCGTCAGAGCCGTTTACATCCGCCTGCGCCTGTAGGTTGATTAGCAGGCCGCAACCCGCGCCGATGTCTTTGAGCGGCACCGCGAACGTGTGCTGGCTCACGCCCACCGGAAATGATTCCTGCTTGTATGGACACTGACCCGGAGGCGTCCAATTGAACGTCGACTTCGAAGCACAGAGATGCGCGGTGGCCAGGGTGTAGGGTGGGTCCGTCCTGTATTCGACGTAGAGATTTAGAGAATCGTGTCGCACGATGACTTCGCCGACGCGCACGTTGTTTGTTCCCATCGCCAGAGGGAAGGACATGCCTTCGGTCTGTTCCGCTAAGACTTCAGTGTGCGCACTTGCCGCGTCGCTCGGTAGATAAGGAAGCACCGTCGCTAGCCCTACTAGTACAAACACTAAAACAAATAAGCTTCTCGCAAACATGATCTTTCCTCCTTACCTATTCCATTCGACTATTGTTCCGGAATCGTCTGCACGAACCCGCCGTTTACGCCGTTGCCTCCCAGCCGGTTATTTTCCAAGACTCCTTTCTGCTCATTGTTGCCGTGTGTATTCAGGTGCGATGGCCGTGCCCGGCAAAAAGAGCGCGCTTCTGCCCGACGACTCTTCAACCACCTCGCCCGTGATATAGAGGCTGGGAGCGTCGGAGTTGCGGACGTGCGCTGCTCCACGGACGAGCAGGCGGGCCACGCCGGGCGTCGGAGCCTCGGCGCTACTCATTTCAAGTGTGAGCGTTTGTCCCGGAGCGATCGTGACGAGAGCACCTGTCTTGAGGTGGACACCGTCGCCATCGAAGATGCATGGAATGATTTCAAACGGATTGCTGCCAACGTTGACGAAGCTGACGCGAATTGACTGCCCCGCAATGATGCCGACCGGCGCGACGCTCCTGGTCAAGGCGCTAGCGCCGAGATCGGTTGAACTGGTCTCGTTCTCGCGCGCGAGGTCTTGCGCGTTCAGAGCCCCCAGCACAAAGAGCCTGGTCATGCCGGTTGCGTCATCGATAACTTCGCCGGATGCGGCCAACGATTTCAGATCATCCTCAGCGATGTGCGCTCCGGCGCGCACCTGCACGGTCGGCCCGCCGGTGCGCGTGGCGGCTTCGGCGTAGCTCAGGTCGAGCGATCGCGTCTGACCAGGCATGAGTGTGATGTGCGCGCCCGTTTTGATGTGCGCGCCGTCGCCATCGAATAGAAAAGGATCTATCTCGAATGGATTGCTGCCAATGTTGAGGTAATTGATGCGGAGTGTCTGCCCGCTCGCAAGGCCGACTGACGGCGTGACGCTGACCTGCCGCACCGACCCGTCGCCGGAGGCGCGAGCCGTACTTGTGAACGAGACTGAAAGGCCGAGCGCTAGTGCGACGAGCGTCAGTGCGTTGATCAGTTTCTTTTTAGTGTTCATGGTCTAATGCTCCTCTATTTGTTTTGGAAGAACTCTTTGCTGTAGCAAACCGACAGCTTCTTGTTTTGCGGACAAGATCTGGGCAAAGCCCAAGTTGATGCTGAAGCCTGCAGAGCAGGCGACAGCGTAAAGCCTGGGGCGTGAGCCCCAGGAAAGCGTCGACATTGATCGCTAGCCCATGAAATGGGCGATAGCTCGCGCAACATGTAGCTTCCGGAGTGCCACAATCGATCCACGAAATCACACGAACTGACACGAAGTGAGCCCGCTCCAGACTTTTTGTGCAAAGCCAATCACACTCTCAACGTTTCCCCTCTAGCAGGTTGCGGCACACGAGCAGCCCACCCCCGTCGGATTCAGTGAAATGAAGATCGCCAGACTCGATACGGCGGAAGATGTCGCGCGCTGTCGTATGCGCGAAGACGGCTGCTTCGTCAGGCGTGAACATCAGTGATGCGGCCTGACAGTGCGGACACCAACTCGAGTCGGTACGCAGCCGAAGGTGGACGACTGTCCTCTTCCGTGTCTCGATTGTTAGGACTTTTCGTTTCACATCTGCCTCGGTGCCATTCGGAAGTCCTTTGGTCGCCGTTTGGCCTCTGGTAAAATCGGCCACCCCCAGAAGTCTTGATGACTACATCCCGACGATTCCGCTTTCGAACGGCGCGCAGTCTCCGCCCTGTGCGCTCCGAAAATCTTTAAAAAGGGCGGGGAATTTTCCGAAAAATTCTTAAAACGATGGCTGCTGTAAGAAAAACCGGCAATACGCTCGTTTACGAGTTCGACGACTTTCGGCTCGACCCCGAAGGGCGCCGGTTGTTTCGCGGCGGCGAGACTGTTCCCCTTTACGGCAAGGCGTTCGAGATGCTGCGTGTGTTGGTAGAGAATCGCGGGCGCCTATTGACAAAGGATGAGTTGTTTAACCTCGTCTGGCCCGATCAGATCGTTGAAGAGTCAAACCTAACGGTAAACATGTCGACGATTCGCAAAGCGCTTGGCGAGCGCGCCGGCAGCCCGCGCTTGATTACAACTGTCTCAGGACGCGGCTATCGCTTCACCAGCGATGTGCGGGAGTTACAAGGTGAGGCGTCCGATGAACTGACCTTCGAGAGCGAGACCTTCACGCGTGTCGTCGTCGAAGAAGAGGACGTCGAGCCCGCGCTTGAAGGAACGCCAAACAGTAACCGGGCGACATTCCCCAAACGCATGGACCACGATGCAGTGTTACTGCCGGCAACGCTCAGATCCACGGTAGTTTCAAGTGAGAAAAGAGTGAAAGCTCTAGCTGTCGCCCTGCTCGCAGTGCTCATGGTTGCGGTCATAAGCGGCGGTGTCTGGCTTTATCAAACTCGAGGTCGCAACAACAAAAATCTCATGCCAGGCAATGCTGGCCTACGCACACCACTCGTCACACGACGCTTCGATACGCATGGCGGCATTCCGTTTTACGTCGCAATCTCGCCGGATGGAAAAACTCTGGCTTACATTCAACGTTTACAAGGGAAATATTCGCTGTGGGTGGGGCAGGTCGATACCAATAGCAGCGTGCCGATTTACGATAAGCCCGGAATTTCGTTTTCTCCGACATTTTCACCCGACGGCACCAACATCTATTTCATTGTTGGCGGGGAGAATCGTCCGCAAGCCACGCTCGCGCGCCTTCCGGTGCTGGGCGGGGCACTGACGGAATTGATCCCAAATGTGGACAGCTCGATTACATTTTCGCCTGACGGGAAACAGCTCGCTTTCCTGCGTCGCGCGGGAGGTCAAACCTCACTCATAGTTGCCGATGCGGCTGATGGAAAAAATGAACGCGTACTTACCACGCGAAAACCACCTGAGAATTTTTCTAGCACGGGATTATCCTGGTCCCCTGACGGCAAATCGATCGCATTTGGCGCTGCCGTGGCTTCGGGACGAAACGAATTGATGGCGATAACTGTTAACGA
Organism: Pyrinomonadaceae bacterium; assembly: GCA_036004125.1. Taxonomy (GTDB): domain Bacteria; phylum Acidobacteriota; class Blastocatellia; order Pyrinomonadales; family Pyrinomonadaceae; genus PSRF01. The sequence goes on along the minus strand of DASYRR010000187.1, from coordinate 16,794 downwards.
CGGCAACGTGAACAAGATCGGACACCGAGATTGGGGCACGGTGGAGAACGTGGCCTGGCTTCCCGATGGCAGCGGAATTCTCGCGATGGTCAAAGAGAACGCTGGCGAACGTCGGCTTGAAATCTACCTTGTACCCTACCCAGAAGGTGAAGAGCGCGTCATCACCAACGACTTGAACGTCTTCTTGCAAAACAACCTGAGCGTGTCTGCCGATGGGAAAGTGGCAGTCTTGCAAGGCGTCATCAATGCTGACATCTGGGTTGCCCCAAACGGCAACGCGAGCGCCGCGCAGCGCGTCTTGCAGGGAGTAGCCCCGCGGTACGAAGGAATTGACGGGCTAACATGGACACCGGATGGGCGGATTCTTTACACCGCATACGTGGCTGACAGCAATACGATCTGGTCAATGAATGGCGATGGCACCGACTTGAAGCAATTGACGCCCAGCAAGCCGAATGCTTTCGATCGGGAAATCGCGGCGACGTCAGACGGTCGTTATGTCGTCTTTCAATCAAATCGGTCCGGCGATTCTGAAATTTGGCGCGTGAACTCGGACGGCAGCAACTTGAAACAGTTGACCACGGGCGGTGATAACTCATTGCCCAGCGTCTCGCCCGATGGCCGGTGGATACTTTACACGTCCGTGCGAGACCGCAAACGGACGTTGTGGCGCATTTCGATTGACGGGACCGACGCCAAACAATTAACGGATAAACCATCGGCATGGCCGCAAGTCTCGCCCGATGGCAAATACATCGCCTACACGGTGACCTCCGAATCGCCAGGTGTGAGCTTGATCGTGATTCCGTTTGAGGGAGGCGAACCGGTAAAAATGTTTGTGGTGCCGGAGACTGCTTTGCGTGGAAGGCACGCGATGCGATGGACGCCCGACGGGCAAGCGATCCTTTACAAAGACGCCGTAAAAGGGCTTTGGAAACAAGAGTTGAGTGAAGAGAACGCGCAACCGGTCCAGGGCTTTGAAGAGTTAACGCTGCGTCAGCTAGCGTGGTCCTTCGACGGAAAAAAACTCGCTTACACAACCGGTGTAACTACGCAGGAAATTATCCTCATGGAAAACTTCAAATAGAGAGCTGAAGAAAGAGGCTCGACGCCCATTGATGTCGTGAAGAACTGGAGACCACGTTATTGAAGCGATGACAATCGCGGCAGGCACAAAACTTGGTCGTTACGAAATCCGCTCGCAGCTTGGTGCGGGCGGGATGGGTGAAGTCTATCTCGCGCGGGACCTGGAAATAGGTCGTGACGTCGCAGTTAAAGTCCTGCCTTCAACTTTCTCTTCCGATCAAGATCGCTTGAAACGGTTTCAGCAGGAAGCGTGTGCCGCCGGCGCACTCAACCATCCAAACATTCTTTCAATCTATGACGTCGGTAAGCACGACGGCTCACCGTATGTAGTCTCAGAGTTGCTGGAGGGCGAGACCCTACGGAAACGGATTAGTGGTACTCCATTGGCTCAACGTCGCGTAATGGATTACGCACTGCAGATTGCCAACGGATTGGCGGCAGCGCACGAGAAGGGAATCATCCATCGCGATCTGAAGCCTGACAATCTCTTTATCACAAATGATGGACGGGTGAAGATTCTCGATTTCGGTTTGGCAAAGCTCACGCAACTCGACGGTAACCGATCGCAAACGGAAATACCGACAAGGAGGGTTGATACTGATCCGGGGATCGTAATGGGGACTTTGGGGTACATGTCGCCGGAGCAATTGAAAGGACGCACGGTCGATCAACGGTCCGACATTTTCTCATTCGGCGCGATTCTTTACGAGATGCTCTCTGGAAGACGCGCCTTTCACGGTGAGTCAGCAGCTGAAACAATGAGCGCGATTTTGAGAGAGGATCCACCGGAGTTATCGAATACTAATAAAAATGTATCGCCAGGGGTCGAGCGGCTGGTGAACCGCTGTTTAGAAAAGAATCCAGAAGCACGTTTCCATTCAGCTAGCGATCTTGCGTTCGCACTTGAAGCACTCACGGCGGCTGGTGCGAACTCGGGTCAAACTACGACTATGCCCGCCCTTGCTCCTCGACGCATGGCGCGGCGCGAGTTGCTCCTCGCTTCAATTGCGGCACTGGCAGTTCTTGCCGCCATTGTTTTGGCTGTTGCTCTCATCCTTTCGTACTCTCGGCGTATGCCAAATGACCTGCGTGCAGTCCGGCTGTTCATTAATCCACCAGAGAAAACCAGTTTCGGTTCCTTTGCTATTTCGCCTGACGGCCTTCGCCTCGTGTTCGTGGCCACGGATTCTTCAGGAAAGAATCTCTTATGGGTTCGAGCCCTTGAATCTACTGATGCCCGGCCGCTGTCCGGAACTGACGAGGCCGTGGATCCTTTTTGGTCGCCGGACAGTCGCTTCATAGGGTTCTTCGCCGGTGGCAAGATGAAAAGAATTGACGCCACGGGAGGACCCGTGCGGACACTGTGCATTGCAGCTGTTCCTCGCGGTGCTTCCTGGAACCGTGATGGAGTAATCATCTTTGCACCCACTCCTAATGATCCGCTTTATCGGATCCCAGCAGAAGGCGGCGAGCCGACGCTCTTGACGAAACTCGAGCCCTCGCGCCAGGAGGCTTCTCATCGTTGGCCTTACTTTTTACCAGATGGGCATCACTTTCTGTATTCCGTTCTTGGTGGACCACAAGGCCAGGGGATTTATGTTAGCTCGATGGATGCGAAAGAAAGCCGGCGTTTACTTGATGTTCGCGACACCGTTGTAGCTTATGCGGAGCCTGGCTATCTCCTCTACCGGCGTGAGGCTTCGCTGTTGGCCCAAGCATTCGATTTCAAAAAACTCGAACTTACCGGTCATTCATTTCCGGTCGCAGAACAAGTGGGATTTGAAGCGTCGACATTCCAAACCTACTTCTCAGTCTCGCAAACAGGAGTGTTGGCATACAGCAGCGGCAATTATGGATTAACACAACTGACTTGGGTCGATCGAAGTGGCAAAGAGCTTGGTGCGATTGGCCAACCACGTAGCTACTACATTCGTCCCTGGGTTTCACCTGACGGAAAGCGAATGGCCGTCGACGGGCCCGACACGCAGGGCAATCGTGACATTTGGCTCATCGATCTGGTGACTGGTGATCTAACCCGCTTTACATTCGACCCTTCGACCGAATTGTTCCCTGTGTGGTCATGGGACGGCAGCCGAATCGTCTTCGCTTCAGACCGGGAAGGTCCAAGGCACCTGTATGTAAAGAATGCCAGTGGCGCCGGCAAAGAAGAGCTGCTGCTAAAAAGCGAAGCGAATAAGATTCCCATGGACTGGTCTCCAGATGGCCGATTCATCCTCTACGTTGTCAATGATCCAAACACAAAAATTGATTTGTGGCTGTTGCCACTACTGGAAGATCAAAAGCCATTTCCTTTCCTGCAGACGGCCGCTAGCGAAAGGTTAGCGCGCTTCTCGCCTGACGGACGATGGATCGCATACGTCTCAGACGAATCTGGTAGCAATGAGATTTACGTTCGAACTTTCCCCGACTCGGGTGGCAAGTGGCAAATTTCTACCAACGGGGGTTATCACCTGGCGTGGGCACATAGCGGGAAGGAGTTGTTTTATGTCTCAACCGACAAGAAAATGATGGCGGTCGACGTCAAAGGAGAAGGGACAACATTCCAGCGCGGCACTCCCCACGCTCTGTTTGATCGGCGCATTCCTAGCTTCAATACCCCTTTAGCCCAATTCGCAGTCAGCACCGACGACCAAAAATTCATTCTGGCAAATCCGGTTGCGGAAAATACTTCTGTAGCGATCACCGTTGTATTGAATTGGACCGCAGACTTGAAACGATGAGCCTTGATCCCGGCACAAAAATTTGGGACGTGAATACCGGCAAACAGGTGTGAATGCCGGTTGTTAGATGTACTCCGAAGCGGCTGCGACCTGTGAAAAATGTAGGAAGAACATCCTCACCGAATTTCCCCGCCTCGACATGAAGCGGCGCTTTACAGATTCGGTCAGCCGCATTGTCAAGACCAAGCCGGAGACCACCTACGACGATTTTGCGGGCGACTTCGGGGAACGTTTTGTCCCAGGCTACAAGCGGCCGTCTACGGTGGATTTCCTGATGGATGCTCCGTTCGAGGAGTAGGTGGGCTCTGATTTGTATCACCATTTGAGGAGACATGAAGAGTCATGCCGAGAGCCAGTCTTTGTTCTATAAGCATTACAACACGGCGTTTGTGTTGATGCAGTAGTTTGGCTATTTGCGTCGCAACCCCGACGATGCGCCTGACGGTAACTTCGATGGTTATCAATTTTGGTTAGACAAGTTGAATCAGTTCAACGGAGATTTCGTAAAAGCGGCGATGGTGAAGGCATTTCTACTTTCGATTGAGTATCAGCAACGTTTTGGACCAGTGAATTTTGTCCTGGAACAGTAATGCCGTTCTCTGACTTTCTGATGTGTCTCAGTGTTCTCGCAAGTGAGCGCGTCTTTCGGTTCTCCCTGCCATGCCTGAAGGTGATGTAGAAAAAGACGTGGTTGTGAAGGGCGGTGGTCGGCAAGTTTCCGGGGCCGTGATCATACGGGGCGAGCAAAAACGAAGCAGGTGAGATCCAACACTACGCTCCAGTCCTGGTGCAAAATGGAGACGAAACCGATCTGAGAAAAGTCGAGCACATCAAGCTCGTGAAGCCTAAGCGCCCGTCGTGAGGTCAGGGAAACCATTAAGTGCCCCGGGTTGCGGAATTCCAATTAAGGTTCACATAACCTCTATCTCTGAGGCGGAGGGGGCGGTTCGGGTTTTAAAGTCATAACGAGAGTCACTTCCGCGTCTAGTCCGGCTCCGATCACGACAGTTTGTCTCACAGTCGGCATCCGATTCGTCATGCGGCTTCCTCTCTCACCAGAGATTTCTACACTCATTGGTCCAATCACTAGCTCATAATCGCCGGGTGTCAGACCTTTGATCACAAAGTGACGACGCGCGTCGAGTTCTGCGCGATAGAACCTATGTGGGTCGCCGTTTGTTGGTCGATACATTACATATAGATTTACGCCCTCTAGTGGGCCTCCTTCAATCTTCACCTCTCCTCGCAGAACGCTGCTGCCGGCGCCCAGCACTAGCCTGAGTCCGTTTATGTCTTCACCAGAGCGAACGTCTACACCGTCGGGCAATTCCATGCCATTGCGCTCAATACGTAAGATCCGGAGTGCGGCAGGCCCTCCACGTTGCATGAAAGAGGACAGACTTACCTTGCCAGGACGAATTCCAGTAATACGAAAGCCACCATCCGGGTTGATAGGCGAGGTCACCATTGAACTCATCAGGTTGTCAGACAAAGTGTGGGCGCTAATCATTAGCTGGGACAGCACGTCCGCAATAGGAGGATCGACATTTCCCTCGATTGTGACGATGCCCGTCAGGGTCGAGGCTGAATACATCGGAATTTTCAACCCCGTGACATCCTCATCCTTAACGTCGAAGGAGATGGGGTCTCCATAAGTGTTGCTCACTCGATCATTCTCAGGAGCAACAACATAGTGTCCGGGCAACGCGTTCGGAATTCTGAATTCTCCGTTGGCGTTGCTTCTGAAACCACCGCCCAGATGACTGGACTCCCTCCCATTTGCGCTCGTGGTGATTACCTCTAACCCAACATTCGGTACAGGCGCACCGGTCTCGACAACGATAAGTTGGCCCACGATCTCGTAGATTTTCAGAGGCCTGCCGACCGTAATGTCAACGTCGGTGGTTTCGCGTCCGGTCGCAACCTCAACAACCGTGGCCTTGGATGCTTCGTCGGCGTTTGGGTGGAAGGTCTCAGGGTAGTAAACCTGGCTCTTCTCGCTCCGTCCAAAGGCGGTGAGGCCATAGGCTGTCCCCACTTTTACAATATATCGACCAGGAGGCACGGCCGAAATACGATAAACACCTTCGTCATTAGTCCTATGGTCACCTGGCTCAGACGAGTAGTAGGGACGCGAGTAATTGTCTTCACCTCGCAGAATCAATTCGACGGTCTGACCTTTTACAGGTTCCCCACTAACATCACGGACCTGACCACTAATGCTTCCTTTGCTTACCAGATCGAAGTCAATTCCTTTAACACTCTCGCCCGTTTCAATCGTTACGCTCTTGCCGGATTGTCCTGACTTACCCTGATTCGGAATGACGAGCGTTGGAGCGGAGGGAGAAACATCGTACGTTCCAGATTCAACTCTAGTTAGCACGTACTTACCGGTTTTGCTGGTCGTGACTTTCGCAATCGGACGGCGCGGGCCATTTGTATCTGTCGTCAGCAGTTCTACCACCAGACCCGCTTTGGGTCTTCCATCGACCGTGATACGCCCGGAAATTGAACCTGAATTGCTGTTAGGCACAGATTGTTGGGCTTGAATGCTGACCACTACTGAGCTAGAGAAACAAGCAAAAGCGGCAAGCAGATTAATCAATTTGAGATTCATTTTTGGTTACCGATCTGTGAGATGCAAGCAGCCAACCCACCCCTAAATCCCATCAACGGCAGAGACTGTTTCAAAACTCGAGTTAGTGGCACTAAAACAGGCGACTGCATCTTCTTTCTTTCCGGCACGCGCGTACAAATCACCGAGCCTTCCTCGTTGGACCGTAAGTTAGGCGCAAAAAACACACCTAAGGCCCACAGCAAAAAAATTACGACGCCGAGCCACTTCTCGATGGTTGTCACATTATCGATTCACATCTCCGATCAGTTTGTTTTTGTTATGGGCAGCCACAGCCATTGTCTAAACTCCAGTGCGGAAACCCTAAACCTGTTTGAGGTGTCGGCTCGCATCTCTGATTTAGCCAGCCAAAAGTGTAGGCGATAGAAGCACCTGCAGGAAAAGACTTGCCTATGTTAAGTCCTACACTACTCAGAACAGCAGTTTTGTTGGCCGACTCGATCCAAAGAGTGGCAAGATCGAACTCAAAGAAGTGCCTACTCGCGCTTGAAAGTTCCCGAAGATGGGACTAATACGTCCCACGATTGAACTATCCGTCTCCAAAACTTGGCTACGAAACCAACCGCCATTTACCGTAACCTTCATTTCAAAGGGCCATGCAGTCTTCATTGCTTCTCACGATGATGGCATACGACTTGACAGTCTGGAAAAAAAGTCAGTTGCAACCATCCACCCGTCTTGACGGAGGCAGACCATGCAAATAGTCATTCGAGACCTGCGATATGCCAGCCGAAGGCTTTGGAAGCTACCGATATTTACTTCGATCGCGATGCTCACCTTGGCATTAGGTATAGGCGCGAACCTGACGATCTTTAGTTTCGTCGATACGATGTTTTTCAGGCCGTTGCCAGTACGAGATCCTTACCACCTGGTGAACGTCGGACACGGAGTCGATCGTGGGTTTGCCTATCCCAAATATGCCTACCTTCGGGATCACAACCACTCCCTTGAGTCGCTGGCCGCTCACTACTCAACTGCACCAATACAATTTAGCCGGTCAAACGAGGAGTCTGAAACAGTAAACGGTGCCGTAGTTTCCGCAAACTATTTCACAACACTTGGAATCAATCCAATAAAAGGACGTTTCTTTACTGTCGAGGAAGATTCTGTGCCCGACCGAGATCACGTTGTGGTGATTAGTCATGAGATGTGGCGGAGCCATTTCGCACGAGAATCTTCGGTTGTTGGTAAACAGATACAACTCAACGGAAGTGCATTTACGATTGTCGGTGTTGCACCGCAGGAATTTGTCGGCGTGTCGCCTGGTTATCCAAACGATCTCTGGATTCCCACCATGATGATTCGACTTGGCTATCGCTTTTGCGATGCATTCTCAGACTTTGAGTGTGGTCCCATTAACGCCATCGGCCGACTCAATTCGGATCATTCTGTCGAAAGCGCACAAGCTGAGTTGTCCACCTTATCCGAGCAGTGGAATCTTTCGAATCCCACCATCAAGAATAGAGAGATCACGGTCGACCCAGCGCTGGGCGTCCGGGCAATGGATCGACCAGCTCTCTCCTACCAACTGAAATTGATGATGACGATGACTGGTGTTTTGCTGGTCATCGCCTGTGCCAATGTTGCGGGTCTCCTGCTCACAGCAGGAACTGCACGTCGCAAAGAGATTTCGGTCCGCCTTTGCCTGGGCGCCGGACGGTTCCGCCTGGTGCGCCAGTTTCTGACGGAGAGCTTGTTGTTAACATTGGGCGGTGGTGCGCTAGGGGTACTTCTTTCCTTATGGGCTAAGAGCGTACTGCTGCTGTACTACACAAAAACGGAATCATATCGAACGGAGTACGATTTGAGTCTAAACCCTCGGACATTCATTTACGCACTGATAGTGACTATTGCAGCTGGCCTGCTATTTGGCCTGCTGCCGGCGCTTCAATCCTCTAAACAAGATCTGGTTAAAGCGATCAAGGATGAAAGTAGTTCCCAGACTCGCGCCCAACAACCCGGCCGAAACGCATTGGTAATTATTCAGGTCGCGCTATCAATCGGTTTGCTTGTCTCAGCCGGCCTGATTGTTCGTAGTGTGGTCAACATTCGCAAAGGCCAAAACTTTGATCCGCAAAATGTAGTCGTGATGAGACTACGACCCAGGTTGCGTGATTATGCGCCCGAAAAGGCACAGTCATTCACAAAAGAAGTTTTGACCCGGCTGAGGGTCATGCCAGGCGTAGAGGCTGTGAGCCTGTCTAAAACTACACTTGTCTGGCCTGGGAGTGGAGATGTAAGAGTACGACGACCAGAGCAAAGCTTCAGTCGCAAAGAGGATCAACTGCTCGTGCACCTGCACGAGATCGCGCCGGGACTCTTTCAGACGCTGAAGCTTCCCTTAATCCAAGGTCGCGACTTTGACGAACGAGACTCGGCGGAAAGCCCGAATGTAGTGATCGTAAACGAGACCCTGACAAAATTATTTTGGCCGAATGAGACCTCACTGGAACGGACGCTCATGCTCGATGATCAATCGTATCGCGTCGTGGGTGTTGTGAAAGATGCACAATTCCGAAATGCTGCTGAAGGGCCTTCACCTTTTCTTTATTTGCCTTATTGGCATAATCGGGATCAGGTTGATGCGACGATCACGGCCCGTGTGGCTGGCGATGAGGACAAGTGGTTGCCAATTCTAAAACGTGAAATTGCAAGGATCGATTCGAATGTTCCGATTGAAAGCATCACAATGTCAAAGCAAGTGAATGCTCAGTTCAAACGCGTGCTCCTAACGACTGCAGTATTAATCGCGTCAGGTGTGATAGCGCTATTCTTAAGTTTGATTGGACTTTACGCGGCTCTTTCATTTGCGGTTACGCAGCGCACACGAGAAATCGGCATCCGATTGGCACTCGGCGCGCAAATCTCAGATATGCTTTGGCTAGTAGTTGGACAAGGACTGCGGTTGGTTATTACCGGCGTGGTAGTAGGGCTATTAATGACATTTGTAACCACTCGCCTCCTGAGAAGTCTTCTGTATGGAGTTAGCGCAACGGATCCGCTGACGTTTTCCATGATTGCGGTCGTAGTCTTCGTAGTAGGCTTGCTGGCTTGTTATCTACCTGCGCAACGGGCTACCAAGGTCGATCCCTTGGTGGCTTTGCGTTACGAATGAATCTGAAAAGGAACTCGGAACCTGCCGTCTGCGACGCACCGATGGAAACGCGCGGATGATCTCCTCACGCTGACAACAATCTTCGGCTGGATGGATGACAGTTTGATCCTCCCCAGACTGTCTAATTCTTCTGCGTTTCCCACATCGTGCAATACAGTCGTTGCGCCATGCTTGTGGGGCGATCTTCCCGCCCCTTTTTGTCCGCGTCTGTCCACAAACGCCTCTGGTTTTTGGCAACACCAGCAACTCCCGATTTCAGAGCGATATCACCAAGAACCTAAATAGAAAAGGCAGCAGACAACACCTTGAGTGTGACGGCATAGTTGTTGCTCAGGCGCATGCTCAAAGGTGACGACTCATTGGTCGCCTGTTTCTCACGACATTATGGCGTCACGTGGATGTCACCGGTTCACTACTACCCCGCGATCAGATGCGGACTCAGATTCTGGAGAAGATCAATTATGAAGCAGTTCAGTATCAAAGATCGGTTGCTACCGGCTTTGTTCATCTCTGTAATGGTGGCGAGCGGAGTGGCGGCCTTTTCACTACGAAACGGCGCGCCCGCTCAGAATGGAACACCGGTGATGAAGATCACACTCTCCGGCACGATTGCTCGTTCAAGTGGCAAGGTTGCCATCGAGAAAGCCGGTTCAGTAAATCCCGGCGAGGTGATCAATTACACGATCCTGTCTAACAACGAAGGCTCCGGACCCGCTCGGGATTTCAAGACTGTCGGTCCAATTCCCGCAAGAACTATCTATGTCGATGGAAGCGCAAAGGCAGAAGGCGCGATAGCCGTTTATAGCATTGATGGTGGTAAGTCCTATTTTGCAAAACCGATGATTGATGAGCGGCAGCCAGACGGTACCACTAAGAGAGTGCCTGCCCCGCTCTCAATGTACACGCAAGTCCGCTTTGAATGGAGTAATCCAATCGCGGCAAACAGCCAATACTCCGCCTCATATCAGGTCCGGCTTAAGTAGCTCACAAATTTCGCAGAACCATCCGGTAGTTCCGTCAAGATCTCCATCACTAATAATTCTTCCTTGGCTGGCTGTCGATTTAGAGATGCCGGTTCCCAAGTTTTTAATCTCTTAATAGGAATAAAAAATGAATCAAACTCTTAATAATAGCCGCCTGCGTTACATCGTCGGCATATTTGTACTCATCTGTGCCGCATCTATCGCGGCCCTGGCACAAACACCCTACACACCGGGTGGCACTACAATCTCGAATACAGCCACATCAAGTTATTCCGATGGGACGACCAGCTACGCGACCACCTCGAACACAGTCTCTGTTACTGTTTCGAACATCGCAGGATTGGCAATCACTCCTGACGCCGGCACACGTGCGAATGTCGTCCTCAGTCAAACAGGCGTGGACTTCAACTTCACCGTCACCAATACGGGTAACTTTACCAACCAGGTCGTTTTTAAGGCCCTGGGCGCCAGCATCATCAAGACGGGATCTGCAACCGTTACCGCGGCGGTCATCGATGTAAACAAGGACGGCCTCATTGATGGTGGTGATACGGATATTCTCGCTAACGCCGCTGACGTAACTTCCGCCAACGTTCTACAGGACGGCACTCTCTTTGTGATTGTGAGAGTAACTGTCGACGCGGGCGCAGCCACTGGCTCAAGCATCAACATTCAGTTGGGTGACGCAGTAGGTGGCACTCCGTGGGACAACAAGGTACTCGCGGCTTCAGCCGCTGATGTACGAACGGCGACAGCCGGAACCAACGGTCAGGAAGAGGCCCGCGGCGACATTACTGCCACAGTAGAGAACGATGCTCTTATTCGCCTCCAACTCACCAGAACAGCCGGTCCGGTTGCGATTGGCTCTGACATCACGTACCAGTGGGTACTAACCAACGATGGCGCGCGCGCCGCCAGCGCGCAAACTCTGACTGTGGATGGTTCACCGGTTACGGGCATCTTTATCCTCGCTCCGATTCCTGCGCGAACTGTCCTCAAGAGTGGCCAGAGCTTCCCGGCGGGTACGATCTATACAACGACGGCAATCACGACTGCGCCGCTTGCGGCCACATGGTCAGCTACAGCGCCCGCCGATCTCAATACCCTGACCCGCATCGGTTTTAATACGGGTAATTCACTTGCTGCCGCAGCTTCAACTTCCACCATTACCATGCTCGTGACAGTCAAGTCGGGTATTTCCATCGTCCTCCCCATCAGGGAACTTGGCGATGCCTTCTCCAAGAACAGCCTGCCAACCCCGGTCGCCATTACGGATCAGTCACATGACGCCGTGGCGAACGCGGGTGATGGTAATGCTGACTTCACTCAGGGCGACGCCATCGGTAGTGTGGATGGCGACGGTGTGATGCTGAACACTACGCTGAGCGGCACTGGCGGCGTCCTGCTTGGTCCATCCGGATTCCAGGGTGCAGTTGGGCCCACCGACACTAACGATGACTACACCAATCGTAGCGTCAATACGGGTATCGCAACTGTTGCGCCCGGCGGTAATACAACCGCCCAGGGTATTGTGACCTTCACCAATACGGTGGCGAACACCGGCAACGCCGATGATACTTACACGTTCACCGCGCCCACGGTTCCCAGCGGCTTCACTGTCGAAGTAAGCGTCAACGGTCTGGGAACGGACTACGTCAACGTAAACACATCGCCCTCTCTCGCGGTGGCCTACGGCTCGAGCGCGAACATTCTGGTGAAGGTCACGGAACCTTCAGGCAATGTGGTGCTGACAGCATATCCGACTGTTATCAGGGCAACTTCGCTTAACACTTCCAGCGCGACCAACGACACGATAGACCGGCTCTATACCGGCTATCTGCAACTGACTAAATCGCAGGTCGTGGCGAATGCGACGAGCAGAGGCGGCGCGACTGACCCCGTACCCGGCGCGACCATTGCTTACACGGTTGCCTACGACAACGTGACCACATCGGGCGGAACAAACAACTCGACAATCTCAGCTTCGAGCATTGTGTTGATCGACCCGGTGCCGGCCAACACTGACTTCAAGGTTGCCTCAGCAACGAGCAACCCTGCAGCCGGAATCACTCTCGTCGTCACTGCCTATTCCAATGACGGCGGATCTACCTGGACCTACACGCCAGTTGATGGCGCGGGTGGTGCACCAGCGGGATATGACCGCACTGTCACGCATGTGAGATTCACTCTCACTGGGCCGATGGCTCCAGCCGACGCCGCGGGCAACAACGGTTTTACCGTCCGCATTCGGTAAGTCAAACAGCCCAAAAGCCAAAGCCGCTAACTCAGATTTACTTGTGAAATCTGAGTTAGCGGTCGAGGACTTTCAAAGGTTCCTCTTTCTCCCGAAAAACTGGCAGCCCGACATCCAGGGCTTGGCCTCCGCAAAGCCTGCGAATTTCGAAAACTTAAGTGTAAATGAGGACTCGAAGACCAATAAAAGTCACGACCACACTTATAGCAACCGTGCTTTGCGCGCTGACGATTGCTGCCCAGGTGCCGAATCACGGCCCGAACAGCACCACTCCCGCGGGCACCAGCATCTCGGTACGCGCAGAAGCAAGCTACCGAAACGAAGCCGGCGAACTGATCACCACCGTCTCAGAATCGACAACGGTAACTGTCGGTACCGTGTCTGGTTTGGTTGTCACTCCTGACGACTCCGCACCCTCCTCAAACAGCACCCCCCATGAACGCGTTACCAGCGTTTTCAGCATTTGTAATGCAGGAAACATATCTGACAGGTTCACGCTTAAACGTGCTGAGATCACTCCGCCCGCTTCACTTGTCGCAATCTATTTTGATCTTGATGCCAGCGGTGCGTTGAGCCCGGGCGACACTCCCATCACCATTGGCCAAACCATTAGTCCGTCCCTGGATGCTGATCGATGCCTGGGTGTGCTGGTCGTTACTGATACTAATGACGCACCGGCGCGAAGCTTAATCACGTTACGACTTGCGGCTATCTCCATCGCTGATGGGACCAGGGCCGCTGAAGATGAGGGAACGATCATCTACGGCGTCGGCACCGGCCCAATGTTCTCTTCGCCGCGGAATTCGCAGCAGCCGCCTTTGATGCTTGTTGAAGGCCAGGAACGCGTTACGGCAACCCCAGGTCAGTCGTTAACGTTTAGTATTAGTTTCAGGAATTCAGGTGACGCCACAGCGGAAAACGTACTCCTAACGGATGACTTGCCGCCGAATCTTGAATACATCCCAAATTCACTTAACCTGGGTGCACATGCCCTGACTGATGCTGACGATGCTGACGGTGCCAAGGTCGTAGCTCGACATCTCGAAGTACGATTAAAAGAGGTCGCACCCGGCGACACAGTTGATCTCAACTTTCGGGCTCGCCTGTCAGGACAAGCGATCACTGGCACAGGTACTGTCAACACCGCTCTCCTCAGCGCTGAAAACCTTCGCAATCCCAAGCCAACATCCGATGCCGTCGTCGTCAGTGATCCCTTCGGAATTGTTTACGCGGCCCGCAGTGGCGGCGCGGTAAAGCTTAGTGGTGCCAAGGTAATAATCTCGACCGATCAGACTGGCGCCAATCCTCTTGCGCTGGTACCGAATTCAGGAATTGCTCCGAACGAGAAGAACAACAATCCTTTTGTCACTGGATCGGGCGGCGACTTTAATTTCGCGCTCGCACCCTCTCAGGTGGGTACCGAATCGCAACCTGCTACTTACTTTATCAACGTTGAGGCGGCAGGTTTTCGTCGGCGTGTGTTGGAAGCGTCGCTACGTGCGCGCGAACATGATCTTTACAGACTCACAGTGCGGGCCATCGACGATCAGCCGATAGCGAAAGGTGGCAGCTTCACCTTAACTCGCGAAGAAGTCCAATTGGACGACCTCGCGGTTCTGGTGCTTAACATTCCTATGTTTGAGACTGCGACTTTTGAACTTACAAAGGTGGCCGATAAGCAGCGGGTCGACATCGGCGACGTGGTCTCCTACCGCGTCGCTGCACACAACGCGCTCGCGTCCTCGATTAGCGAAGTTGTCGTGCACGATCGCCTGCCTGCCTCGTTTCACTATGTGCCAGGCACGGCGCGCATCGAACCCGGCGCAGAAACCTCCCACGCAGTTGAGCCAGAGCTTGCCGCCAACGAAATGCTGTTTCGTCTGGGCCAACTCGGTCCTGGTGAGCGAGTGACCGTCACTTATCGCGTCCGCGTTGGTGTCAATGCAGTTGCCGGAGAGCAGTTTAATACAGCCATGGCTGAAGGCGCTTTTTCATCAGACGAGAAGATTTCAACTGCGATAGCGCGCGCCGGCGTGGTTGTAAACCGCGGCATCTTTGGCATGCAGCGCCCCATGATCGGCCGCGTGTTTGCAGACGTGAATAGCAACGGAGAGTTCGACGAAGGCGACCGTCCCATTCAAGGCGCGCGACTCTATTTGAGCAATGGTGATTCCGTCGTCACAGACAGCGAAGGGATGTACAACTTTCCCCTGGTCAACGAGGGTTCGGTCACCATCTCTCTCGATCCGATTAGCATTTCAAGTGGATACAAACTGCTTGACGATCGCGGCCGCGCGGCGCGCAGTTGGGCCAGACTGTTGCGCACACCCCTCGGTGGCGGTGCTTTGCTGCGTCAAAACTTTGCGCTGTTGCCGTTGGAAGGAAAGCCAGACGGGGACGCGGGGACGGGGGGACGCGGGGACGCGGAAATGCGGGTACGTGGTGACATGCTCTCGAGCGTACGCACTGCGAAGGATATTTCACCCCATCAGCTCGTCTCCTCGTCCCCGCTTCGTCCCGTCTCTGCCTCTCCGCGTCCCCGTGTCCCCGCGTCTTCGCGTCTCCCCGTCTCCTCCTCTCCCCGTCTCCCCCTCTCCTCGTCTCCCCTAGCGGCCGGAACTTACGAGTTAGAAGCGAGAGACGACGTCGCGCCGGTGGCGCTGGGAGAAGCTCGCATTGATTCGCCGGTCTCAGATACAGCGATCCTGTCGGCGGCGATGAGGCTGGAAGTGACCGTCGCCGAAGGCTGGTCTGTAGCGGCGGAACTGAACGGTGTGCGAGTCCCCAATTCACTCGTCGGCGAGCAGCGCACAGACCACAAGAATAAGCTCTCGACCTACACCTTCATCGGCGTCAACGTGCGACCAGGACCGAATCGAATTATGGTCACGGCCATCAGCCCCGAACACAAGGAAGGCAACTCCACCGAATCGATTGTCTACGGACGCGGCCCTGCCAAGCGACTCGAAGTTGTTCCCGACAAGAAAGAGTTGTTGGCGAACGGTCGTGATCGAACGCTGGTGCATGTCCGCGCGTTTGATCAATGGAATCACCCCGCCGCAGACGAACAAGTCGTGCTTCAGGTTTCGTCCGGTCTCTTGGTGTCAGAAGCTTGCGGTGGTGAAGATCCCACCGGCCCCTGCTCCGGGCGAGCCAATATTTCAGCCGAGCAAGCGTCCATTCCTGCAGGCCAGATCTCAGACTCCATCTTGCGCGTTGATCCCGCAACAGCAATCGACGCTGCCCTTCGTCAGCAGAAGGTCTCGCTTACCGGTGGCGAGGCGCGCGTTTATCTCATCGCTGCTGAGGCGCCTGGGAATGCTGAACTGCTTGCCCAGACCGGGCAGATCGAAGCGCGAGCTTCGGTTCGCTACCTTCCCGAAATGCGACGAGCAATTCTGGTTGGCATGGCGGAAGCAACATTCGGACGCGCTGCGCCCGACCGTGAATGGCAAGGTATTCATGGCAGCACCTCCAGCCGCTTAAGTTTCTTCTATCGCGGCCCAGTTTTTGGCAAGAACCTGCTGACACTGGCCTATGACAGTCATCGGCCTTTCCACCGGACGGCGGGGCGTGATCGGGTGTACGAGCTTGATCCGCGCGACCGCGTCTATCCACTTTTCGGTGATTCTTCGACACGATTTGAAGAGGCACGCTCCAATTCAAAGCTCTACGCAAGATTGGATCGAGGTCCTTCATTTCTGATGTTTGGCGATTTCAATCCGGATCAGGATGGAACCAATCTACCCAACCCATCAACCACAGGTTCTAATGCCACGCGCGTGCTCACTGGGTACTCTCGTAACCTGACGGGGATCAAACTTCACCTTGACAACGGCCGAGGCGATAGCATCACGGTGACCGGAGCCAGGCCCGACACGTCGTTTGCGCGCGATGTCTTTCCCGGTGGCAGCTTTGGCCTGCTTTACTTGTCGCAATCGGAAATTCTCCCGGGGTCAGAGAATGTTGTGCTTGAAGTA
>DASYRR010000186.1:0-25078 GCA_036004125.1 Pyrinomonadaceae bacterium | reverse complement strand
GTACAACCTGGTTCGGATCTTTGCGACCGTCAGTTAACGACCTTTCTAATTCGGTCAGAAAACTATCGTAGTCACTTTCTGCCAACGCTTGAGCAGACAATTCACGATAAGTCATAGCCATTCCCAGCCACTTCCCTGTCCCACGAATTGTGATGCGGAATTGGCTGAAAGTAACACACGTCTGGAAGCTCCAGCAATTCGAAACATCTTACGCTCTTCACCTTGCCCGTCTTACTGTCATAACGCTAGGATGCCGCCTGAATGAAAGTGCTACGCCCTCTGGTCATTTTTGCCTGCCTAATTCTCTTAGTCTCGGCGGTTGCTCTCTGGTGGAACCAGCCAACGAAGACTGACATGGCGAATTACGCACCTGCGGATTCCCTCGTCTACATCGAAATAAACAGCATTCCGGACGTGATAGGCGCCATCCAGCAAAGCACTGTGTGGCAGGCTGTGTCGCCGACTATTGGAATTAGCACAAAACCGCAGAGCCGCTGGGGGCTGATGGCAGCGCGGGCTGGCATCGCCCCAACGCAAGCGGTTATTTCAAGTCGCGCTCAGATGGCCCTGGTAGTCGTTGGCGTAAACACTGCTGAGCAGGACGACCTTCTTAGAGTCAAGCCCGAAGTTGCGCTTGTGGTGGAAACCCACACGTCAAAGTGGCGCATGAAGGGTGCCGCGGTTGCAGATATTCACCAGCTCGCGAAATTTGCGTACGGCGATGCGCTATGCACGGAACGGATCGCTGACGCTGATTACGTTGAGTGCACCGAGTCCCGCGGCGCCAGAAAAATTATTGGAGCCATCGCTGGTACCCTTGTGATTATTGGCAACTCAGAGAAGGCCGTACAAACCTGCCTGGAGGTACAACGCGGACAACGGCCAAGCTTGCGAACGAACGCAGATTTAGAATCTTCGAAGACAAGTCTCAAATCTGAGTCGGCGCTTGCTTTTGGATTTGTGTCCCAAGCCAATGTCGCAAGACTATTCTCGTGGTCCGCGCCTTTGCTGATGGGCAAAGCACCTGGCGACCAAAAACTGGAGCAACTCTTGGCCAACGGTGCTGCCAAAATCCTTCGTAGTGTTGCCTGGACGTCAAATTCTTCAGCTGGTGGAATCGAGGATCGCTATCAAATCTCTTTGGACCCAGAAGTAGTCAAGAAACTCGAGCCTGCGTTTGAGACCGTCTCCGTCAATGAAGATCACTGGAAGCTTGTTCCCGATTCGTTTAGATCGTTGACGATTTATGGAAGTAAGGATCCTCAGGCTGCGTGGTCCTCTCTCGATTCAGCAGTGGCCATGAAACTCGATACTTTGTCGAGCATGATTTTCGCTTCACTTTTGAGATCGGGATTATCGGGTTACGGGATTGAAAATCCAAAGGAAGTCATTTCTGAACTGGCGACTCCGGTCCTAACCCTTCGACCGATCCTCGGTGAGGGATCGTTACTTCTTGCCCGCGTAAAGGACGAAGAACAACTGCGTCGAGCACTAGCGAACAACTTGTTGAGGGAAGGGAGAGGACAGATTCTTTCTGGAATTCAAGCTGAGCCTGCGAAGGAAAAGGAGTTTACTGCACTGTTAATTGACGGCTTTGTTGTTATGGGAAAGACGGAGAACATTGTCATCTATTTAGCTCAACTTCGAAACAGAGAAGTTCTAACTCCAGACCACCTGGCGATGCTGAAGCTCGACAATCGAAGCGGTGCTGCGGCGATTGTCACTTATACAAACGAACGCGAAGCGCTTACCTCAACTATTCGGGCATTGTCCACATTGAATGGGCGAACTTTCTCTGAAGGTCAAACCGAGGCAATACAAAGCCAACTGAATAGCAAAAACATCTCAAGCACTGAGAGTAGTTTGAATTCATTCGGTATCGAGCGACGAACGCACTCTGCATTTGGTCAGTTTGGTTCACTACTCGCATTCGCGCAGGCCGACAGTTCCAGCTCGCTCGCAAGATAAAAGCCGTGGCGACCAGTTCAACCTCGTATAGACTTGTGATCGCGACGCGAAACAAGGGCAAAGCTTCTGAAATCAGAACTATCCTTGGCAACCTTCCGTTGGTGTTGCTGTCGCTGAATGATTTCGCAGTAGATGAAGCTGCGGAGAATGAAGATTCATTTGTTGGAAACGCCATTTCAAAAGCTCGCTATTACGCAAAGGCAACAAACGAATACGTTCTGGCTGATGATTCAGGTCTGGAAGTAGCAGCACTCGGCGGCGCACCGGGAGTGTTGTCGGCTCGTTATGCTGGAGTGGACTCCTCAGACCACGATCGCCGGGTAAAGCTTCTCGAAGAACTGGCTTCAAACGGTTCCCTGGATCGTAGCGCTCGATTTGTTTGTGCTGTGGCGCTTGCTAAACCAAATCAAGAAGTTCTAGGTGTTTCCGAAGGTTTCTGCGGAGGATCAATTTGCCAGAATCCACGTGGGGATTCGGGTTTTGGTTACGATCCGATCTTCGTTCCGGATGGTTACGATCAAACCTTTGCTGAATTGCCACAAGAAGTGAAGAACCTACTAAGCCATCGCGGGAAAGCTCTTTTAGCCACGAGAGACTTTTTGCTGAAAAATATGGGACTACTTGACCGAGTCAGCCATGACTCTTAGAATGCAGCGCCTGCGGTAAGTAACTGCTTGAAAATTTCGACGTTCGGGGCGTAGCACAGCCTGGTAGTGCGCTCGGTTTGGGACCGAGAGGTCGGAGGTTCGAATCCTCTCGCCCCGACCAACAATCAAAGCACTGCTCAAGACCATACCAGTTCAATCTCCACCAATCACTCCGGCTAAGTTAACGCTCATAGCCACAGCATACTGTCGATAAGACAGGGTTCTATGTTTGACACACACCATGACGGGGTGTAACGTCGTTCCCGAACCGAGCTGCTTACTCTCTTCTCAGATCTTCTGGAATTCTCCAGACTACCTGGACTCAACAGCACACACCTTTGAAAGTTTTCGTAACGAACCAGTCGCCGACAAGACTGCGCTAGAAGCAACAGACCATTAGTGGTGTGTAAGCGATCCGGCCTTCAGTTCGTTCTGCCTCAATTGAATATCAGTTTTGCGAGAGATCGAAAGGAGAGCCGAAGTGGTAAATCTATACATCAACCAGCGGCGAGCGGGAGAGGTTGTTGTTCTCGACTTGAAAGGCCGCGTGAAAGTCCGCGGTAGCACAGTGGAGTTGCATAAGGCGATTCGTTGCCTTGTGGAGGAGGGAAAGACTCAGATCCTTCTTAATCTCAGCGGCGTTACTCATATCGATTCCAGTGGACTTGGTGAACTAATCTCGAGTCACATCAGCACTGAAAGTCACGGAGGTGTACTCAAACTTGCGCACCTTACGCAGCAACTTAAAGAACTGATGGAAATAACACGACTGGTAACCGTCTTCGAGATTTTCGACGACGAGTCGAAGGCGCTCTCCAGTTTTACAGGGCAAACTCTGAAAGTCGTCGCACCGAAGCCGTTTTTCGTGTAAAGGGCCACGAAGGATCCGTAAAAGACTTGTTGATGAAAGAGACTACTTGAGCTCCTTCAAACCGCTAAGAGCGTTTACATTCGAGTTTATCGACGTGATAACGCAGCCTCGCCTGGAGTTGATGAATACGACAGACCAAACTCTGAAGCGAGTCGAGGTCCTGACCGTATTCTTAAAGGACGAGACTACGCATGGCGGGCCCTCTCTTACTCATATAAGGTTCGAGCCCGTGGAGTTGATCAAACCACAGGAGAAGGTGGTCGTTCGCCACCGCACTTGGGGCGATGGTAAACCCGCCACTCTCGAAAACGATCAGCTGAAACAACTGATCCTGGTAGAGGGCAGAACTACCCCATATGTCTTAGATATTTCCTGGCAGGATCCGGAAGGTAAAATGCGCTTTCAACGAATTCCTGTGGGTCATTGACTCGGCATTTTCAGGCACTGATATATTGGTCTTAAGGAAGTGAAGGTAATAATCGATGATTGTTTGCGACTTGTGTATGCATTATGGTCAGGGCAGTATTTGTGGGCTAGAACTCAAAATACCTAAGGGGATGAGTTGTCGAGAATTTTCTCCGAGGATGCAAAACTTCTGCGCAAATCCGAAAGATTTCGTGGATTCGAACCAGATTATCGAGATGGCAACGTTCTTTGGTATGAAGGGAACGGAACTAAAGAAAGTCAAACAAATGGCTATCCGGGCTGAGAATTCGCGATTGTGAGCAATCAGCGGGTGCACAGATCCTTGGCTACATCCCGTCCAGTTACCCAAACCAGCAACGATCTTTCAGGGTCCTTACTCACCCTGAACCACCCAACTGGCAAAAAACCCCACTGAAATGCGGGTTTGTTGAAGACTTTGCCGCTTGAGTGTGATATATGAATGTCCGGTTTGCTTTTCAATTTTAGTTCTCGTTGGAGGTGTTATACCAGACTATGGCGACCAAAGCGGCGACAGGCAAGAAGCGCATGACTCAATCGGAGGTGATCAATCACTTTTCCGAATCAACCGGTATGAAGAGAGCTCAAATCAAAGAGTTCTTCGAAGAATTGTCGAATCTAGCAGCCCGCGAAGTGAAATCGAACGGTGAATTTGTTCTCCCTGGATTTGGAAAGCTGGTTAAGTCCGAGCGTAAGGCCCGAGAGGGTCGCAACCCAGCGACCGGTGAAACGATTCAGATTCCCGCGAAGACCACGTTGAAGTTTCGAGTCGGAAAGTCCATGAAAGATACTGTGCTGCCTAAAAAGTAAAACGTCCGGCACTCTTATTTTTCAGCAAACGGCGCCGCTCCCAATTCCTTGGAGGATGTTGGGCGGCGCCTTTGTCGATTCCAGCCTCTCCGCTGCTATTTTAGAACGCCCTCTAAGTGTTGTAAGTTGAGGGGCTTACAGCATAAGTGGATCTGGCTAACTATGAGTCCCCCCTCCCATACGCCGCGGCAGAGTTAAAAAGTTATGGACGGATCTCACCTCGTCCAGTATAATCCCCCGTTTCGCTGAACACCCCTGCGGCAATTAAGTGCAAGCCAACTTTGGTTTTGGGGTTCTCACCCCGAATTGAACGTTGTTTGGGGTCGAAGGCTGCATCCAAGCAGGTTTTAAAAGCATCTGAGGTTTATACAGGGAAACGAGAAATTCTATTTTGGAGGACTTGACGCAATCGTGACTTTTGATACTCATCTGCCGCTTAATGAGCGGCTGCTTCGAATCGATCATATTCAAGCGCGACGCTATTCCAAACTCGCAGGAATCTCGCTTGAGATTGCAACCGAAGGCATTGTCAGACATCTCAAAGCTTGTGACCGTATGGACGTGAATCCAGAAACGTCAGCGGTTCGCGAGATTATCGATGATGCGCTGAATGGCCGCCGAGTGTTTGCGGAAACGGAACAACGTCCGCAAGCTGCCTGATTTCGGTTGTTAACCAATTGAAGGAGATCGCCCGATTTTTTGGCGATCTCTTTTTATGTCCGATTCTCATGTCTCTCTCAAAAAAGGCTCGTTTACTAAAACCAGGAATACCGTGCTAACATCCCGAGCCATCATTTGATGCCCCTGTAGCTCAGCGGATAGAGCATCTGCCTTGTCGGAGCCTTAATGGGGAAAGGTATTTGACGAACTCATTAAGTGGACGACCCTATATGCGGGAACGCCCTGAGAGCCTCTGGTACTCGATTGCTGAGTAACAATCCATGAGGATTGGGTAATCCGCAGGAAACCCGTCGCAAGGTTTGCGAAGTGGACTCCTCAGAGACTATACGGGTCGGGACTGTGATGTCCAAGATATAGTCCAGCCAGCAAACCCGAATCTATGTGCCGGGCGGTCAGGGAAAGCCTGATGCTGGATGCTAAGCAGAGGGCCGCAGGTTCGAGTCCTGCCGGGGGCAATCATCCACTCAATACTCATGGCGGCTATAGTTCAGTAGGTTAGAACGCTTGATTGTGGATCAAGAGGTCGTGGGTTCGAGCCCCACTAGCCGCCCCATCAAAGCTACCCACCCACAACTGTTCAACTTTGGATGGCTTGAGGAGATTGAATCATGCCGGATGAGCAAAGAGTTGCTAACAACTCTCAAACGTATGTAGTTGGAGCCGACGATTTTGCCTTTGAGGCTCTGAAACAAGAGAACGGACAAGCGACGGTAATCAAATTCAGATTAGAGGATCCGCAATACCATGCGGGAGACGTCCTGGTCGTTCTCAGTGGCAGCGAAATACACTTTCACGGAATGATTGGCCAAATTTCGGACGGTTGGGCCATCGCTAGTGATTATCGTGGGTCACTACTGCCCGCTACCGTCCAGTAAGACCTCAGCGGACATATCCAGCAGGGTAGGCAACCCGCACGCCCGGAGTGGTTGAACTGATCTCAATACGATGAAACCCCTTTTTCAGATGTGTTGATAGAAAGGTAAGCGCAGCTTGTCGTTGCAGCGAAGAGTCAAGTTCCTTGATAAACGGATCAAAGCTAACTGGAACGCCTGTTCCCTGGAAAAAGGCATGTCCTCCAGTCTCGTTAGACAGACGTAGCAGCGAGCTCTGAGCGTTTGCGGCGAGAAAGCGATTTGCCTCAGCCGCCGCCGTTGGGGCGTAGAAACCGTAAATTGCTACCCCGCGACGCTGCGACTCAGAAATGGCTCGCTGCAAATCAATACTTTGGGTTGGCGCAGAAGAATCAACGCCACGCGAAATATCCAAACCGTCGGAAACTAAAAGGATGGCCCTCCGGCCCAATGGCTGCGACTCAAACCTCCTTAAAGCTTCGATCACTTCAACATAAGGATTGTAGGGGCCGATACTCGCAAACCCGGCGGGAGGCCTCAGGGACTTTGACGCCTTTTCAAGATCATTGGTGAATTTTTGTTTGACTTGCAGACTTCCCGTTCTCAAATAGCCAATCATCACCCGTGACCCTTTTGGAAGCCTTCGAATAAACTCGGCCAGTGGTTTGATCTCATTGCCCACTGAAGGTACCAGGTCCTCCTGAATCAAGACGGCCAAGGTGATCGGCGAGTTTGTACCCACTCCTCGAATTGAGATGATCGACTGTGGTTCGCCATCTTCACTTACGACTAAATCAATGTTTTGAAGTTCCGGCTCGACCACTGATTCTTTAACGCGAATTGTTACCGGAATGATTACTGGCCGACCCGGATTCCCGGAAGAATTCGCGCCTGCGATAGTTTGGGGCTGAGCGGCGCCCGACGTGGCTATCATTACAATACTGAGAACAACCGTCAGTCGCGCCAAAAACCAAGTCATAGTTTGCTGCGTTTTCATTCTGGTTTTCTTTCTGTTAAAGCCGGCGCTCATTATACAAGTAGGCGGGCCAAATGACCTTGGCTAAACCTGACTGGCGGGCGGCTATCTCATAAGCTAAGATCGCGAACACACGTTAGACTCTAAGGTCGGCTGAAAGACCGTCATGGCAAAGCTTTCAAACAGAGAGGCAGCGATTGCGCGAATTCTGAAGATAGCGCCCTGGATCTCCATCCTGGCAACGAGCCTGCCGGGCCCAATCCTGTTTATTTTTCTCTTTCTGACCACCTCGGCCACAGATTCGGCCGCGGTCTACCTGCTGCTCGCAGGCCTATCACTCGCAGTGGGTTTCTCTCTAGGACTACTGATTGCCGCTGTTTTGCTCATTTATCGACGAAGATGGCTCTCGAGATTACGGGACCGTTTAGCATCGGATGGAATCACAGCCGACGAGGTTGTCTGGTTCCGTTCAGAATTGACTTCGGCTGAACGCGCCGCGCTCGCCGAAATCCAAAAGACAAACCCACTCTTGGCTGACGCGTACCTGGAAACTCTCGCAAGCAGGTTAACCGCATCGCGGATTGTTTCCCGGTCCCGACGCGAGATGCTGCTTGTCGAACGACGACTTAACCGTGCTCGAGCGCTCAGCGTTGGCGACACGGCCAGCCTTCAGGAAGACCTGACCGCCGACCGTGAGCGCTTAGATCAGCTGAGACAACAGGCGAGCCAGCATCTGGCCCGTGCGAGAACGCGATTGCAGGAGATTGAAGCTTCCGCAACGCGCAAACTCAATGACGAAGAGACTGATCTAATGATGCAGCGTCTTGGGGCCACGCAAGATCAGTTGCCACTCGTTCTGGAGATCGCCCAACTCGAAAGAGCAGCGTTGAAAGAAGTGCAAGCTCTTGATAGGCCTCTTGAACCCAGTCACGAGTGATGCGCCGCACGCTGAATTAATCTGTAGATTCCTGGTCCAAGCCGTTCCGCAATTCCCTTATCGACCAGGGCCCAATTGCCAAGACCCGCATCAGGAGAACTGAGTCCGGTCACACGCGCCAGCTCACCGCGCAAGGTTATTCCGGCACCGAGAAGATACGCCTGGGCAACATCTCGAAGCGCTTGTTCTCTTTTTAATGAGAGTTTCATTTGATCCTGAAATCTGGCTTCAGGAATCGACCAGATATAGGTAAAACTCGGTTCGTAGAGCACTTCGCTCGGGATGACTTTCAGATGTCGTTGTAGTTGGGTAAGGGCTTTGTCAAAGCGTGGTCGCTCGCTAATTCCACTGGCCTCTCGCAAATCACGTGTACTCATCTCCCATTCGTTTCTCAATACCTTGAGAATCGCTTGCGCATCATTGCTCAATATCTTTTTCTCCATGTTTCGTGAACAGCCCAAAAGAGTATTGAAGGCTGGCACCAACCGCGGGGCGATGAACGTCGCTTGACCGCGCAGAACCTTTCCATAAAAGCATCGACCTCTCCGCATTATTTCATCTTTGAGCGTCCACGCCAGTCGACTTTCCGGATCTTTCTGTACATTGCGCGGCGAGTGGGCGTCGCGACGGCCACAGACGGCTACGTATAGAGAAGGCCCAGGCCGGCGCGAATCAGTGAGAGCCGAACAGAAACCCACTTCCTCAACAAAACGTTCGGCTGCATACACATCCTCAACTCGACACTCCGGGTCACGTCGCCACTTAAGATCGCGATAGGTCTCGATTTCATCTGGAAGGATCACGCGCGAAATTCTATCAAACTGACTCCCCCTCTCGGTCAAACTGCTAAATCGGTCAGACTCAATTCACGAATTACCTGCTAGGTGGGTTCAGCTAAGTAATTGAAGCACAAGGGTCTGCGATGACTACACCTATCTGGCACGGCCGCTGCAAAAAGGGTGTCAGCCGCGACGTGTCTGCGGCCTTACTTGATTTGGGATTTCGGAGACAAAGACGTGAAATCGACGACTAAAACAAACCGCTCCCTCACGCTAGCAATGCTAACGACTCTGTCGTTGGTTCTAACGATGCTAGCCGGCACAATTAGTCCGCGCGTTGCCAGCGCTTCCCCAAAAAACAACTCCCGTTGGGGCTATGACAAAGTCTCATGGGATCTCCGCGAGCAGCTGAGGACTAACAAGTCCGACGCAACGGTGAAGGTAATCCTACAACTCGAAGGACCGATGGGCGGCCAACTCAATGCACTGCTCAGCAGCAATGGGGTAAAAATAAAGAAACAGTTTGCTAACTTTAATTCATTTGCTGTTGAGCTGCCGCTCAGTGTCGTCGATTCCCTTTCCACCTTTCCTGAAGTTGGTTTTATCTCGGTCGATAGTGAAGTACGCTCACTCGGTGGACACATCGCCCATACGTCAGGCGCTGACAATGTTCGATCAATGAGCAGCGATGGTTCCCTTGATGGTAACGGCGTTGGGATCGCTATCGTCGACTCAGGAATCTTCGCAGAACACGTTTCGTTTCTCGATCAAATGACGGGTCAGTCGCGAATCGTCGTTAGCCTGGATTTCACGGATGAAGGACGGACTGACGATCCATACGGCCACGGAACTCATGTCGCCGCGGCAGCAGCTGCCAACGGATCAGTTTCAAATTCTTCATATATCGGTATCGCTCCACGCGCAAAGCTAATCAATCTCCGCGTTCTGAATTCATCCGGAATCGGTAGTGTTTCCACCCTTCTCGCTGCTTTGAATTGGCTCTTTGACAACGGCTCAACTTACAACGTGCGCGTCGTTAATCTTAGTTTGGGAATGCCTGCGATCAACTCCTACAAAAATGATCCTCTTTGCGTGGCAGTTCGTCAGCTTGTCGACACAGGAGTCCTGGTGGTTGCCGCGGCAGGGAACAGCGGAAAGAACTCCGATGGCGGAAAGGTTTATGGGCAAGTTCATTCACCTGGTAACGAACCTTCTGCCCTAACCGTTGGAGCCGTCGATACAAAAGGCACTGATTCACGTGCTGATGATTCCATCGCGACTTACAGCTCACGTGGACCAACCCGCAGCTTCTCGACCGATCAGAATGGTCTAAAGCACTACGACAATATCATCAAACCAGAACTCTCTGCCCCCGGTAACAAGACCATTTTTGCAGAATCACCTAATAATCTGCTGGTCACGCAGACGCCTTCACTGGATGCAGGTGTAAGTGGTGCCACAACGAAGAAGCAAATGAGACTTAGCGGCACGTCAATGGCCGCGCCGGTAGTTGCTGGTGCCGCCGCTCTGATGTTCGAAGCAAATCCAACCCTCACTCCAAACTTAATGAAGACGTTGCTGATGTACACGGCGCAACAACTGCCAAACTTTAATATATTCGAGCAGGGTGCGGGTGAATTGAACATCGACGGTGCGGTTCGTCTTGCCAAATTGGTCCGCACCACCCTTAACAGTTCAACTCCTTTGGGCGCGTCTCTGTTGACTACCAGCGCGCCATTACCGCAAACGAGCATTACTGCAGACTCCGGAACATACACGTTTGCATGGTCCAAGGGAATTATCGTCGGACAAACTTACGCAACAGGAACCGCTCTTATCACGCAATATCAAAAAGTTTATGCGAACGGTGTGCTGCTCGGCGACGGTGTACTCCTCGGAGACGGAGTTCTGGTTGGTGACGGAGTTTTACTCGGCGACGGCGTTCTCATGGGCGACACCATCCTGACCAGCGACGGCACAACGCTGGGCCAGGGCGGATACTTCTGCGCCACTGGTGTACTCCTCGGAGACGGAGTTCTGCTTGGTGACGGAGTTTTAATCGGCGATGGCGTTCTCATCGGCGATGGTGTGTTACTTGGCGACGGAGTTCTGCTCGGTGATGCAGTTCTTCAAGCCTTCAATGCGATGATGCTTGGTGACGCAGGTACCTCCATGCAGGTCGTTCCTGACAATAATTTCTAACTACTGCGAAACCAAAACAGTCATGTTGCAAACACGCACAATCATCAACAATGAACGCTCACCGCGCGGTTCACAGGTACCGACAGCCGTAACCGTGGAGTTACTCACAGCTACTCACCAGCCTGAAGTACTCGCTTTCCTGTCACAACGTCCAATTCATACTGTCGCCATGAAGAGCTTTGTTCGCGACAATGGACTCGAGAGCCCGCTCAATCGTGGAGACTTCTATGGTTGTCGGGACATCAACGGTCACTTGGAGGGTGTGGCCCTCGTTGGACACTCCACCCTGATAGAAACCCTTTCCGACCGCGCTTTGGAAGCTCTCGCGCTGGTAGCGCGGGAATGTCCATACACCCACATGATTATGGGTGAACAAGAGCGCGTCGCAGACTTTTGGAGCAATTATGCTGATGCGGGAATCCGGCCACGTCTCGCATGCCGCGAGTGGTTGCTGGAACTTCACGCACCTGATACGACAACAAAGGCTGTCCCTGGCTTAAGGCTAGCCACTGAAGAAGAATTGGAAATGGTCATGCCCATCCAGGCTCAACTCGCATTTGAGGAAAGTGGCGTCGATCCATTGAAAGTTGATCCGGAAGGATTTCTTAAACGCTGCTTACGTCGAATTCAACAAGGACGCACCTGGGTATTATTCAAAGCCGACGCCCTGATCTTCAAAGCGGATGTTATCTCCGAAACAGACGAGGTCGTATACCTGGAGGGTGTCTGGGTCCGAGACGGCAATCGCAGCAACGGTTATGGCGCTCGCTGTATAGCCGAGCTTTCCCGGAGACTTCTCACCCGAACGAAATCGATCTGTCTCCTGGCAAACGAACTCAACATTGGTGCTCTGACATTCTATCGAAAATGCGGTTTCCGATTTCGGTCCACGTATGAAACCATCTTTCTTTCGAAGAAAGGAACGCTCACTCACTGACGCAAATCCTCCTGCCCCGATCTGTCTTGGTTTCCGGCAGTCCCCGCCCTCATCTTGAGCAAGACTGAACTGATGTCGAATGTTGGCTCCAACAAAAGCAGGTTGTTTGTGCCATTCCTCCGGTTCGTTATTGTAGCGGGAAGCCTGGCGCTGCTTTACTCACTGCCACGCCTCAACCTTGCGAGTTTTGATCTTCGATTCGCCGCCCTGTTTGGGATGGCGCTGCTCCTCAGTTCACGAATCGTTGTCCCCATCCCTCGCCTCAGCTCGCAGGTCTCAGTTTCCGATACTTTCGTTTTCTTGATTCTTCTACTTTACGGCGGACCGGCGGCCATACTGGTCGCTTCCACCGAAGCGGCCTTTTCATCGCTTAGGTTTAGTCGCAAACCGCGAACAGTCTTGTTTAATTGGGGCTGTGCTGCAGTTTCGGTTTTCATCACCAGTTCGATCTTGCGGGTTTTGTTTGGCAACATCCTGGTGCTCCCAGGGCAACCATTCTCGGCCGGCTTCGTTGTGGCGACCTGCACGATGGCCTTGGTTCATTATGCTTCCAATTCAGGAATAGTAGCGATAGCTGCGGCGCTGAAAACCGGTCAACCAATCTGGCCAACGTGGCGTAAACACTATCTCTGGACCTCGATCACCTATTTCGCCGGTGCGTCGGCTGCCGCTGTCATAGCAGCGCTAGTCACCTTAATCGGCTTCGCGGCGTTCGTCATAACGTTGCCCATTATTACGATCGTCTTCCTAACCTACCGCACTTACCTAAAGAACGTTGAAACCTCCGCCGCTCAGGCTGATCAGGCCGAGAAACACGTTAAGGAGCTTTCGCACTACATTGCCGAGCAGGAACGCATTCAAGAACAGTTTACGCAGCTCGAGAAGTTATCAGCGTTGGGAGAACTGGCATCTGGAGTAGCCCACGACTTCAATAACACGCTGGCCGGCATTCTCGGCAGAGCGCAATTGCTTCAGCGCACGAACGACCCGGAAAAAATCAAACGAGGTCTCGACATCATTATCAAAGCCGCTGAAGACGGCGCCAAAACAGTAAAGCGAATTCAAGACTTTGCACGCCAACGACGTGACCACGACTTTGAATTGGTTTCCGTTGACCAGATTCTCACCGATGCCAGCGAAATTACTCGACCACGTTGGAAGAACTGTGCAGAAGCCGCGAATGTTCACATCAGCCTCGATCTCCAGTTCCACTCAAACGCCATGGTGATGGGCGACGACTCAGAACTGCGCGAGGTGTTGGTGAATATGGTATTCAACGCGATCGACGCAATGCCCGAAGGCGGAAAGTTGACGCTGGCTACAAATACAGTCAAAGATTCTGTGGTGATCACAATCGCCGATACGGGCGTTGGAATGTATCCCGAAGTTAGGTCGCGGATCTTCGATCCCTTCTTTACAACGAAGGGCAAGGCTGGTTTAGGTCTGGGTCTGGCCGTCAGCTTCGGAATTATCAGACGTCACGGTGGGAATATCGAAGTCGAATCAACCTACGGTAACGGCACCGAATTCCGAATCACTTTACCCCTTGCAAGCGTTGCGTGCATCGCTCTCCCGACGACGCAGAAACACGTCAATGCAGTCCCGGTTATTACAAAACTACCCGAACCCCCTCCAACGACAGTGCTGGTGGTTGACGATGAAGACTTTGTTAGGGAACTGCTTCAGGAAATCCTGGAATCAGAAGGTTGCCAGGTGCATGTTGCCGAATCAGGCATAGAAGCACTCAATCTCTTCGCCACCGTTAAATTTGATTGCATCTTCACTGATGTCGGAATGCCTGGAATGAGCGGATGGGAATTGGCCCAGGCTATCCGCGAACAGAATGATGCAATTCCGATCGCCGTGATTACGGGTTGGGGTGAAGCCGTCGGCTCAGATGAACAGAAAGCCGCCGGTGTCGATTGGGTCGTCGCCAAGCCATTTACTGCGGATCGAATCGTTGAACTTGTCCAAGAAATCAATCAAAAGCAGACCAATTTACGTAAGGTCGCGGCGTTGACTACAGCTGCCGCGTGAATAGGACAAATAGAACCTTGTGTGCTGATGGACACAGGAGCTATAAGACCTATCGAGTCCGACCATCAAGCTCCTCTATTGAGCCCGCCGATACTCCAGCGCTCGCTTGACACTTGTCTCAACCACCTCGAGACGAAACGGCTTCAGTAGATAGTCGAACGCACCAAGCTTCAGCAGTCGCTCTGCATGTTCCAGATCACTGATTCCTGAAACGATGATTACGGGTGTCTTAGGATAGTATTTTAGAACCCAGGACAGAAGTTCAACCCCACTTAAACCCGGCATCGAAATATCTGTGACGACAACGTCGAAGGTTTCTTGTTCCAACTTGGAAAGGGCCTTCTCGGCCGTGCTGGCACTGTCACACTCGTAGTTAGCTGACAGCAATTCGTACAGAGTGTCCCTGATTACGTCATCATCATCTACAATCAGTATCTCAGCCATGATGGTCCTCCCACGTTACTCACCAGGGCGTCCGCTGGGCAAAGACGTACGAGACGTCGCCTGTGACAAGCTATTAAAGTTCTGAGCGTAAGGGCTAGAGGGTTGCTTTGTGGGAATCATAGCATAGACCATGTCTCCAAACCTTCAAGAGTTTGTGTTGCAGGATCCTGGATTGACGCGGAACTTTTTGCTTGTGTTATCCTCTCGCTCGGTGGAACCGAAAAGCACCAAAGCCGTCGTTCGATTTGCCGGAGATCAATTATTCATCGGCACCACGCCCTCCGGTCATGCAGTTGTCCTCGACACCGACCACGAAAGATCGCAAGCACCTTCACCATTAGAACTGCTCCTCGTGGCCCTGGGCTCATGCACAGCGGTCGATGTGATTAGCATTCTCACAAAGAAACGGCAAAAGGTTACGAGTTACATTGTCGAGGTATCAGGCGAGCGACGTGACGAATACCCGCGAAGTTATACATCGATGAAGGTTCATCACATTCTTACCGGGAGCGGCATCTCATCAAAAGCTGCGGCACAAGCGATTGAGTTATCGGAAACGAAGTATTGTAGTGTTGCCGCCACTCTGCGCCCGACGGTGGTAATCCAAACAAGCTTCGAGATCATCGAAGAAGAGCAGCACGAGCAAGATCAGGAGTAAATTTGGTGGTCAAAGCAAAGTTGGTGGCAATCTTATTCGTCCTAACCGTCTTCACATCTGTCTCTGCAGAAGAACAAATCATCAGATTTTCAACGACGAGTGAAGCAAGACAATCAGCGAGTGAAACGGCTCTCGCTTCAGTCCGTCGAAGCGATGCAGCAGCTCGTGATGCCAGCGGGAATATTGCAAAACTGCCCCAGGCAGAACACCTGCGTCGGGCTGCGATCTATTTGAGTAATCGCGCCTTTGAAGAGGCACGTTCCCATTGGCGGGCGCTCATTAACTTTTATCCCGAAGACACGCGTGTACCTGAGGCATTGCTTGGGATTGGTCGATCGTATTTTCTGGCGAAGGATTACGATGATGGTTATTCAACCTTCAACCGGCTAGCGCAGAGTTACCCGACGACAAAAGAAGGCCGGGAAGGGTTGAACTACAGTGCTGCTTCCCTTCTTCGCATGGGTAGATTTGATGAAGCCGCTGCAAGGTATGCGGAATACTGCGATCGTTATCCAAAAGGTGAGCGGATCGATACCGCTCATTTGAATGTGATTGATACGTTGCGGGAAGCCAACAAACCAAACGAAGCTCTCACCTGGATATCCAGAACCAAACAGCGATTCATCGGGACGGCAACTGAGACTAATGCACTTTTCGCTGCGTTGCGACTCTACATTGCTGAAGCGCAATGGGATGATGCTGTAGCAACGGCCGACCAACTTCTGAAGCGTTCGTACTCCAAAGCGACCCTGACAACACCTGCGGAGGTCGCCTACCTGCGCGCATTCAGCCTGGAGAAGTCGGGAAAGAAAGAAGAGGCGTTCACAGCATACCTGGCGGTTCCCGACGGTATGGAGTCTTACTACGGCTGGCTGGCGACTCAGCGGCTCTCGAGTCTGGCAGGATCAGCGAAAGCGGACCTTGTTTCTCAGCGTGAGGAACGCGTCGATAGTGCGATCGCCAGTGCAGCTGACCTCTATCCTGCACCATACCGACAAGCCATTATTAGAGCGGCACAAGCGCGGAAGTTAGATCCCCGCTTCATATTGGCATTGATCCGTCAGGAGAGCGTCTTCAAACCCTTTGCAAAGTCACCTGCGGGTGCACGAGGTCTGTTGCAGCTCACCATGGACGCCGCGCAAAAATACGCGCATGGAGCGGGTTTCTCAAACTTGCGTGAGAGTCAACTCTATCAGCCTGAGACTTCGATCATGCTCGGCGCCGAATACCTCGAGTCGCTGACAAAAATGTTCCCCCAGTTGTTGGAGCCCGTTGCCGCTTCTTACAACGGCGGTGAAGACAATGTTGCTCGTTGGCTCAAGCGCTCCAAAGGTAAAGATCCTGGAGTCTTCACATCCGAGATCGGTTTTGAAGAGACGAAGGGATATGTACAGAAGGTCATGTCAAATTATCGAGTCTACCGACAGCTTTACACGGCAGACCTCATTCATCGATGATCCTTCACCGTCACGGTTCCGGACTGAACCCTCGTGAGTCTTCCCGGCGCCGAATCGGATAAGGTTCGTTATAAGGCCGCGGAACGATCCCCAATTTCAGTAACGCTGAGTAGTACTCGTATCGAATCGTCACCTCCGCGGCAGGCTGATATTCCAGTTCCATATCGACCCAACGAACATCATTCCGAACTGAACGGCCAATGCCGGTTGCTGCGTATTCATCGTCAGGCACTCTTACCATCGCTCCGTTGTTCTTCCTGACCGCATCACCCGACTCGGTACTTGATGAGCGGGTAGAAGGTTCTTCACCTCGACTCTTTTCACGATCGTCCCGATATACCGGTCGTGGAGGATTAATGAGTATTTGCCGGCTTCGCTCTCGGAAAACCACCGCAGCTATCACACCAAGATTAGCCGTCTGACCCAACTTAGCGCCGTACGAATCTCGCTCGTTTGTGAAATAGAAGCGTCGCGCTCGTTCTGTGCTCATCTGCCAACCACTGATGGTGATCGTTTGATACGGGTCTATTACCCATTTGCTGGAGTTCCACGCGCTCGTGTGACGAGCATCAATTGTGTTAAGCCCGTCCACAGAAAGAGCCACTGCGACCCGGTTAGGTGTGGGATTTCGCACTCGAAGTTCGTATTCAGCTCCTTGCAGAGCCTCGACGTAGGTTCTACCACGCGCATAATACTCGGCAAGCGGTCGACCGTTCACCAGTATCTCCACTTCGAATCGCAGCGGTGGGCGGCGCCAGCCAGTGACTTGCTCCTCTCTCGGATTCTGAGCTTGCGCCACTTGAACGCCTTGTTTCAGTACAAGTGACGTTAATCCAACGCCAAAAGCCAAGGCCATGAGAAACCCCATTAGACCAAGTGTCAGCCGAATTCGACTCATAACAGTTCCTCCGAAAAGACAGAATACTTCCCGTTGCAAGAACGCCCCGAACCAGCCTTTCTTGCAAGAGAACTGACCGCCAGCGGAGAGGCTGTATTCCTAAACTGAACCAGTACCAGTTTCGCTTTTCGGTTGAGTAATATTGACGGGAACGCTACAATTGCGCCCCTATTCTGTTAATGACCACCAACAAGATCGCGCTAATACTGTAAAGTGAGGCTAAAGATAGCTGATGGAGTACGCGCTTACTGCAACCAAAAATGAGGCTCGCGCTGGATCCTACTATGATCGAATTGCCCGCTTTTACGATCTAACCTTCAAACTCAATGGCTACGGCCGATCACTGGATCAGTATTTCGACAACCATCCCCTGCCGGTCTCTCGGGGCGCCAAAATACTCGATGCAGGTTGCGGCACTGGACTCCTGACGCTGGCCTTGTTGCGTTCGATCCGTTTTCCAGTGGCGATTACGGCGCTTGACTTGAGCTCGACCTCCATCAACGCCGCTAGAAAGGCCCTGTACTATAGTCCGGGCCGAAAGCGGGATGTCACTTTCGCACAGGGAAACTTGCTTTCGCTTCCATTCGCCGATGATTCGCTGGACCTTGTCGTTACCAGTGGAGCACTTGAGTACGTGCCCTTAGCTGATGGTCTTTCGGAGGTTGCGAGGGTAATTGCACCCGGTGGCCATTTACTTCATTTTCCAGTTCATCCGTCTTTCGTGGGAGTTGTGCTTGAGATTCTGTTTCGCTTCAAGAGTCACCCGCCGCGCGAGGTTGTAAGCAAGACGGAACGCCATTTCCGAATTGTTCATCGGTACAAATTCCCACCACCCCAGGCGATAGGCTGGAGCAAGACAGCAATTCTCGCCCAGAAGGTTTAGTAGGCGTGGCTCCTCTTACTTAATTGGCACCAAGCGAAGGATTCGATCGTCATCGTCGGTAGGTTTTCCACGGCCATCGCGATTCGAAGTTGAAAAATACAAAAGGCCGTCAGGGCCCTCGGCAACGTCACGAATGCGTCCATACTTACTTATCAAAAGTTCCTGACCGAGAACCTTCCGACCATCCAAGACGACCCGAATTACTCCTTCGCCCCGAAGACAACCAAAAAAGAAATTTCCGTTGAAGGCCGGAAACGCAGAGCCGCCGCCGCCGCGATAAAACATACCGCTCGCCGGGGCGCAAGGTGGAGTGTATTCGAGGAGCGGTGATTCCAAGCCGGCGCGACTTTCGTTGTGATGAATCAAAGGCCAGCCGTAGTTCTTCGCTATTTCCACTATGTTTACCTCGTCGCCTCCGCCTGGGCCATCAAATCCGCTTGGTCCGTGCTCAGTTTGAAACATCAAGCCTGTGCCTGGCTGCCAATCCATTCCTTGCGAATTCCGGTGCCCATACGACCAGATCTCCGGGCGTGTTTTAGCCTGGCCTACGAACGGGTTGTCAGCTGGTACTGTGCCATCGTCATTTAGACGCAAGGTCTTGCCTGCAAGTGAGTCCATTTGTTGGGCCAGCTCACGACGCGTTGCGTCGCCGGTTGTGATGTAGAGCTTGCCGTCAGGGCCGAACCTCAATCGACAGCCTGCATGAAACTGGGCTGCGGGAATGTTTTCGATGATTACTTTTCTATCAACGAAACCCTCGGCAGCTTCGCGATAGCGCACAACTCTTACACGTACGCCATGACCCCCAGATGCGTACGACAGGTACACGAGATGATTACTGACGAACTGCGGATGAAGCACAACGCTCATCAAACCACTCTCGCCTGTGGGTTCAACATCGGACACAACGAAAAGTGGCTGGGATCTTAAGTTCCCATTCTCAACAACACGAACGCGGCCCGCACGTTCGGTAAAGATCATTCGCCCGTCAGGCGCCCAAACAATCGACCAGGGAACCTGTAAGCCTCCGACAACCTTTTCGATGCGGAAGGTGGTGTTCGATTGTGGAGAAGTCTCAATTTCACCGGCGCCGGTCCCAACGGGAGGGTGACCACACGCGATTGTGATGGTTACCATCCAGAGAAAAAATACGTTGGTCCTAATGTTCATAAAAGAAAGAATCATGTTCCATAATTTTCCATATATCATTTTGCATTTCTCATTTGGCTACCTTTAGTAGCTTCTTCGAAAAATCCAGGCCCGGTAATGCTGGGAGCGCACTCTCCACGTACCTTAGTTTGAAACCAGCAGGCGAGGACGCCTGCGCTCCCAGCATTAGCGCGCCCGAACCCTTCGAAGGACCTACTAAAGGTCACCACTGACCACGGAGTCTTCAAATGAGAATTGAGAAATGGCCAATGATATATGGAAAATGATTTTGTTTAAGACGTAGACGACTTCTAGTGCTGAATGTATTCATGCAGCAGTTTGAGTTCATCTCCCTGCTCCCCTAATTCCACACGTAGCAAGTCGCGAATGGAGAGCATACCCACCCAACGCTCACCATCAACAACCGGCAAATGTCTAGTGCCTATCAGTTCCATTCGCTCCAGCGCTTGATGTGGAGTTTCATCGCATCTAATCACGGCGCGGAGTTCGCTGGTGACTTCGCCGACCTTCACCGTGTGGGGATCACGCCCGGCGACGACGATACGATTTAGCACATCGCGTTCAGAGAAGACTCCCAGCAACTTTCCCGCGTCGTCAACCACACAAACCGCGCCAATGTTACGAGCAGCCATAAACTCCGCCGCTTCCTGCACCGTGGCAGTTGCCTTTGTCGAGTAAGGCTCACGGTTGCGAATCACGTCTCTGATCAGCATCGCATTGCCTCCTGAATCTGTGGCTGTAGGGTGGGCGTATTATTCCACAAATTTCGCGGATTACACAGATTTGAGATCAGAACAGGCTCGGCTGTGCGGTTGGACGACGGAAGGTAGTAGTTGCGGCGGTCTTGTGCTCCGGCTTTTTGTTAAAGCCTAGTCGTTGGCTGTGGATTTTAAACAAGCGTTCTGTGGCTTCCCAATACTGTCCCTTGCCGCGCATTCGTTCACCGAAGACGCTCGAATTCAACTTTCCCTCGCGCGCTTCACGAATCCTGTTCAGGACTCGGTCTGCTCGCGTAGGCAATTTCTCGCGCAGACGTTCTTCGAAGTACGGCGCGACGCTGCCAGGCAGACGCAACATACTGATAAAGGCAAAGCTTGCGCCCGCATCTTTTGCACGTTTGAGAAGAACCGGGATATCGCTGGATAAACCTGGAATGACAGGTGCGATGCCGATACCCACAGTTATTCCTGCTCGAGCTAGTTCCGCCATTGCATGAAATCTCGCCTCAGGGAGAGGCGCGAAAGGTTCGACAGCCCGGGCGATCTCAACGTCAGTGAATGGAATCGTAAAGAACACTCCCAAGCTTGCGTTGCGTGCCAGATCTTGTAGAACGTCAATATCTCTGCGAATCAGAGCAGACTTGGTTATGACGCCGATAGGATTTCGAAACTCAGCACAGACCTCCAAACATCCCCGCGTCAGTTTGTAGTTGGCTTCGAGCGGAATGTAAGGGTCAGAGGTAAACGAAAAGACGATCTCGTTACCTCTCCAGGAGGGTTTCATCAGCTCTTTTCTTAAGAGTTCCGGAGCATTTATCTTCGCGACAATTTTCCGGTCAAAGTCGGTACCCGCACCATAACCAAGATACTCGTGTGTAGGTCTACTAAAGCAATATGTACATCCGTGAATACAGCCGCGATAACAATTGACCGTGTAATCGAAACCGACATCGGGGCTATCATTGTGAGTGATGATCTTTCTGGTTTCAGTTTCTTCAAAAACTTCCAGCTTTGCCTGGGGCGGTTCACCGATCCATTCGATAGATTGGGTCAACCACGGATTGGGAGGATTTTCAACGTAACGCATAATGCTTTGTGCTTTGTGCTTGGGTTTATGACTCATCTACTGAACGT
This sequence comes from Pyrinomonadaceae bacterium, assembly GCA_036004125.1. Classification (GTDB taxonomy): domain Bacteria; phylum Acidobacteriota; class Blastocatellia; order Pyrinomonadales; family Pyrinomonadaceae; genus PSRF01. The sequence continues at coordinate 3,575 of DASYRR010000186.1, read as the reverse complement.
AACTCATTCTTCTGAGACTCAAAGCACAAGCTCAAAGAACAAAGCACGCCTTGGAAACAGATCAAAACGTGGTATTGGCGGCCGCGGTCATCGATTCAATAGCATGAAAGAACAAAAAAACCTGCACACCTTGACCACCAACCGTTTCGTCGATGCAAACATAATCGTTGGCAATTTCTGTGATGCGTCCTTCATAGATTCCACCGGTCAGCGTCTTGATCGAGACCGACTGACCTTTAAAGCGGCGAAAAAGATTCTCAGTGTGCTGTCCAGCCATAGTTACTCCATTTCTTTCGCAATTGACTTTTGATTGCCGCTAACATCGTTCTTGAACCAGGTCACAAAGAAAAAGCGATACTTGTCTGGGTCCTCCAGCGTAATGAAGCGTCCGCCCCATCCTTCATCAACCGGCGGCTGGACTTGAGGAAGCTTCATGCGAACATCTTCATACAGAGCATCTACATCCTGTACGCCAATAAAGAAGTGAACGCCTCGTCCTCGACGTAACATTGTTTCCAATTGCTGCGCGAGACTGATCTTTAGAGCACCCGCGCGCAAAGTGGCCATTGGTGGTTCGGCATTCGGGTAAATCGACTCCACTGGCAAGCCCAGCACTCCCTCGTAGAAAGCCAGCGATTCCTCGAGACTATTTACTTCGAGGAACAGCAGATCCAACCCGGTTGCATTCATGTCGTTTCATTCAATGAGCAAATACAGACCGTACGCACTAGAAACGATGACCGTCCAGAACGCGACTTCCTGTAAACGTGTGTGGCCTTTTAGTCTGCTGCCCGTCGGAAGCGAAGCATTAACGGCGACCATCGCGCTACGCGCCATCAGAACACCAAAACCAAGAACAAAAACTGCAAGAATTGCTAACGGCCAAAGAACAAAGATCCACTGGAACCTTACAAGCATCAACAAAAAGAATCCCGCAAACAAACACAACATCGCACTCAAACAGTTACCAAACACACCCACGTCATCAGCGGTCGGAGTTGTGACCGGCACGAAAGCTTGCGTTCGCACTTCGTAACGACGACTGCGATCATAGTCCTGGCGTGAAGACTGATCTTTGAGAACTCCATACGCCTCATTCAGCGACTTCATGTGCTCTTCATTGCCACCGAGGTCCGGGTGATGTTTTGAAGCCTGACGTTTGTATTGGCGTTCGATCTCAGCTCTTGTGGCATTCTCGTCCACACCAAGAACGCCATAGTAGTCCTTATCTGAATGCGGGCTTTTCATTGCGGCTGACAAATTCTAGAGGTGAGATTTTCGTTTGGCAATGAATAGAACTCTTAAGAAGACAGAGAGGAGCACGGAGAAGCGTCTCAGTGTGGTAACCTTCACCAACTAAGCGAGTAACGACCGATGCCACATTCATTCAATCCAGGTGACGATCTAATCTTTCAGCTTGAGAGTGGCTACGGTCTGATGCGATTGCTTGCCGTCGAGGGCGAAGGCGCCGACACGGTCTGGCACCTCATGGTCTACGACGATTTTTTTCCAGAGGTAGAGGCTGCTGAAATCGCATTAGCAAGCCACGAAGGTCTACCGGTAAGAGAAGGTCACATGGCTCTTACGAATCGCGCTTTCGAACGAACTCCAACTGCACGCCTGGGCAATCGACCCATTACCGATAATGAATTGCTCGACTATCGCGCGTGGTTAGACTCGGACAGAATCGTATCGGATCGTTCGGCGCTATTAATGTTGGGTATCAGATAACGCCTTCATGTCCGATATGCTTTAGCTGGCGGTCAGTGGACAAATGACGTCAGCTGTGGTTCGTTTTCGATCGATAACGACTAAAGCATATCGGACATATTGATCATGAAAGCCTGCCTGCAAACCACCACTCGCAACATCAGCCTGGCAGCGCTTGTCCTAATCCTCTCATCATTGACAGGGTTTGCGCTTCGCCGTGAACGTCTGATCGATGCCTGGCGGCCAACGAACTACAACGTTTCTCTAACTCTCAACGAGCAACTGACTGAAATCACGTCCGCACAGGCTGACATCGATATCGTGGCGGTGAAGACCTTATCTTTAGTCGATATGGATTTCGGTGAAATGACCACTGATTCCGTCCATTTGAATAACTCTCCGGTTACCTTCTTGCACCGTAATGGTAAGTTAGAAATCACGCTGCCTAAACCAGTTGGTCCTGGAACGAAGCTGCACGTCACAGTTACGTACCATGGGAAACCAAAAGACGGACTAATTCTAAACGCCGATAAAGATGGAAAACCTTCAGTCGTCGGAGACAACTGGCCCGACCGTGTACACCACTGGATTCCCTCTTTGGATCATCCTTCGGCAAAAGCGACGGTAACTTTCAACGTCACAGCTCCAGCACGAGATCTCGTAGTTGCAAACGGTCAGCTAAGTAAGGTGCAAACAAGCGACGTCACAACCAAAACCTGGACATACACGGAAACGGTTCCAATCCCACCGTATTGCATGATCATAGGTGTCGGTGATTTCGCGAAGCTGGAACCATCTGGCCCAATGTTGACTCCGCTGTCGTATTACGTTCCGCACTCCGACAGTGCTTACGCGCTTAAAGGATTCGCCCCAACGGATCCAGTACTAAGGATGTTTACTCAGCTTGTCGGACCGTACCCGTACGAGAAGCTGGCAATGATTATAGGGGCAACCAGGTTTGGAGGAATGGAAAACTCGAGTGCTATTGTTTTCACGACCACCTTATTCAACCCAAAGCCTGACGCCAGACTTAGCACCGCTTTCGGCATCCCAACCAATGTCGAAGATGTGGTCGCGCATGAAATCGCACATCAATGGTTCGGCGATTCCGTCACTGAGTCAACCTGGTCCGACTTGTGGCTCAGTGAAGGATTCGCCACGTATTTCGCGGGACTGTTTATACAAAAGTACGAAGGAGAAGAAGCTTTTCAAACCTACATGAAAAGTGCCACCGAAACCGCGTTCACTTACGAAAAGAAGAATCCAATTCCTATTCACGACCGCGAAACGGAAGACTTATTCAAACTGCTTAATGGGAACAACTATCAAAAGGGCGCGTGGGTCTTACATATGCTCCGTTCGCGCCTCGGAGATGACGCGTTCTTTCGGGGAATCAGGAACTACTATAAGGAACACAAAGACTCGACAGCCAGCACCGAAGATCTGCGATCGGCGCTTGAAAAAGCATCCGGACAACCCCTCCGACAATTCTTTGAGCGTTGGGTTTACGATACGGGCCACCCGCAATATGACGTGAGTTGGAAGTGGCTGCCCAGGGAAGGAAGGGTTCAGGTATCAGTGAATCAGGTGCAGCCCGGCAAAGCATTTCTGGATCCGGTACCGATAGTAGTTACGACGTCACTGGGTAAAAGGAAATTTGTAGTAACACCGGACGGCAAGCTCGCCAAACAAATGTTTCCGTCGAATGAGAGACCGGCAGGAATTGAAGTCGATCCAGAAAACACCATCCTCAAGGAAGTTACCCTTAAATAAGATGTCGGGCGTCTCCTTGGAGTGCGGGGACTTGTCACCGCTTTGGTACAGGGCGTCGTAGATGCTGAGATTCGCTGTACCAAAGCGGTGAC
>DASYRR010000185.1:0-36104 GCA_036004125.1 Pyrinomonadaceae bacterium | reverse complement strand
GCAGCAGCGTCCGCAATCTCGTTGAGCAGTTCGCGTGCTTGAGTTTGATCTTCACCTTCTTTCAAAGACCCTTCGGCTATTTGTGAGAAGAGATACGCGCGTTGATCTAGCTCGGTCACCTTGCTCGCCAACTTCCGCGCTTCATCAAACTTCTTGTCTCGAACGAGGCTTTGCGATCTGAAAAAGTAAAACCAATTCGTCAACGGAGCCCGAACGCCGGCATCGGATATCTTCTCGATCACGCTGATGACATGCTCAACTGTTTCATCTTTCGATGAGCCGGTCACGGCAAAAGTCAAGCCCTGATCCCTTCTTCCAACATCGGTGAGCTTCTCAGCCGCTTCCACTAATTCGTCAAACGTCTTTTTGGGTTCGTTTTCACTATCGATCAGTCCTGTGACTCGACGCTGAGATGCTGAGTTCAACAAAGTGAACAGCTTGTCTTTTGCTTGTGAAGAAGCTTCGCGCAAGTCGGGCAGATTTTCACTGATCTGTTTTTCTAGACGAGTCAAAGCCAGCCACATTTGTGAGGCATCTGACCAACGGGATGAGGTAGCAGGATCTTCAGATAACTCCAGAGCGAGCTGCGTTCGATCTAACAGCTTTTGCGTAAACGCTCTCTGCAGAGTTGTATTCGGAGTGAAACCATCTGGGATCCTATAAAAGGTTGTACTTGGCATTTCGCCCGCCTCTCGATTATTCCCGAATGGGTAGGATGATAGGTACAGGAACTGATCCATCGGCGCGGATCCATATGCCGCCAGGGCGTCCATATAGAAGATGTCAGCCAGCGACTTGTTTGCTTTCGACAGCTCGTAGAGAAATATCGGTAGCTGTAGTGTCGCGCTATATCTGAGAGCACTCCGAGCAAAATTCGCTGCGCTCGTGGGATCAGTGGCTGCGATGCTGTATGCCAAGCTCAACAGTTTTTCGGCATTCTTTCGTCTTGCATCGGCGAAGCCTGTTGAGTTTTCCTCAAGCGAGCGCAGGTCCTCTTGTGCGATTTGATCGGACAGTTTGCGTGCTGCCGCGGGATCTCGTTTGGCGAAGGCCGTGATGACTTTATAGCGTTGATCTGGCAATTCGATTTGCGCGGCGAACCGACTGTCTGACGCACGTCGGACGATGTCGCCGTTCTCTTTGAAATTTTGGGTGGCCAGGTCAAACGCTTCGTTGAACGCCGCCAAGGCTTTTTCTTTTTGATAGGGCCACAACAAATCTGCAGCACGAATCAAGACCGCGATTCTATGCAGAGCGTTGTCGAAAGTCCTGGTAGCAAGAATCTGTTGATTGGTCGTTTCCAAAGAAGTCTGTCTAGTGCAGAGTACAGAACGCTCGCTTGGCTGAGAGCTCTTTTGCGCGTTAGTAATCTGAGTGAATGAGAGAACGCGGATGAACAACAAAAGCAAAACGGCGAAACGGATAGTCATAGAGTTCCTTTCGCGTCTCTTTAAGCGCTATCGATTTACGTCAGCTAAAGAATCTTTCTCCGCAGCAATAGCCCTCAGTTCCTGCGCGACGAGCGGTACGATCTTCCTTGGAACATCTATCGCCGGCTTGATGTGACGTGCATTGGTAAAGTGGCCGGCGACATATATTCCACGCACGTTGGTTTCGAAGGTTTCAGGATTGTAGACCGGCGTCTCACCAGCTTTTCCCGGCTCAGTGGCTATTCCGAGTCGTTTGAGGAGTGTCAGATCGGCATCGCTACCCACCAGCACGAAGGTCACGTCATTCGCGATAGTCATTTGCTCCCCAGACTCGGTTGTTAAGGTAACTGAATCCGCAAAGATTTCATCGACGTGGTGAAAGATAACAATTCGCAGACGGCCGGCGCTGACCTCCTTCTCGAGCGGAGTTCGCACCCAGTGTTTCATTGCGCCTGCCTTTGGATCGCGGTTCTCCCAATCTTCCCGCCAGATTGCCATCGTGGTTCGTGCACCTTCTTCCGAGAGAAACAGCGCCGCCTCGGCAGCACTATTGCCTCCCCCAACGACGAGTGCGTCCTTGCGCACGTAAGGATAAGGATCCACAAAAACGTGATGCACTTTTGGCAGGTCTTCACCAGGAACACCAAGGTGACGTGGTCTCTCCATCGCTCCAATTGCGAATAACACCCGCGCTGACTGGTACTCGTTCTTGTCGGTGACAATTCTGAAGCCTGATTCAACCTCACCAGAAACGTCTACCACTCTCTCGCCTGTATTGATGCGCAAGTCGCGGTCAAGAACGAAGTGAATGTAGTGCGACAGGAGTTCTTCACGCGACGGTTTTTCGCGTATCGGTATCAATGTTCCAGGGTGCATCTCCACTTCATTGGGAGTCGAGAACATGGTGCGACCGATCGGGTACTGACGAATCGTGTTGGCTATCGTGCCTTTTTCAATTACGAGATAGTTGAGACTTTCATTCGCGGCAGCTTCAGCGGCTGAAAGACCCGCTGGCCCGGCGCCGATAATTAGAAGATCCAACATAGGCATTGTTTGAGATTTGTACTTTGTATTTAGTGCTTTGTACTTTGTGCTTTGCAGTTGTATAAGGCAGCGCTTCCGATTAACACGCAAAGCACAAAGTACAAAGCACTAAGCACAAAGTTCTAAAACATCACATTCCCTTCCGCCACCAGCACCGACGGTCCACCAACTTTAACTTCCTCAACCTTTCCCTTACTGCCCTTAACGTTGAGATTGATTCTACTAGGCCGGTGCATAAAATCGCCTTGCTCGATGACGAACGTGTACCTGCCTTCTTCAGGCTCGAGGTTCAGGGCATTATGGTAAACGAGATAAGCACCCAACGCTCCGCATGCACTTCCTGTTGCTGGATCCTCGGCGATGTTGTCGGCAGGTGCGAAGAACCGAGCATGAGCTCTCGGTGCGCCAACATCGATCGTCTCGCGCGTAAATGCAAGGCAGCCAGCGCCGCCGTGTCGCGTGTAGATCTCAGCGAGGAGCGATCCGTTGACCTTACAGTCGCGTAAGTCGGCCAGCGATCGAATCGGCACCGCCATGCAGGTCAAACCGGTTGTGATTATTTGAATCGGCAAGCTCTCATCGACGTCTTCTCGTGCCAGCCCTAACGCCCTGGCGAGTTCAGCTTGTTCCTGAGAATCGTCAATCTCATCCAGGATCTCAAACTTACCTTGGGTCATTATTACCTGAACGGGCTGTCCATTGTTGAATTCAATATCAACCGGCAGCACTCCAATGCCGACCTCATGATAAATGCGCGTGAATCCTGAGCCCCCTTCCGGCAGCGGAACAATGCCTTCACGCGCCAGACCATTCCAGGTGCCGACCACCGGGTGACCGGCGAACGGAATTTCACGAGTAGGCGTGAAGATTCGGAGGCGTCGGAGGATTGCGGGCTTGGAACCGATTTCATCGGTTGCTGACTCATCGTTTTGTGAAGTCTCTTCTCCGGTTGGTTTCAGCACGAAGACCGTTTCAGAGAGATTCATCTCACGTGCAATCTGCATCATTTGTTCATCCGTGAGTCCTTCGGCTTCGGGAAAGACTGCGAGTGGATTGCCGCAAAAAGATTTGTCAGTAAATACATCGAGCTGGATAAAGCGATAGTTTGCCATGCAGTTCTCCGCGATTTTGGAATGAATGGATCATCGCGAGAACGAGAATTTGAGTCAAGCAGGCCCTGTTACCTGATCGTCTGACTATTCGGCGGATCACGAAGTGTTGGGAGAACAAGCTAGGTATCAACATTCCACCAACTCCTTTGGTGGTATTTCTTGAACTGACCCACTACCAAAGATTAATGAAACGTTGACAGCATCAGGTGTTAAGAGTATAAGTCAGCCACCTCGCTGACTTCGAAATGTAACCGTGCGTTATACCGCACTCCTTTATCGACTCTGATGTGCTCGCCGAGACTTCAAATTGCGAACGCCGCCTTAGCTCACGGGTGATTAAAGCGGCTCTGTGCTTCCTTACATTGCCTGAACTGAAAAAGCGACTTTTAGATCAAATTCGTTCCTGGCTTCATAAAGTAGCCATTGATCCTTAAGGCGTAAGGGGAAGCCCCACTGAGGCCAAACCCCACACCTAAGTGTCAAACAACCGTTGTCGCGCCGAGATAAGATCATGAACCTTTTTCAGCTTGTTCGCATTGTCGGAGCGCTCACGTTTTGTGCAACACCAATTCTCGGCTTCACCCATCTTGATCGTTTTACATCCTGTGAGCCCGCGCAAAAATTTATCGAAATTAAGGTGACAAGCAAGACGATTCCAGCCACAGGTTCACTCCCAGAGCGGCGCGTGTGGGTGTTGTCTGAAATTCCGACCGCCGATCAAATTGTCTTAAATCCCGTTGATTCAATCCTAAAAGATCGAATTGTCGCAATCCTTGAACCGATTCGAGAAGCGGTCAGAGATGCTGGTGCGGAAGTTGGCATCGGCAAATTTGGGAACGAGCAACCGGGTGATCCTCATCAGCTGGAATTAGATCTTGCTGACCTGGATTCAGTTCGGCCTGGACTAACTATCGTCTTACCCGGTGGACTCCTTGCTCCTCCTGAGATTTCCGATGTTGGCCAGGTTCATACGGCACACATTTGCTTGAACTACATTCCGCCGAAACCGCCCGCCGGTGTCGAGATAGAGATCAAAACTGCGACCGGTGCGTCGTCTCCAGTTCAAGGTATTTCACCCCTTACGCTTGCTAATGCCGACGTTAGATTCCAGGGACGGCCCGCAGGCGATGTACCCATTCGGCTAGCCTATTCATCGATCGACCTGGCAGATGTTCGACGAGATACTTCGATTGCAAACGAAGATGCAGCCATAGCACAACTTCAAAACGAGCTTTTGGCGGTAGCTGCTTTCAGTTTTGACACTGCGGTTAAGCGAGGACTTTTGAATTCGGATGGAGTTCCTCAGCTTGACCGAAATAGCGGACAGCAAGCCTCCGATCAGATCGAGAGCGAAATCGCGGCGCTCTATAACCTGAATAGGATCGATCCGAAAGTGCGCTGGGGAGTTGTCGTCCCGAGAGTGGGAGTCCGTGATAACAGCCCTGAGGCACCATGGATCATCTCGGTAACCGGCTTGCAGGTCGCTCAAACGGTAGATATTGAAGTGCTGAAAAGCGCAATCGAAATGGAATTTGATGGCTCAGACACCGAGAAGAAGTTTGACGAAAAGCGCAAAAAGGTTCGAGATCAATTACGCGTGACGCTGTCTAAATTCTCAAGTAAACCGGGCCATATTATTTCCTCTGCCGACATAGAACGAGATCAGGAACTTTTGCGTGCGGACAAAAAGACTGTACAGAGCCTTGGTGACATCACGTCTGGTCCGACTACCCAAGTCCCTCCGCCACAAGATTTGATCTTCACGGTCTCTCGCTATCTTAAGTCAGAAAAGATCCTGGGTGCGAAGTTTGGTCTGGGGTATTCACCTGAGGAAGAAGTCACTGGAAGTGTGGCCCTCGACGAAAAGAACTTCTTGGGATTTGGGGAAACGGCGAAACTAGCATATTCAGGCGGACCCCAAACGCAGAAGGTTACGTTTGCGTTTGATCGACCTTTTGAAAACACTGAAAGTTCGGGTTGGCGCATAAAAACGCTCGGCATAAATGTTCAGTACTTTAGCGACAAGGACATACGCTTTTCGAATCTGACGATTGACGAAATTGCAATGCGCGAAACCGGATCATCGGCGACCGTGTCAGTTGCGTACGATTCTTTTGGTTTGCTTGATCATGCGACGGTTGACTGCCTCGACAAGACTGATCGCAAGCGTACCAGAATCTACCTGGTTGCAACTCCGTTGTTCAGTTACCGGGACGTAAATATCAAAGCAGACAACCTGCTGTTGACTATTACGCGCATTGATAAGAGTTTGCTGCCTTCTGCCCGAACGCAGGCCTCAACTCTCTCGGTAGATCTAGCAACAGGAATTCGACGAGACTTCAGAAAGCCTGGTCGTTCTGGGCCCGGTGTTCTCACGTTTTCCTTGAACGGGCGGCTGCAACGGGGTTTTCGTTTCTTTGGGGCTGATTACGATTACAACAAAGTGAACGCCACGATCACGACGGAATTTCTGTTTGGGTTTAAATCGCCTCGAGACATCTTGCTTCGCTATAACCGGGTGATGGGTACAAGCACACACGGCACGCCAATATTTGAGTTGCTGCGTCTGGGAGGCGCCCAAAGCGTACGCGGACTCGAGGAAGGTGAAGTCGTTGGGCGAAAATTATCAGCGGATCAATTTGAGGTTGGGATCAATGCGCTGGTCTTATGGAACCTGATTACCAGAAAGCCTGTCGCGGAGATGCTGCGCAAAGGTAATTGCCTTGATAACGACGATCCAGCTTCAAAACTACCTTTCGATATTCGCAATGCGTACCTAAAGTTCTTCTACGATCAAGGGCGAATTCACGATTCAGACTCATTTAATGTCCCAGGTAACTCGAATCGAACCGCCCGCGGGTACGGTGCCGCCATTGAGATTCGTGACGTGGGCGGAAAGAGCATTAATCTTTCACTCGGTTATGCGTTCTCTCCCGAATCTGCCTTGCATAAATCGGGAGCAATCTACTCTGGTGTTTCCTACTCTTTTTGACATCCGTTTCACTCAACGCAAGGAGGCTACAGCATGAAGGAATTACAACTGAACGCAGGGGCACAAAAGCACATCTTTCAGCCCGATGGAAAAGTCGCAGTCGTGGCCGCCAATGGTAGTCGAACGGTGAAGGGGTCGTGGCGCACGGAGGCACAGGGCAGTGAAACTAAGGACAGCGTATTGCGCTACGACATTAACGGCCAGGCCCAAACGGCCGTGCCGGTTAAATATGACTTCAACGAATTCAACCAACTGACCGCCGTGATCCCGGCGGCAGCGAATGGCGGTGCGGACTCGGAGAGCTGCGTTTTCATCGGACAAATTCTGATCGATGATGCGCACGACCTGGTCTATTCCATCCTTACTCCCGACGGATTACCTGGCTCTCACAAACTTACAGTCTACGGGGATCTACACTTCACTGAAGACTCGAACAATCTGGTGATCGAAATGAAGGACGGCACCAAGGCCGAAATAAAAGGTGAGAAAGGGCTCACTGGTGTCGCGATGCTGAAGGCGGAAAAGAACCTTGTTCAAGAGTTCAAAGCGGATGACCTCCTCCGGTTCATTGCGTTCACGCGAAACGATTTGAATACCTCGGCTGTTCGGGTTCCGAAAAAAGCGCAAATTGAGTTTGTTGGCAAATGGGACGTCAACCCAGACAGTGGCCAGCTGGTGTTTCACAGCAAGATAACAGGGGACTTGACCAAACCTGATGTGAGTATCGGTTTCGCAGGAACCGTCAAAGCCGTATCAGCAGGCTTTGCTTATTTTTCGGATAAAAACGGAACTCAACTGGCATTCAACATCAAAGGACAACATCGGTGGAATTCAACGACCGCTAAGTGGGAACTGTCTCTCGGGCATTCACAAAAGAAGTTTCAGGCAACCTTCGAAGGCAAGATTGAGAGACTCAGTGCCGACGGACAGGGCTTCGTCCTTGCCGGCAAGATGACTCTTGAACACGAGCAGGGTAAGGCAACGCAAGTAGATCTCAAGATCCAGGGCAGCTATCAATTCAACAAGAACAACAAACTTACTTTCGTGGTTGATGTACAAACGAGTAACGGGAAATTGACCTACGATTTGATGGTCGAGGGGAAGTTTGCATTCAAGGGAGGCACATTGACCTTCCAGGTTAGACTCAACGAAAAAGGGACAGGTGGCCTAAAGGCGACGATTGCACTGGCATTTACGGGGAACAAAGACAGTCTAATAAAGAACTTGTCTTTGGTTCTCGATATCACGCCAGACAAAGTAAAACTCAACTTTGAGTTTGAACTGCGAATGAGGTTTGTCGATGGTGTGCTGGTAAAGGAGCCTGCGAAGAAACTGGTCGCGTAGTATGTCTGACATCAACAGGGCGCGAAATCTCAACTGAAAACTGGCCAGGAACACATTCTCACGGAGCAAGACCCAGTCTTCAGAATTTTCAGCAAAGCACGAAAAGGAGAAATTTATGGATATCGAAACTCAACTGCCAGTAAGTGGCGTCGGTTTTGTTACTAACAATCGAGGAGCCAATGGAGAATTTCAGTTTGGACAACCATCGTCAATAGAGGCAGCGGTGCGCGTCGCTGCCGCATGGAACGAAGAGCATCCAGACAAACCATTCTCCATCGGTCAGATTTCCAAAAAGGGCGGTGGCACCATGCCACCTCATAAGTCACACAAAGTCGGTGTGGACATCGACGTTCGACCGATGCGCAAGGATGGCGCTAACGCACCGGTAGAAATAACTCAGTCGCAGTATGACCGCGAGTTAACCACCGAACTGATTGACTTGTGGTGGCGAAAGGCTCCAGTGCAGAACGTCTTCTTTAACGATCAGACAGTAATTGCCGCAGCGCTTAGTCAGTTTGTTAATGGTCATGGGAATCACTTTCACGTTCGGCTGCGAGCGAAGGATGCGGAAGTCAGGATCGGTGATCGCGGTTCGGATGTCGCCGAGGTGCAGAAAATGCTCGGACTGGGAGCGGACGGTCGTTTCGGTTCCGTGACGTTACATGCGGTCGAGGATTTTCAATCAGCGCATAACCTTCATCCTGATGGCGTGGTCGGGACAAACACTTGGAAAGCACTTCGTGCGGCGGCCGCAGCCGCAGCTGCCGCAGCCGCTGCCTCAAGCGGAGGTAATCCGTAAAAGCATCAGCAAGCTCGATTCGGCTCGAGTTAAGGACTACCATTGATGCACTTTGTTATTGGTAGTCTATAATTCCGATTCTTGAACCCAGCTGCTGCAAACGACAAAATGATAGCTGCGCTTCCCATCCAACGTCTGCGCGGCATCCTCTTGCCTTCGACCACGCCTTTCCAGGTTGGCGGCCAAATTGACAAGACAGGTCTAACTGTCAACCTGAACGCGTGGACCCAAGCTGGCGTGTCTGGATTTGTTGTCCTTGGATCTACTGGCGAACGTGTTCATTTGGATGAGCGAGAGTACCTCGAGGTCATTGAGGCGTCGCGTTGCGTGGTGCCGAGAAATCTTGCTTTCCTCGTCGGGGCTGGCCAGCAGAGTACGGTTGGTACCATTGCCGAGGTCCATAGGGCAGCGGACGCAGGTGCCGACGCTGTCTTGGTGATCACTCCGCATTTCTATCGTTCCGCTGTCACCCAGGAAACCCTCATCTTCTATTACAACGCTGTGGCAGACGCGTCACCAGTACCAGTCATGCTCTACAGCATGCCCGCGCTCACTGGCATCAAGATCGAACCAGACACAATCGCTCGGCTAAGTGAGCATCCAAACATCATCGGAGTCAAAGACAGTTCAAACGACATGGCTGGCTTCAAACTAACAGTGAAGCTTTGTCCTGATGACTTCGCCGTGATGACTGGAAACGGCACTGTCCTTTTGGATGCACTCAAGTGTGGAGCGACTGGTGGGATCCTTGCGGTTGGTTGTGCCGTACCCGGGGTGTGTGTCGAGATTCTTCGTTTGTTCACTGAAGGAGATCTCGCACGAGCTGAAGACCTGCAGACTAAGCTCACTCCTTTTGCCGCTGCTGTTACAACTCGGTTCGGAATCGGAGGCCTGAAAGCCGCGCTCGATCTTGCTGGATATCAAGGCGGTTCAGTGCGCGCGCCGTTAACAGCACCCGATGAAAACCAGCGAGCGGAGATTGCGGACCTGATGCAGGCAGTCAGAGAGAAAAGTGCGAAATTGCGGAATTGCGAGATTGCGAAATAGGAGACTCATGATTAAAAGCCACTTGGATCCAGTCAGCACCACTTCGCGGTAGCGTGGCTCCAACATCTCCAAGCTCCCAATGGTTCAAGCGAGCCACACGCTACCGCGAAGTGGTTCTGACTGGGCAATTCCGCAATTCCGCATTTCCGCATTTCTTCTATCCTGCGTAGAATGTCCGTCAGGAGCTAAAACCAACTTGAGCACAGTCGAACCCGCTTGTTATAGCACCCCTGAAGAGTCAGGTTTGCGTGTCGAGACCATTCCTTTCGAACGCATTCCCCATCAAAGCCGGCTTTTCCTCGATTACTTAGCTGACCCTGTTGCACTGCGAGATTACTATCCAGCAGCAGTTCGCTTTCATCATGAGTTGCAGCAAAGAGTTCCTGATGTCCTGGCAGCACATCAGGTCGACCGAATCAAGGTTTGCGATGCGCTTGAAGCACTTAACAAGCGTTGGGGTGCTGGCGAGGAAACCCTGAAAAATATTGATTTGCTCCGTGACGCCGACTGCGTCGCAGTCGTCTCCGGCCAACAAGCGGGGTTATTCACCGGCCCGCTTTACACGGTCTACAAGGCGCTATCTGCCGTAAAACTCGCCGGCTGTTTGCGACAACGTGGCAACAATGCAGTTCCGGTATTTTGGATCGCCGCGGAAGATCACGACTTTGCGGAAGTTGCGAAAGCGGAAATCATTGGTCGCGACTGCCAATTGAAACACGTCGATGTTTTAGCTGACCTACATCGAGAGGGTGAACCGGTTGGACAGGTAAGAGTAGATGAATCGATAACTGGGGTTATCGACGAGCTGTTTGAATTGCTGCCGGCGTCAGAATTTGCGGCAGACATGAAAGCGCTGGTGCTCAATTCGTGGCAACCGGGCCGGGGGTTTGTCGACTGCTTCGCAACAATGATGACGGCGCTGCTCGGCAGTTATGGGCTAATTTTTCTCAATCCCCTCGATCCGGAATTGAAGAAGCTGGCAGCACCACTCTATTCGTCAGCCGCTCGACAAGCAGCCGAGATCGCGTCGGCAATCGAGCAGCGTAGCCAACAACTTGAAAGCGAAGGCTATCACGCGCAAGTGATGGCTACCGCAAATTCATTTCCCCTCTTCCTGCACGACGAGAGTGGCGCAAGACATGCAGTAACGCGAACCGAAGGTGGTACTTACAAAGCAAAGGAGTCTGAAAGGGAATACACCGCGGAGGAGTTAGCGCAGCTGGCGCTTGAGCGTCCCGAAAGATTTAGTCCCAACGTTACGCTGCGTGCCGTTGTCCAGGACTATCTTTTGCCAACCCTCGCTTATTATGGCGGTTCGGCTGAGATTGCTTACTTTGCACAAACCGCCGAGGTGTATCGGGTGCTGGGTCGACCCGCAACGCCGATTCTGCCGCGTTCAAGTCTGACAATGATCGAGCGACACGCTGGGAGGCTGCTCGAGAAATACGATCTGACGCTTTCGGATTTCTTCGAAGGAATTGACACCGTTATTACTCGAGTGGTCGAGAAATATTTGAGCGCCGACACAGCTGAGCTCTTTGCAAAGACGGAACAGAACGTAAATGAAGAGTTGGATCGTTTGCGTCAAGAGTTGGAAACAATTGATCCCACGCTGGCGAGCGCGCTCGATACTGGACGAAAGAAAATTAACTATCAGCTGGAAGGCTTGCGGACGCGGTTCGTACGGGCGCAGATGACGAGAGACGAAGCTTTGCATCGTCAACTACAACGCGCGGCCGACCAGTTGTATCCGAATAAGGAATTGCAGGAGCGTCACATCAATATCACTTCGCTGCTGGCCCGCCACGGCACGTATGTGATTGAGTGGATATATAACGCGATCAATCTGGGCTCGAATGATCACCAGGTTGTAAAACTTTAATTGGCCTTTGGTCTTAGGTCTTTGGCCTTTGAACTCATCTCAAGGGCCAACAGTTAATAGGTCGGTTGTGCAAGACCAAAGTCCAAAGTCCAAAGTCCAAAGACCCAAGACCAATATGTCGAAAATTCGCATCCTCGCCGATCACGTAGCCAATCAAATCGCAGCCGGTGAAGTGGTCGAACGCCCAGCCTCGGTCGCCAAAGAACTCGTCGAAAATAGTATCGACGCTGGGGCGACACGCATTGCTATAGAGATTGAAGCCGGCGGAAGACGCCTGCTTAAAGTTTCGGACGACGGCGAGGGTATGGTTCGGGACGATGCCGTTTTGGCTTTTGAACGTCACGCAACTTCGAAGATCAGTGGAACGGACGATCTCGGTGCAATTGCTACTCTTGGTTTTCGTGGCGAAGCACTAGCCTCGATTGCCTCCGTTGCCAAGGTTGAATTAACGACGAGTATTGAAGGCGCAAGCGCCGCCACCAGGGTCCTAATCGAAGGGGGACGGATGCGAGATGTCAAAGATGCCGCGCATCCACGAGGAACAACGATTACGGTTCGAGATCTGTTTTTTAATGTCCCGGCGAGACGAAAATTTCTTCGTTCAGAAGCGACCGAGACATTTCATCTCACCAATCTCGTAACTCACTACGCACTGGCTCATCCCGAGATTGCGTTTACCTTTACCAATAACGGCAGAGAAGTAGTGAGAGCCACGCCAGCCAAGGATCTTCGTGAGCGCGCGTATCAGATCTTTGGCGAAGAGTTTCTCGACAATCTGCTCGAGGTCAACGGCAGACACGAGCCAGTCGCCCGGGTGTTGGGCTATGTTTCGGCTCCTCGTGACCGGCGGACCTCGCGCGACTCACAGTTTCTGTTTGTGAATCGTCGTTTCGTTCGCGACCGCATGATTGGTCGCGCTCTCTCTGAGGGTTACCGTGCGATTCTGCCTCATGGAGTTTACCCGGCGGCGCTGTTGTTTATTGAAACACCACTTGAAGAAGTAGACGTCAATGTCCATCCAGCAAAAACAGAAGTACGTTTTCGGCGCTCGGCCGCCGTCGCTGATGCAGTTCGCGAATCGGTGAGGTCCGCGTTGGCGTCAGCTGGGTATGTACGTGAGGAACGTGATGCACCCCCGCAACCATTCGACACTCAAATGCATATGGCGAGCGCTGCGGCAATCGGTAACGCACCATCAGCAACGCCAGTCTCTGAACCAGGTGCGTCAGCTCATCACAGCGAACGACCAGTCATTGTTAGTCCTGAACAACAACAGTCACGAATGGACTTTGTCTCGTTGATCTCTTCAGTTGAGGAAGCATTGGAAGAGACAGACCTGAACGAGCTGCCTAAGAACGAAGCCTATCAGCCTGAGGAAGACGTGGAGCCCCTCCCTGCAGCGACGCTCTCCAAAACAGGAGACAAGCCGGAGAGGGCGGTCATACCCAAGGCATCAACACTTCCGCCGCTCAATTCTGCCGAGAAGTTTGCTCAGCAAGTCGCTCCTGAATCGCTATCGACGAACATCCGGCCACTTGGTCAACTGGACGAGAGTTTCATAATCGCAACTGACGACGAAGGCCTATTGCTTATTGACCAGCACGTTGCTCACGAACGCGTTTTGTTCGACAAGTATCGTGCGCTCGAAGCGGAAAGGCGAACGGAATCGCAGCAGTTACTTGTGCCCGAGACATTCGATCTGACTCCCGCCCAGGCGGCTGTCTTCGATTACCTCGCTCCTGAATTGGAGAACTATGGTTTCGATCTAATGCGACTCTCCGGTCGGACAGTGGCCATCAAAGCCACTCCGGCAGACCTGCCAGCGAGCGAAGCGCGAAACATGCTTTTTGAGTTACTGGAAACCGTTGATGCTGAGAAGAAGGGTTCGGCTCGAGATACACTGCGCGACGAAATTGCTGCCTCACTCGCTTGCCATGCGGCAATCAAAGTAAACATGCCACTCGCCCCAGAGAAGATGCGTTGGTTGATCGACCGACTATTGCAAACGTCATCACCCACGACTTGTCCCCACGGCAGGCCCGTGATTCTACGATTGAAGACGAGAGATATTCTAAAAGGGTTTCATCGAATCTGATCTGGCCGATTACGCCGATTACTCAGATTTATACCAGTTCTACAACTCATCAAGTGTTTTCGCCACCAACTCCGCGTCAGACAAATCAGCCAGCCACGCGTCAGGTTTGCACGCCAGCAACTCTTCAGTTGAATAGAAACGACCAGTGCCGACAACAACCGCACGAGCACCAAAATGACGAGCGCAGTCGATATCGTTTGGTGTGTCGCCGATCACGATGAATTGAACAGGCTTAAGGTCCAGTTGCAAATGCTTGTTAATGCGTGCGGCGGCTCGTTCGGGAAGATCGCGACGTATGTGCGACTCCTCACCGAAGGCGCCGGGTAGTTTGAAAAAGCGGTCGAGTCCAACCAATTCCATCTTCAGATAGGCCATTGGCTCGATGTTTCCTGTTAGTAATGCGGACTCATAGCGCGGATGATTGTCCAGAACCTCGAGCGTGTTGACCACTCCCGGTAGCACTTCAAAAAACAGCTCGCCGTTTCCAGCGACTCGCTTTGCTTCCGCAGTCAGCCGTTCGCTCAGTTGATGGATGCGTTGGCGAACGTCGTGATGAGTGAAGCCCTCTTCAGTTAGTGCTTCGGTGATGATCTGCAGGTCGGTCATACCGGAGACGCGCATGTTTGCTAAACGACCCGAAGTGCCGAAAACCTCTTCGAGAACGGGGATAGTGTATTCCTTGTAAGCCCCAGTGCGACGAGAGCGGATTAACGTGCCGTCGATGTCCCAGAGGAGGATGCGAAGGTCGGACGTCGGTATTGGCTGACGGGGAGCGAGGGGAAGATGGGGAGCGAGGGGAAGACGGGGTAACGGGGTGACGGGGAGACGGGGTGACACGGAGACAGGGCGATCGCCCTTTCTCCCCGTCACCCTTTCTCCCCACCCTGTCTCCCCGTCACCCTGTCTCCCCGTCACCCCGTCACCTTTCTCCCCGTCACCCTTTCTCCCCGTCACCCCGTCACCCTTTCTCCCCGTCGTTCTCCCCGTCACCCTTTCTCCCCGTCACCCTTTCTCCCGGTCGTTCTCCCCGTCACCCTGTCTCCCCGTCACCCCGTCTCTCATCACGCATCCCCCACAGTCACCAACACCTCGCCCGCATTAACGGTATCCCCCGGTGCAACGTTCACTGAGACGACTACCCCAGCTCGAGGTGACTTCATTTCGTTTTGCATCTTCATTGCCTCAACGACAACTACGCCCGCACCCTTTTCAACTTGCGCTCCAACTTCGACCAGCACTCGAACAACCTTGCCTGGCATTTGCGCAGCAATCTCCGTGGCGCCGTGATGGTGACGATCGGAGTTTTCGTCTGTTCGCA
This sequence comes from Pyrinomonadaceae bacterium, assembly GCA_036004125.1. Taxonomy (GTDB): domain Bacteria; phylum Acidobacteriota; class Blastocatellia; order Pyrinomonadales; family Pyrinomonadaceae; genus PSRF01. Next base: position 21,041 of record DASYRR010000185.1, on the reverse strand, counting down.
ATCCCCGCGGGTCGATAATCGTAATGAAGTGACGTCGACCTTTAACACTTACATCAAAACGCTCTCGCGATTTCGGTAGAGGCTCGACTCGACAGTCATAGACCTTCTGGTTATTGAACACTAGATACAACGCTTCTTCAGGGTTACGGACGTCAAGATTGTATTGTCGACCGTCAATCTCGAAGAGCACCCTGCCTTCCTTGGCCTTGATTGTGAGTTCGTGATCCCCGTCGTTTGTTGAGGCCCTCAGTTTCACGGTTTCCTCCGTTTTGAAACGAGGTGTTCAGTGAGACTCCGCCGTGCGGTTAGGGCAGACTCGCGTCCTGACATTTTCCAACGATTCGAGTTAGCCGATACTGATTGCGCGGAATGTCGTTTCTGTTGCTTAAGATATTGAAGAGCAGCTGCGACGATGGCCATGTCTTTTTCTTCAGTTGACGGAGGCTCTGAGAGTGCAGACTCTTGTCGCACGTTGAATCGCCCAATAAATCCCGTGTCCAGGCGGCCAGCGATAAACTCTTCGTCCTTTACCACCTTACGAAAGAAGGGAAGAGTCGTAGTAATTCCTGCTACCTCGTATTCATCGAGCGCACGTGTGAGTCGCTCGATTGCTTCGCGGCGCGTGCGGCCCCACACCGCGAGTTTTGCAATCATCGGATCGTAATGAATGGACACTTCGGAATTCAGTTGAACCCCGCTGTCGATTCTTACGCCAGGCCCTGCCGGCTGATGTAAATAGGTGATAGTTCCCGGAGAAGGGAAGAAGTTGTTCTCAGGATCTTCCGCGTAGACTCGACATTCAATAGCGTGTCCCTGCCACTGAATTTCGTCCTGCTTGAACGACAGCTCTTGCCCCGCGGCAACTTGAAATTGTTCGCGCACAAGATCAAAGCCAGTAACTAGTTCGGTAACAGGATGCTCGACTTGCAAGCGTGTGTTCATCTCGAGGAAATAAAAATCGTGAGTGGCATCTGCTACCAGAAACTCGACTGTTCCAGCGCCCAGATAGTTCACTGACCGAGCGATTTTCACTGCTGCCTGACCCATTTGCCGGCGGAGTTCTGGATCATTAATCGGAGAAGGACATTCTTCGATCACCTTTTGATGACGACGCTGAATCGAACACTCACGTTCGCCAAGATGGACAACATTACCGTGAGCGTCCGCAAACACTTGAATCTCAATGTGTCGCGGGCGTTCGACTGCTTTCTCTAAATAAAGCGACGAGTCGCCAAAGGCTGACACGGCCTCAGCCTGCGAAGTCTCAAATGCCGAAAGAAGATCCTCGTCAGAGTGAACGAGTCTCATTCCTTTGCCACCACCACCGGAGGCTGCTTTTAACATTACCGGATAACCAAACTGGTGCGCGGTGGCTTTCGTTTCGGCAAAGGACGTCAGTGGCTCAACGGTTCCGGGAACAATTGCGACACCTGCCTCGAGCGCAGCGCGCCGAGCGCTCGTCTTCGAGCCCATGATGTCCATCGCCTCTGGCGAAGGTCCAACGAACGTGAGTCCAGCAGCCAGAACAGCGCGCGCGAAGTCCGCATTCTCGGCAAGAAATCCATAACCGGGATGCACTGCTTGAGATTCGGTAGACTTGGTCGCCGCAATAATTGCATCAATGTTCAAGTAGCTTTGGTTGGAGGGAGCTGGCCCAACGCAAACCGCTTGGTCAGCCAGACGAACGTGCACACTTTCAGAATCCACCTCGGAATAGATCGCAACCACAGAAATGCCGAGCTCACGACATGTGCGAATAATGCGGACGGCGATTTCGCCACGGTTAGCGATGAGAACTTTATTAAACATTGGACTTTGGTCTTGGGTCTTTGGCCTTTGGATTTTGCCTTAATGCAGCCGGAAAACCTAAGACCGAACAACAGAGACCAAAGGCCAAAGACCATTAGACCACAATCGAATTCGCCGGCGCCTTCGGATCGTATCGGACGATTATCTGATTGCCGGGTGAATAGTCTTTTTGTCGTTGTTGTTGAACGGCGCTGAGAGCTTGTGAAGATTCGAATTGAACGCCGAACAGTGTGTATGCGTAGGTTACGTAAGTGATCGTGCCATCGTCGGTCGAGACCACATCAATAATTCTTCCGTCGGCAATGCGACCGGTTTTGGACAGACGTTCAATACGGGAGGCTTCGTCTTCTCTTTTCTTGCGAAAACGATTGAGAAACGACATTCAGTCGCTAGGGGTTCAGGATACTTGCGGAGACGCTGCGCCCAACCGCACCTTTTGCTACATCAGTAATCTTCATGATGATGCCGTCGTGCCCGACCCAGTCGTCATCATTGCCGAGGATCTTATCTTCGCCGGGCAGTCGAAGGTCGTAATCAGTGAATGCCAGTCCAGGTGTTGGAAGATCGTCGGTTGCGGTTGTCTGCGAGGCTTTCCGTATAATAGACCCTCGAAGATTGCGCCCCTTTTGGGTATCGACCGCAGCCACTTCGCCACGTGGTTGGTAGCCATTTGAATCGTAGTTCTTCAAAGCCGCGGCAATTATTCCACTGGGATCAGGGAGCTTCGAAAGTTCTTCTACCGAGTTCGACGGATCAGGAAGGCGCTTGTGCAGCTTCTTATACTGCTGAAAAGCAAAGTCGAGAGCGTAATACTGAGCTTTAGAGGCAGCATCAATTGCCATCTGACGCTGTCGTAATCTTGCCGGAACGGTAATCCCGATCAGTAAGGCTATTAGCAGCCCGACCACCGCCGAGGCGAACAAACCGCGTCGAGCATGCCTAAGTCCACAGAAGCGATCTGGTTGGAGGCGTATCGATCTATACAGCTTTAGCCCGAACCAAAGCGTAACGAATAGGACGGGAATCGAAATCCACTTCAAGCGCCAGGCGGCAGTTTCAGCGCCAGCTACCCATGACCAGAATTGAAAGAAGCGACCCAGCGTCCCGGGCCGCTGAAACATCGCGATAATGGTTTGGGTTACTAAGACAAGAACGAGTAGCGAACCGCTAGTCACTAATACCAGGGCCCGACCATACGACGGTAATTCGTGTGCGGGTTTCGGTAGTGCATCGCCGACGGCGCGTGCCCCGCAATTTTCACAACCTTGCATCAGGGTTCCCGTAAACTTAAAACCGCAACAGGGACAAATCGTCACTTATTATTACCTCGAATAGAACCAGCCAAGAGTCAATTGCACTAAAGTCGTGTCTAGCCCGGTTTATGTACCAACCTTTGCTCAGCGCGTCGCTCATTGCCCGCACTCGCGCCAGTTTGTGAATACGAAGTTTGCGCTTCTACGTTCTGTGTTTTTGTCTCAAGCCTCGTCAGTTCCCGCCATGTGTGATACATGCGATGCGCGAAGGTCCAATAGGAGCCCACGGCGAGTACCCAGAGAACAGCCGGCATCCGATTCGCGAAGTAATTTTTTGAACCAGGATGAGTACTGAGCGCTCCAATGATAAACAGAACAACGCGTTCCGGGCGTCGTAGAAAGCCTACGTCGCATTTGGGAATCAAGCTCTCTGCCCGGGCGCTCGCGTAGCTTACCATAACGGACCCCATTAGTCCGGCGCCCGCAAGAAAAACGTTAAGAGTTGAGTGAAACTCGGTATCGCGCGCGTAAAACACCATCAAGCCGACGAAAACCACCATGTCCGACAGCCGATCCAACGAGGAATCAAGAAACCCGCCAAATCGAGTAACGCGGCCGGAAAGCCGGGCCACTTGACCGTCGAGCATGTCGAAAAGGTTTGCGACGATTAGGGCTATGCCGGCAGCGAAAAATCGACCCATTCCAAACAACAGGCCACAGCCAACATTTAGCGAGACCCCGATAACGGTGAGGATGTTAGGGTTGATATGACCGTGGGCAAGCCAGCGCACCATGGCGTCGATGATTCGCTGGGCTAATCGTCCGATGCTTGCGCCAAACACTATGGGTGAATTTCTCCTCGGGGCATTATGCCTAAAAGCCAGTAAAGATTACAGCTTTCTCACAAAAACCAAGCGGCGGATCATAGGGACGAGGGATGTAGTTGTCAACGACAGGTGGGGAGTTAGGGCCTTCGTTCGTCCGCCGGATTTTTTTGTTTCGCCTGGTTAGCCTTGGCCAGTTTCGTGGTCTGCTCGAGCGCCTCCGTGTATTGTCGAAGGAGTTCTGTTTTTTGCTGTACGTCACCAGACATTTCAGCCAACTTTGCCAGTTCCAGAAGAATATTAGTCTTGTAGGGCCACGCCGTTTCGTCTTCTGGCGCCAGCGTTATTGCCAGATTTGCAATTTCCAAGCTGCGGGCTGCACACTCTTGAGCTTGTTCGAACTCAGCTCGATCTTCGGGCATCCGATAACTGACCTGCGCTTTTTTCCCATCAATCGTCGTAACTTTATGACTGGGAAGTTCAGTGATCTTGAACGAGCAGTCCCAGTCTTTTGAGGCAAGGACTACGTAAGCCTCAGCTCGTTTGTCGTTCTCAATTGAAACATCACCGGCGCGTCGAAGTATCCAATCACGCAGGAGTTCAACTTCCTTTAGTGCGTCATAGAGATAAGCAATTGCCTTGTACGCTTCATCATTATTTGAGCGCGAGAGAATTCGTTGATAAGCGAGTATGGGATCGTCAATCGTCGTGAAGCGTTTTGAGTTGACGAATCTCAAAATTGCGCGTGCTTGCCGGCGTTCGGACTACTACCTCGTCACCTTCTTGTTTACCCATCAGACTGCGACCAACTGGTGAAGTTGTTGAAATCAAACCCTGCGCCGGGTCACTCTCCTCAGGTGTTACTAGCCGAAAGGTGACTTCTTCATCCTTCTCAGCGTCGTACAACACAAGCGTTGAACCGTACGACGCCTTGTCTCGCGGAACTTTGTTTGGATCAATAGAAGCTATTTCGCTGATCCGCTGACGCAATTCTACGATTCGCGCCTTGACCATATTCTGTCGATCGAGTGCAGCCTTATATTCGGAATTCTCTCGCAAGTCGCCAAACTCGAGCGCCCGTTTGATCTCTTTTGGCAAGTGAATGCGCAGCTCACTCTCGAGCTCGTCGAGCTCAGACTGTAGTCTTTCTTTTATCGCTTGAGACAACTCTTCACCTTTTCTGTTTCTGATTTATCAGTAATCGCTCCGCTCACATGCTCTTGTGATGGCTCGCTTCGTCAGGGGCTCCAAAGGAGATTCCGGTATCTCGTGCGGTTCGCACAAGTTGACCGTTCGGCGGCACGGTTTTGATATTCTTTATCGCGTCAGTTATTGGAACTGTCACGACATCGCCTGCCTGCAAAGCCACCATGACGCCGCGTTCTCCGTTGGCGATCGACCTGACCGCACAGGAACCATAGTTAGTGGCAAGCATTCGATCGAAAGCGTTTGGTCTACCACCTCTCTGCAAGTGCCCCAGCACCACGCAGCGCGTTTCTCGTCCAGTAACTGCTTCCAAGTCGTGTCGGAGGTGTATGCCGATTCCTCCAAGCCGAGGTGCGCGCGCAGAGTCACCCTTGTCCAAATAAACTAAGTCGTGACCGATTTCTAACGCGCCCTCAGCCACGACGATAATACTAAAGGTCGATCCAGCGATATCACGCGCACGAATTTTGTCCGCGACGGCCTCCAGGGAGAAAGGAATCTCCGGAATCAATATCACATCCGCGCCGCCAGCAATTCCAGAGTGAAGGGCAATCCAGCCAGCGTGACGTCCCATGACTTCGAGAATCATCACGCGATCATGTGACTCAGCGGTTGTGTGCAACCGGTCGAGTGCTTCAGTGGCAATATCCAACGCTGTGACAAAACCGAAGGTGAGTTCAGTGCAGGCCAGATCGTTATCGATCGTCTTGGGAACACCACAAACAGGAATCCCACGTTTGTCAAACTCCGAGGCGATCCCAAGAGTTCCTTCCCCGCCGAGAACAACGAGTGCGTCGATCCCGAGCACCTTCATGTTAGTGATTGCTTCCTCGTAGACACTATCGACACTCATCGGTTCACCATTTCTGGTGCGTTCCACAAAGCGACCCCGATTGCGTGTGCCGAGAATTGTGCCACCTCGAGGTAACAGGCCACGCACGTCTCCCGGTGAAAGCAGGCGAGTTTGGGTGGCGCCGATCAGACCCTCGAAGCCATCTTCGATGCCGATTACTCGCATACCGTGTTCGCAGCTCGCCGTCTTGACGACGGCGCGAATGACGGCATTCAAGCCGGGGGCATCGCCACCTCCGGTCAGAATTCCAATAGTTCCATACATTGGTTATTGTGTAATTTACCTGTTAGCAGCGGGTATCACGTCTCCTCGATTACTCCCCGCAAAGTTTGTGACAGTCTATAACTTCATTGGCCTATCGAGAAATGAAAAGTTGTGAAGCTGTCATCGGTCGCCACCAAACTCACATTAGTTTTGCGAAACACTCATGGCCGATCGTGAAAAAAAGTCAGACACCACTGGCTTCAGCCGCGTGGAGTTTCAATTTCTACCTAGACAACGCTATCTTTTCCTTATACGCGCGGCGGAGCCGCGCGGAGGACCGTTATGGTTCGTGCGTTAGGTTGAAATTGAAACTTCACTTAGCTAAAGCCGGTGGTGTCTGAGTTTTTGCACAGTCTCTCCGCTGTCGGTATTCCAAACTGAACCAGTAGCAAAATCGACAATGTCTTGACCCTCCCTAATCTGGTCGCGTAGCATAACCAGGAAATCTATTATTCGCAGAAGGCGCTTAAATTGGAAATTGATGACGATGCAAAAGAGATAGTTCGTGAGATTGGCACGGCAATAAACGAGTCTGTTGAGAACTCGACGAAAGTTGCCGAAGCGATTGAACGACTCCGTGAAGCCGGGTATGAAATGGAGTTGACGCTTAGATTGGAAATTGGCCTAAGACCGCATGCCGGTGACGAAGAAACTGACGGCGAAAGTACCACCCTGGACCTCACTGAAGAGGATCTTCAAGTTTTACAACGAATGAAGATCCGAATCGATCCCGAACTCTAATGTCCGATATGCTTCAGCTTGTCGTTCGGTGCCTCTTGCGACTGGTAGTTCTTCTTGAGCGACGTGTTATCAACACAACGACAAACTAAAGTTTATCGGACATTGAATGAGCCCCGTGCAACGTCGACGCACGGAGCTCATTTCATTGCCTCGTTCAACTAGTTACTCCGGCTTTTCCTCACTGCCGGTGAGCACTTGTTGTCTTAGCGCAGCCGCTCCCATCAGTCCTCCCATACCCATCGATTCGACAGCGCTACTCGGCACCAACATCAGCGCGCCCTTTTCTTTCAAGCCTTCGTACAACATATTCATTGCCCGAAGGTGCAAGGCAGTTGGATTGTCGCGATACGAGCGAGCCGCGGTTTCAAACGAGTGGGCAATCTCCACTTCCGCCTGACCAAGAATGATTCGAGCTTGTTTCTCACGCGCCGCTTGTGCTTCGCGTGACATTGCATCCTGAAGCGCGGCTGGGATGATCACATCGCGCATCTCCACTGACTGTACGGTGACACCCCATGGATTTGAGCGCTCGTCGATTAGTTGCTGCAACTCCTCCTCGATTCGCTCACGTCCGCGAAGTAGATCAGTTAGTGAGGTTCTACCGATGATGTCTCGCAGACCCGTCTGTGCTGCCCAACTAACTGCTTGAGGATAGTTTTGAACTTCCAATGCTGCCTTTTCGGGATCGTAGACCATCCAGAAGAGTACGGCGTCGACATTCACGGGGACGGTGTCCGAAGTCAGCGTTTCCTCAGCGGCGAAGCTCGTCGTGATGACTCGTTGATCTATCCATGCGGACACTGAGTCAACGAAGGGGATTATCCAGAACAAACCAGGACCTCGAAGTCCGACGTAACGACCCAGTCGCAAAACAACTGCGCGTTCCCACTGACGGGCGATCTTTGGTGCCTGTGCGAGAAAGAGTCCCAATAAAACACCGGCAATAGCACCGGCAGGACTAAGCGTTGCCCAAGTAGCCAGCCCGCCAAGCAGAGCTGGAACCAAAAACGCCACTGCCGAGACAACATTCACCCGAGGTGTATTTGTCGAAGGCAAATTACTTCTGGTCTGAACCAGACTAGTCATATTACTCGACATTTTTCTTAGTCTCCTTTTTGCGCCGGCTTTGGAGTTGCGCAATCAGATCGTCTGGGGAGAATCCCATCGCACCGGCTTCTTCAACAAACCGGTCGACAAGGTCACGCAAGACGGCTTCGTGATCCTGACGATTTCTTGCTTCGAAATGGCGGGCGCACACAAACGTTCCCACGCCTCTTCGCGTTTCGAGAATTCCCGAGCGCTCCAGCTCGGCGTAGACCTTGGCGACGGTATTGGCATTAACGCGAAGTTCTACTGCCAACTGCCTGACAGTAGGCAGTTGCTCCCCAATTCTTAGCCGCCCAGTTGCGATCGCGAACTGAATCGCTCGCGTGAGCTGCGCATAAAGCGGCATGGGATGCGAAGGGCTTAATGAAAACATTTGGCTCATTTCTAAATTGTACTACGATGTTAGTACAAGTAAGGTTTCAGGAATTCTTGTACTAGGAGCTTTGTCCTTTGATCTTTGTCATTTTCGATCACGCAGGCGTGCAAAAAGTCAGGCTCAGTCGGTGTACAAAGCACCGAAGTGCAAGCTCAAAAGCACAAAGTTCAAAGCACAAAGTTCACAGAATAAGGGTACTGATTCAGTTTGGAATACCACCAACGGAGAGCTGAAGCCGGTGGTGTCTAATTTTTTTCCAGCCTCTCCGTTGGTGGAATACCAAACTCAACCAGAACAAGAAAGACTCGTTTGGCGCAGATTATTCCCGTGTGTTATCTTATGCGGCTTTTAAACCTGCCCAGTTTGTTCGCCTTAATAGGTAGAAACAGGAGTTCAACGACAAGTATGTCTACGCCTAATTCCAGTGCCGACGGCCAGCATGTCGGCAAAGTTGTTCAGATTATCGGACCAGTTCTCGACGTTGAGTTTGAAGGAAAATACTTGCCGCCGATCTATCAGGCGCTGCGAATCGTGTCTGAAGGTTTCGATGTTCAGGCACCGATCGACGTGATTGCTGAAGTGCAGCAGCACCTTGGTGAAGGACGCGTCCGCACCGTCTCGATGTTACCGACTGACGGCATGGTGCGAGGCATGAAAGCGATCGACACGGGCGGTCCAATCACGATGCCGGTAGGTGAGGGCACTCTAGGTCGCGTGCTCAATGTCATCGGGGAGCCTGTCGACACTCTTGGCAGCGTGAAACATGACAAGCGTTACCCAATTCACCGCCATGCACCAACGTTTGAAGAACAGTCGACTGAACTGCAGATGTTTGAAACCGGAATTAAGGTTATCGATCTGGTCCAGCCATTCTTGCGCGGCGGCAAGATCGGTTTGTTCGGCGGTGCCGGTGTGGGCAAAACGGTTATCGTGATGGAGCTCATCAATAACATCGCCAAAGCCAGAGCTGGTTTCTCAGTGTTTGCCGGTGTGGGGGAGCGAACACGTGAAGGAAACGATCTTCTTCGCGAAATGGTCGAGTCGGAAGTTATTCAGTTTGGTGACGCGTTTAATAAGCACTTTAAAGAGACAGGCGCATTTGATTTGACCAAGGTCGACATGAACTCGATTGGCAAATCAAAAGTGGCGTTGATTTACGGCCAGATGACCGAGCCGCCCGGAGCCCGTCTTCGAGTTGCGCTTTCTGGTCTGACGGTCGCTGAGTACTTCCGCGATCAGGGACTCGATGTGCTTCTATTTATCGACAACATCTTCCGCTTCACGCAGGCGGGTTCGGAAGTATCGGCGTTGCTTGGTCGCATGCCTTCTGCAGTGGGCTACCAACCGAACCTCGCGACCGAGATGGGTGAGATGCAGGAACGAATCACGTCAACGAAGACTGGATCTGTTACCTCGATTCAAGCTGTCTACGTTCCCGCTGACGACTACACTGACCCGGCACCGGCAACGACTTTCGCCCACTTGGACGCTGTAACTGCATTGTCACGTCAGATCGTGGAGTTGGGAATTTACCCCGCAGTGGATCCGCTCTCATCATCGTCCCGCATTTTGGATCCACGCATTCTGGGTGAGGATCACTACAACACTGCTCAAGATGTTAAGCGCGTGCTACAGCGTTATAAAGACCTACAGGACATCATCGCGATTCTCGGTCTCGACGAACTATCAGACGAAGACAAATTGATTGTCTCTCGTGCCCGAAAGATCCAAAGATTCTTCTCTCAACCTTTTCACGTTGCCGAGCAGTTCACCGGGCTGGAAGGAAAGTATGTGAAGCTGGAAGATACGATCAAGGGATTCCGCGAGATTGTCGACGGCAAGCACGACGATCTTCCTGAGCAGGCCTTTTACATGGTTGGCACGATAGAGGAAGCAGTTGAGAAGGCGAAGAGCATGGCATAGTAAAGGATGAAGGATGAAGGCGGAAGGATGAAGGGCCTTTCACCCTGGTCCTAAGAACGAGATGGCAGACAAGATTCAACTCGAAGTTGTAACACCTGAACGACGCGTGCTGGCTGAACCTGTAGAGATGGTCACAGTGCCTGGACTCAATGGTGAGCTCGGGATTCTTCCAGGTCACACACCATTAATTTCACAGCTGAAAACCGGCGTGCTTACTTACTTTCAGGAGGGAAGAAATTCTCAGCTGCATGTCTCTGGCGGTTTTGTGGAAGTGAGAGACGATCGAGTAGCGGTGTTGGCGGAAGTAGCTGAGCGTCCGGAGGAGATCGACGCATCGAGTGCTCGGGCATCGCGTGAACGCTTGGAGAAGCAACTAAGCGGTTGGACAGGAAGTGAAGAAGATCTCGAAATTGCCCGAACTGAACTAGCTCGTTCGGAAGTTAGATTACAACTCGCTTCTAGAACCTGAGTTGCCGGGCGCCTTCTTGGAGTGCGGGAACCTGTTACCGCTTTGGTACAGGGCGTCGGAGATGACAAGGTTAATTGTACCAAAGCGGTAACAGGTTCCCGCACTCCAAGGAGGCACCCGACTATTACGGGATTACCGCTGGACTCCCGATCCAGCTTGTATCGCCAAGCGCATCTCGCCTACAGCTTTTTCCAGACCTACAAAAATTGCTCGCGCTACGATGTTGTGGCCAATATTAAATTCGGTAATCTCAGAAATACTCGCAACGGCGCCGACATTACGATACGTGAGACCATGTCCCGCGGCAACGTGAAGTCCAAATTGTTTTGCTAACCTCGCTCCTTCTCTTAGTCTTCTCAATTCCTGAGCTGCCTTGGAAGCGCCTTCACCGTAAATTCCCCGCGCGCCCAGTGTCGCCTCCGCATACGCAGCCGTACAGAGTTCGACTTGTTGAGCTCCAACTTCACGGGCCACTTCAATCTGAGCGGCGTCCGGATCGATGAAGAGGCTCGCAAGTATATTCCCCTGTCTTAACTTAGCCACCGTTGCCCGCACAATCGAAACGTTTGCCTTAACGTCGAGACCGCCTTCCGTTGTGATCTCATTAGGGTTTTCGGCGACGAGCGTGACAGCGTCAGGTTTGGTTTCCAGCGCAATCTTCAACATTTCCTCGGTCGCCGCCATTTCGAGGTTGAGATATGTGGTTACCGAATCGCGCAGGATACGGATGTCTAAATCTTGAATGTGACGACGATCGCCGCGCAGGTGAACGGTGATGCCGTCTGCTCCAGCTTGTTCACTGGCCATCGCTGCCGCAATGACGCTCGGTTCAGGAGCGCGCCGCGCCTGACGAACGGTGGCGACATGATCGATGTTGACGTTAAGACGGGCAGACATGGGAGATACCATTGTCGATTTCCAATTGCCGATTGCCGATTTATATTTTGCCAGTTAGAACATCTTTTAGCATCTTAAGGTTAAACAACATTCGCCGATCCTCGCAATTGGCAATCGGCAATTACGTATTAGCTCGATCTCGTACCGCCTTTATCGCTTTGTCATAAACGCCGCGTCGAGCTTGCTGGCGAATCAGACCAACTTCAGTCAGCATCCGGAAACTATCGCTAAAAAGGCTGATCTTGCTGCCCTCATTGTGATCCCATCTGACGGGAATCTCCCGCAGCTTCAATCCCGCGCGATAGGCCAGATAGATCAGTTCGACGTCGAAACCAAAGCGGTCCACCGTCGCCGATTCCACGAGCGGCCGGCAGACATCCATTCGAAACGCTTTGAACCCGCACTGGGTATCCCAAAAGGGAAGCCCAGTTCCAAGCCGCACAACCAGATTAAAAACCCTGCCACCCTGCTCGCGGCGCCACGGTTGATGGACGCCGATCAATTTCCGATCGAGTGCGCGTGAGCCGAAAGCGACGTCGCATTCTCCTTTTAGAATCGGTTCGACCAGTTTTGGTGTCTCTGTGATCGGAGTCGAGAGATCGGCGTCTGAAAAGAGAGCTACACTTCCACGGGCGGCGAGCAGGCCGAGCCTGACTGCTCTTCCTTTTCCAAGGTTCGACTTATAACTGATAACGGACGTTCGAAGACTACCGCTGTCTTGAAGTATTTGGCGTGCGAGGGCGGCGGTATCGTCCGCAGAGCCGTCGTCCACGACGATCAACTCGGCTTCAGGCCAGTTCTCACAAAGATAGTCGACGACTTTATGAAGGGTGTTCGACAGTCGAACGGCCTCGTTGTAAGCCGGGATGACAATAGAGAGTGATGACATGAAGGTTCTCGCTTTTTGCAATATATCATAGCGAAAGTGCATACACTCTTTCGGACCCGGACAGGCTGCTGTGCTATATTTTGGGCATGGAAGCTGCTCGCGAATTAAATAACTCCTCGCCGAGTTACAGTGATGTGCGATTCGATCGGAGAATCCTGGGCTTCGCAGCCGCACTCGTTCTGCTGGCTGCAGTCTTTGGCGGAACAATCGGCAGTTCAAGAAAGCTCAGCAATCTGACCACATCGCGCAACGTCAATTCTTATCGGGTTGCCGATGAAATTGAGAAAGATTACAACGAAGCTGTTTCAACCATTACCGGCAATTACTCCGGGGACATCGACTATGAGAAGGCAACCCAGGCTGCTATCCAGGGAATGCTTTCTACCTTGGATCCGCATTCCGCATATTTTCCTTTTGGCGAGTTCAGAAAACTAAAAGAGGACCAGGATTCTCGTTTTTACGGAATCGGTGTGACCATCGTTCAGCACCGCGATGGTGTTTACATCCAGTCGGTGGTTGAGGGTACTCCGGCCGCTAAAATCGGTCTTAAATATGGTGACCGCATTCTCGAAGTAGACGGAAAAGATGCGCGTGACTGGACCAGCGAACAAGTTTCCAAAAACGTGCGCGGCGGTCTGGGCGAGCCAGTGACGATCAAGGTCGAACGAGTAGGCTCCGAGGCGCCGCAGTATTTCACTATAGTGCGCGACTCAGTGCCGCTGCCGACGATTCGAAACGCGTACGTGATTCGGCCTGGTACAGGCTACATCGGGTTGACTGGTGGCTTTCAACGGTCGAGCGATGAGGAGTTGCGTCAAGCAATAAAAAAGCTCGAGGAGCAGGGAATGCGCCAGCTCGTTCTCGACTTGCGCGGCAACCCCGGGGGACTCCTTGACCAGGCGATTGATGTAGCGAGCGAGTTTTTACCACGCGGGCAGGTTGTTGTGTCGGTAAAAGGACGAACGGAATACAGTGAACCCGTTGTCTACAAATCGAGCGGATCAGAGCCGGCCAGCATTCCGCTTGTGGTTCTGATTAACCGCAATACGGCTTCGGCATCAGAAATTGTCGCAGGTGCGATTCAAGATCATGGGCGCGGTTTAATTGTCGGGGAAACAAGTTTTGGCAAGGGACTGGTGCAACGAATTTTCCAATTGCCATTCAATACGGGTCTGACACTCACGACCGCCCGTTATTACACTCCCTACGGTCGCTCTCTTCAGCGTGACTACTCGAGTGGTTCGCTGTACGACTACTACACGCGGCACGACTCTTCGGAGATAGAGGCCCAGCCAAGCGCGTCTCCCGGTAATCTCAATTCTCCTCTGGCTCTTGCCTCGCCGACCCCGCATCCGCAGACAGGTCCCGCCGTCAAGACAGCTGCCGGCCGGGTCTTTTATGGTGGTGGCGGCATAACCCCCGACATCGAAGTTAAAGAACCTGTAAACACACCAACACGATTGCGCATTGCGGAAGCTGCTTTTCACTTCACGCGGCAGTTAGCCGCCGGAATGATCCCGGGTTTGGAAAGTTACAAAGTTGAGAAAGTTCAATACGGCAAGAACGTCCGCGCCACCGACTTTCCAATTAGCGATCGCGTTGTTGAAGCGTTTCGAACCTTTGTTCAAAAACAATCTGAATTGCAGGTTGCATCAGTTCAGATTGATGCGGAACTCGATTACGTCAAGTTACGACTTCGTGAGGAAATCATCACCGCTTCGTTCTCAAACGACGCGGGCGCGCGCGTATTGCTTGACAGCGATACCCAGGTTCTAAAGGCCCTCGACGCTTTGCCGGATGCAAAGCGACTCGCAGAGAGTGTTAGTAAAGGTACCTGGCACGGCTGAGTGCGAATCGATACCCATCCACAGATTACGCAAATTAACTTTTATTCACGGAACACAGTGCTGAAAGCAGTGATTCCGTCTCGGTGTAATCTGTGGATATCTTTTGTTGCATTCCAGGACTAAGTTTATTTATAGTCCGCAATTCAAGCAGCGAAACTATTCGTATTGCGTTGCGTAACACCGTTCCAACGCCTTTGCCAAGGCAATCGTTCTATCCCACGTAGTTTTTAGGATTCACTTCAGTTGAAAGGATACTTTCGTATGAAAGCAAGGTCGCGCTCCGTTCTAGATGCCGGACTACTGCTCGCGATAGTTATCAGTATTGCGTTTGTCACCGCGACTGTTTATTCGCAGGGCAATGGTCAACAGGCTGCGCAAACACCTGCCCAGCCTGCGCAACGTCCCACCCCAAGTCCAAGTCCGACGCCGACACCAATTAACTGGTCGACGGATCCGATCCTCAAGCGATTTGTGTGGCGTGGTATCGGCCCTGCAAGTATGGGTGGACGCGTCGACGATATCGCCGCAGTTGAGACCAATCCGTTTATCGTATATGTCGGTTTCGCGACCGGCGGAGTTTGGAAATCAACAAACAATGGAACGACTTTTCAACCGATCTTTGACACCTATTCAACTGCCTCAATTGGCGACATAGCCATCGCGCCTTCAGATCCCAACATCGTTTGGGTAGGTACAGGTGAACCCAATAACCGGCAGAGTTCGAGCTTTGGCGATGGTATCTATAAATCGACCGACGCGGGCAAGACCTTCACCAAAATGGGTCTGGAAGATTCGCAAACAATTGCCCGCATCGTGATCGATCCAAAGGATCCAAACACGGTTTATGTTGCTGTTCTCGGTCATTTGTTTGGACCAAACAAAGAACGTGGCGTTTACAAAACAGTGGACGGTGGCAAGACCTGGACAAACGTCAAGTTCATTGATGAAGACACCGGATTCACCGACATCGCGATGGATGCTTCCGACTCCAAGACTCTTTACGCTGCGTCCTATCAACGTCGGCGAACTTCCTGGGGATTCAATGGCGGTGGACCAGGCTCAGGGATCTGGAAAACAGTGGATGCCGGCAAGACGTGGAAGAAGCTGGAGGGCAGTGGACTTCCCGAGGGCGTCCTCGGGCGAATCGGCCTGGATGTCGCAAGATCGAACCCCAACATTCTCTATGCTCAGATGGAAGTAGGAACGAGCGTAGGAACTGGTGGTGAGGAGCAAACCTTTGGTGGCCAAGCGGCTCCCAGCCCGTCGCCATCTCCGTCAGCATCGCCGGCCGCGAGTCCGGTCGCTTCTCCAACACCAGCTCCACCCGATCCAAAGAAATCCGGAGTCTGGCGCTCCGACGATAAAGGAAAGACTTGGCGAATCGTCAGCAACGAAGACAATCGGCCGATGTATTACTCGCAGATCCGGGTCGATCCAAAGAACTCTGAAAACGTTTATGTTGGCGGTCTCAACTTCAGTAAATCAACTGACGGTGGGAAGACCTTCAGGTCATTGCAGCAGGGAATCGCGCATAGTGATAACCACGCCATATGGATCGATCCGAACAACGGCGACCACATTTGGATTGGCAATGATGGCGGCCTCGACGTCACTTATGATCAGGGCGCTACCTGGGAATTCGTCAATACGATTGCTGCTGCGCAGTTCTACGCAATCGCCGTTGATATGCGCAAGCCTTATCACGTATACGGTGGTCTTCAGGACAATGGATCCTGGGGTGGCCCAAGTCAGACGCGTAGTCTGCAGGCAGGAATCACTAATGCGGACTGGTATCGGGTGGGTGGTGGTGACGGATTCTACTCCCAAATCGATCCAACCGATCACAACATCGTCTATTCCGAGTCACAGGGCGGCGCGATGAATCGGCTTGATCTACGCACTGGACGCAGTGTCAGCATTCGTCCACGTGGTGTGCCGCAACGTGGGCGCGGTGGTCGAGGGGGCGGAGGAGGTGCTGCAGCGCCAACTGCGTCGCCTGGGGCCTCACCGGAAGCGACGCCTGACACCAGCGCACAACTTGCCACCTTTGCAGCGGCCCAGGGTTTCGGTGGCTTCGGCGGTGCCAATCTGACGTCGAACATCGTTCCGACTCCTGCGGCAACCGAGCAGTTTCGCTTTTACTGGAACACGCCCATCGTTATGTCGCCGCATAATCCGCGTGTTCTTTATGTCGGCGGCGATCGGTTCTTCAAGTCGCTGGATCGTGGTGACACTTGGACGGCAACAGCTGATCTAACCAAGCACATTGATCGCACCACTCTGCCAATCATGGGTGTGCCGGGTAAGGATCCCATGGCGTCGAAGCACGATGGCTACACAAGCTATGGTTACATCGTAACCGTCGCTGAATCAGCCAAGCTTCCCGGCGTGATTTGGATTGGGACTGACGACGGAAACGTTCAAGTGAGTCGTGATAGCGGAGCTACCTGGAACAACGTTTCCAAGAACGTGCCGGGCATCGGAGAGACGTATCACATATCCCGCGTTGAACCTTCTCGTTTCGATGCAGCGACGTGTTATCTAGCAGTCGACGGTCACCGCTTCGATGATTTGAAGCCTTATCTCTTCATCACGCGTGACTACGGCGCCACCTGGATTTCGGTTGTTGGCAATCTGCCGAAATGGGGAACCGTTAACGTCGTTCGAGAGGATCCAAAAAACAAAGATCTTCTATATGTTGGTACTGAAAATGGCTTGTTTGTTTCAATGAATGGTGGCGCAGACTGGAAACCAATGATGTCAGGTATGCCCAGGGTTCGCGTAGACGACATTGTTGTGCATCCCAGAGACAACGACCTCGTTGTGGGCACTCACGGTCGAGGCATTTACATTCTCGACGACATTTCCGCGCTGCAGCAGCTTACGACCAAAGTCATGGGCTCCGATGCGTTCCTTTTTGATGTAAGACCGGGAACCATCTGGTTCAACGATCCTCGGTTAAGTCGGTACGCTGGTGGTGCCAAGAACTTCCGTGGTACGAATCCGGCTCCTGGAACTTCGGTTAGTTACTACTTGAAGTCCGTACCTGAGGGCGACGTCAAACTGACCATCAGCGATTACACAGGCAAAGTCGTCCGCACAATCGCTGCTACCAAAGACGCAGGGCTAAACAGAATTCAGTGGAACCTGCGTGGAGATCCGCCTGCGCGACCCCCCGGTGGCGGTGGGTTTGGCGGCGGTGGCGGTGGTGGTGGCGGTGGCGGTGGCTTCGGAGGCCTCAACCTCGGCCTGCCCCTGGAAGCTGGCGCCTATCAAGTGAAGCTTACCGTCGGTGGTAAGGACTACCTGACCCGCGTCATCATTGAAAACGATCCGGGCATGTAATAGGTTAGATTTACAAAACAACTGCCGGCAGGATTTCTAAGCCATGCCGGCAGTTTTATTGTTTTGTCTCATTCTCACCGGGCTTCAGCCCGGTGTTCAGGGTACGTTAATTAAAGATGTCGGACCTCAACTTATCACTCTGGCGATAATGCATTTCAGGTAGCAGGTTTCCGGCATTCCTAGCAAAACTGGATGATCAGTCGCCTGCATTCGCTTCTCGACGATTTGGACTCGTCGCTTGGCATCATTGGCAGCCGCAGCGATGATCTCTAGAAACAGATCTTCTAACACGTGATAGGAACATGTGCACGTCACCAGGATCCCGCCGGGATTCAGCAGCTTCAAAGCGCGCAAATTGATCTCATTGTAGCCGCGTGTTGCCGCATTCAAACTCGCACGATTTTTTGCGAACGCCGGCGGGTCGAGGACCACCACGTCGAAGCGCTCGCGATTTGCATTCATTTCACGAAGTGCGTCAAATACGTTTGCCTCACGAAACTCTACGTTAGTCATACCATTCAAATCCGCGTTATGGTTTGCTGCCATGACCGCGTCGCCAGAAATATCGATCCCGTCCACCCTCTCGCACACACTTGCGAGGTGCAGAGCGAATGCACCGTTGAAAGTGAAACAGTCTAGAGCGCGGCCACGATTCGTTGTTTGTGCGACGGTTCTTGCGGCGACTCGGTTTTCGCGCTGATCGAGAAACGATCCCGTCTTTTGACCACCTGAAGGTGCAACAATGAAACGCAGACCATGCTGAAGAATTTCAAATTCCTCAGGCGCATTGCCGTAGATAGTCCCCGCTACGAGCGGTAGACCTTCCAACTGACGTACGCGGCCATCGTTTCTTTCGATGATCGCGCGCGGTGAAAACTCCTCTACCAGGATTTCAGTCAGTGTTGACTTAACTGTCTCAGTGCCTTGTGACAAAGTTTGCAACACGAGCACATCCGCGTAACGGTCGACAATCAGGGAAGGAAGTAAGTCGCCTTCAGAGTAGACCAATCGATAAGCATTCGTGTCGGCTGAGATATTTCTTCGTAGCGCACTTGCTTTTATTTGTCGGCGCCACCACTCGCGATCAACCTCTTCGTCAGTAAGGGTCAGAAAACGCAGAGCTATTTGCGACGAGTCGCTATACAAAGCCTGACCGATAAAGTTCCCGCTCTCATCTGTGACTGAAACGACCGACCCACCCTCGGCATCCGCAGTTATAAGGTCGCTGCGGTATATCCACAGATGATCCTTGCGAACTCGAGTAGCACCACGTTTGTTAACCACTACTGAACTCATCGTCAGATACTCTTACATACGGACGGCAGAGTTAGCTACTTCACAAGTTACTAATACCCTACCTGACTATCCGGTCAACATTGCGACTGAAAAGACGACAAAAGCTGCGACTCAATGAGTCAGACTACCGGCTAGCCCCCGTCACTTCCTTCGGTCGAACCATCTTGTTAATTCTGTAATCCTGTCAATTGCGTTATGCTACCGCTGCGGATACGCCATGGCGACCAAAACAAAAGACGAGCGACGCGAGCGTTCAATCACACCTTCCGGAATCGAATTGCCCGTCGATTTTAACCCTTCGAACACCGATGCGATCGACTACGAGAACGATGTCGGTTCACCTGGCGAATTCCCCTACACCCGCGGCATCTATCGAAATATGTATCGCGGCCGCCTCTGGACCATGCGGCAATACGCTGGTTACGCTACGGCTGAAGAATCCAATGCGCGCTACAAGTATCTGCTGGCAAACGGGACCACCGGTCTTTCGGTAGCCTTCGACTTACCGACTCAAATTGGACTCGACTCAGATGATCCCCTCGCTGTGGGCGAAGTCGGCAAAGTTGGTGTCGCTATCGATTCGCTCAACGACATGGAACGTTTGTTTGCAGATATTCCGCTCGACCAGGTATCGACGTCGATGACCATTAATGCGACGGCGGCAATTCTTCTGTGCCTGTATCTGGCCGTTGCGCGTAAACAAGGAGTGTCGTTCGACAAAGTCAGAGGGACGCTGCAAAACGATATTCTGAAGGAGTACATTGCGCGCGGAACATACATTTACCCTCCTGCCCCTTCCCTTAGATTGGTGACAGACACCTTCGCCTTTTGTGCCCGCGAAGTGACGAACTGGAACACGATTTCGATCAGCGGTTATCACATCCGCGAAGCCGGCTCTACCGCGGTGCAAGAGGTCGCATTCACACTCGCTGACGGCATCACTTATGTCGAAGCGGCGCTGAATGCCGGTCTGGCGACCGACGAGTTTGCTCCTCGTCTTTCTTTCTTTTTCAACTCACATAACAACCTGCTCGAAGAGGTCGCCAAGTTTCGCGCCGCGCGTAGGCTTTGGGCTCGTATCATGCGCGATCGTTTCAATGCTCGCGACCCACGGTCACTGATGTTGCGCTTCCATACGCAGACCGCCGGCTCATCGTTGACCGCACAACAACCCGAAGTGAACGTGGTCAGGACAACGATTCAAGCGCTGGCGGCAGTGCTTGGGGGCACACAGTCGCTACATACCAACTCGATGGACGAGGCTCTAGCTTTGCCGACCGAAGCAGCAGCGCGTGTCGCTCTGCGAACCCAGCAGGTTATTGCACACGAGTCGGGCGTTGCAGACACCGTGGATCCACTTGCCGGCTCATATGCAATCGAGCAATTGACCAGAGAGATTGAAACTCGCGCCAGTGAATACCTGAAGAAGATTGATGCGATGGGTGGAATGCTTCGAGCGATTGAAACTGGTTACGTACAACGCGAGATTCAGGAGTCGGCCTACCGTTTCCAAAGGGCAGTCGAAGTTCAGGAAGAGATCGTTGTCGGAGTAAATCGGTTTCAGCTTGATGAGGAGCAGTCTGTGCAGACATTGCGAATTGATCCACGTCTAGAAACCGCCCAGATTGAGAGGGTGCGAGCCTTGCGCGCAAAGCGAGACTCGCAGCGCACCGACACGACGTTGGCAAAATTGGAAGAGGTGGCTGGCTCGGACGAGAATCTATTACCACACATTCTCGAATGCGTTGAGGCATTGGCTACGGTTGGTGAAATCAGTAATCGATTGCGGCGAGTTTGGGGCGAGTATAAAGAGACATCGACAGTGTGAAGCGTTTCTCTGTGCGCCCACTTTGGAGTGCGGGAACTTGTTACCGCTTTGGTACTGCGAACCTCGTCATCTACGACGCCCTGTACCAAAGCGGTAACAAGTTCCCGCACTCCA
>DASYRR010000184.1:0-13428 GCA_036004125.1 Pyrinomonadaceae bacterium | reverse complement strand
AGGTAACTGCGGGCGCGAAGTTTTTCTGCGGCTACGAAGGCTTCTTCCGCGCGACCAAGTTTGAGCAGCAGCCGCACCAGGGCCACATAAACCTGGTACTTGTCTTCAATGTAGCCGGCGCGAAAGCGCTCTTCACGCAGTTCACTTCGTACGGTTTCGATAGTCTTGACTGCGTTTTGGTATGCACTCAGTGCCTCTTCGCCTCGATTCAAATGTTCGAGCGACTGGCCACGACCAAAATCAAATCTCCAACTCAACTCCGGGTTGGCGATCTCCGCAGCAATCGCAGCACCTTCAGTGAATGCGTTGAAAGCGTCTTGTGAACTGCCGCGTGCTCTCAATACTTCGGCCAGCGCATACAATGATTCGGCTTCAAGAGGCTTGGCCAGGTTGGCCTTGGCTATCTCGCGTGCTTGTCTACTTTGTTCTTCGGCCTCATCAAACTTTCGCAAACTTCTATACGTGTGAGCGATCTGAATTCTCGCGCCGGCGGCACTGCCTTTGTCATTGGCATCATTAGCTCTTGAGAGCGCCTGAGTATAAAGAGCAGCGGCCTCAGGAAATCGTTTTTGGCGTAGTTGAAGATCGCCTAATGAAATGAGATTTGTCGTAACTCCTCGAGGGTGTTTGATCTCTTCTGCAACTGCGATAGCTCGACGAAACTCCCTTTCCGCGGATGCCACATCGCCCAGGCGGATTTCCAAATTGCCAAGATCGCCAAGTCCTTCGACCAGGTTCTGTTTGAATTCCGGCTCCGCGTTCACTCCTGTTTGTTGATAAACCTGGAGCGCCAGATTGTACTGTTCGAGGGCCGCTGTGTATCGACCCAACTGGAGCAACGCACTCGCCTTTGCCTTACGAGAATCAGCTTCTTCTTTTACCAGCCCAGCCTCGTGTGCAAGCGCGATCGCGCGATCGAGAGTTTCAATTGCTTCCTTGTTCCGCCCAAGTCCAACTAAACACAGGCCGATGTTTTCCAGGTCCAGCGTGATCGACGGTTTCGATTCCAGTTTCTGATCAACCTCGAGGGCTTGTTGGTAATAACGGAGAGCCTCCGCGTAGTTGCCATGCAGCAGGTGCCAGCCGCCAATGTTGCCAACTGCGTCGGCCAAGCCTTTGCTAGGCTGGGAGCCGTAGAGTTCAATGGCTCGGTTGTACTCTCCGAGTGATCGCGCGTCGCCGATGTCGTCGTAGACCAAACCAGTATTGTTGTGAATAGCGGCTTCCAGATTTCGATCGCCGAGCTCTTTCGCGATAACGCTGGCTTGATTGAAATAGTCGATGGCCTTCGGGTAGTCACTCGTGTTCCAGTAAAAGAGGCCGATATTGCTCAACGTCTTGCCTTCTTCTAGTCGATCGCCAAGCTCTCGTTTCATAGCCAGTGCACGTTCCAAAAACTCAAGCGCTTTCACGTGCTGACCGAGGTTTTTGTAGACGTTGCCGATTAGACCGATAGTTATCGCTTCGTTTTTTCGATCACCTTCTTTTTGAAAGAGAGCTAAGGCTTTTTCGAATTCGGGTAGGGATTGACTCGGACCTTCTTGCGAGTTGAGTTTGCGGGCATTAGCCAAAACGTCTGCGGCTTTTGGTGAGGGTGTTTGCGCGCTTGATACGCACACAGTGAGACAGGATAGGACGAGAATTATCAGGATTACGTTGCGAGCAAGCTTGATCAAATCGGCTCCTAAGTCGCTCTTCACTCCGGAGGAGTGGCATGTTTATAGTACTGCGCACCCCAAAGTTTTTCGCTCCGGAGGAGCGACATGTATGGGATCTGCCGCCACTGCACCTTGCACTCCTAAAGGAGCGCTTGGCACTCCTAACGGAGTGCTTCACATTTCCAGCTTGCGCGAGCTATAAACATTTCACTCCTCCGGAGTGAGGAACAAATCCGATTATCGCCTGGCGCCCTTTCGCTGTTTTGGTTGCGGCCATGCTGCGCTATGTAATTTATGAATGATCGTTTTTCGTTGTACCCTCGATCTTGAGCTACGGTCCCCCAACGCGGAAACTTACCATTTCTGACCTGGCCGTTCGGTCACCACTTAGGTGTGCGACCACGGTGACAAAGTACTTGCCACCTACTTGTAACCCTGCTGTGTTCAATTGAATTTCAGTATTGTTGGTACTTTCGTTAACGACCGGACTACCGTCTTCAGTTACGACTTTTATGTCATAGAAACTCACGTTGGCCACTGCCTTCCAACGTATTGACTGTTGCGCGAGCCTGATGACCGAACCATTGCGAGGAAAGATCAGAGTGGGCGTCGACCGATCCTCCTGGCCTCGCACAACTGGCGCGCGCGATTCCGTCGGTTTGGGTTTAGGTGCCTGCAAATTATTTTCTGGACGTGTCGGCGTTACGCCAACTGGCAAGGGTTCCGGGGCGCGCTCAGGTTGTTTTTGCTGAGCTACCAGGTCCTCTGGTGGAACGGCGTTCCGGTTCGCACGAGAATTCCAAACAATCAGGGCCGCGATGATCAACGCGCAGGCCGTAGCGGCAGCGAAAGCC
The DNA here is from genome assembly GCA_036004125.1 of Pyrinomonadaceae bacterium. Taxonomy (GTDB): domain Bacteria; phylum Acidobacteriota; class Blastocatellia; order Pyrinomonadales; family Pyrinomonadaceae; genus PSRF01. The sequence goes on along the minus strand of DASYRR010000184.1, from coordinate 10,916 downwards.
CAACGCCAAACTACCGGTCGTTTGTCATCGGCGAGACTTCGAGCTCTCGCAAGCAAATGTGCCGGCACTGACTGGACGGGAGATTCATCAAAAGCCTGGGCCACAAACGCCAAGGTCTCCAGACATGCTTTACAGTTGGCAAAATGAGCTTCAAGTTTTTGCCTTCGCGGGTCGGCGACCTGTCTGTTTACGTAGGCCGCAAGTTGATTATCATCAGGACAGCGCCAACCGCGCTTCGTGGCGTCAATGTTTGATCGGAGTAGCCTTGTTAGCTCTTTTTCTTCCATCTCAGATTCTCTTGCCGTATTTCACGGACACCAACAAGAGTTTTCCGTGGCGAGGCAAAGATCGCGTCTCGTTGCAGTGTCAACGAAATGCTGGATGTCCGATATGCTTTAGCTTGTCGGTGGTGGCAATTGAAGACTACGTGGCAACTAGTGAACGAAACGACAAGCTAAAGCATATCGGACATCAACCCATGAGCTTTTGTAAACGTGCCAGAATCTCTTTTACCTTACGATCCGCTCGCTGTGCGTTGCCAAGGCCGAGCAATTGGGCAACTTCAACTAACGTCAAGCCTTCCTCGAAGCGCAGCCGAATCAACAGACGCTGATCCGTGTCTAGTTTCCTCAGGGCACGGTAGAGGTTCTTCTTGTTCTGATTTTCGATCGCCAGAGACTCAGGATCGGGTTGCGAATCAGTCAGGGAACTAAGTTGCGTCTCTTCGGGACCGGTAATTTCCGTCGCGCTTTTGCTTAGAGAATGCCTCGCAAGTAGCCAACGCTGATTCCTGGTGAGCACTTCTTCGATTCGTGCCCTGCTTTCGTTGATTCGAGTGGCCGTCGCATTCGGAAACTGCGCTGCCAAAATCGCCAACGACTCGTCGAGCGGAGTCGCGAGTTCATAAACAAGTCGGAACACTTCCTGATCGAACACCGGCAAACGCGATATCGAGCGAAACTGCCGGTGGCGCCCGAATTGTTTCCGGTGCCAGTCAATACATAGATTTCGCACGACCGAACGTAACCATGTCACAAACGTTGCGGTGCCTTCTCCCTTGAACTTCCGCAATCGTCTTGAACGGTTTTCGATTAGCTGCTCGCACACAAATTGAAAACAATCAGCAGCGTTGTCGGAGTCAGATTCAAAGTGACGAATGACTTGATAGATATGAGCCGAATAATCAGACAGAAACTGTGACCACGCCTCTTGGGAGTTTGGCGAGTCCAAATCTCGGAGAAGAGCTTCTACCGAAGTTTCCATCTTTTCGCGTGTCGGTGTTTGGATTCAGCAACGCCGTGATGAGCTCCTTGAATTCCGGATTCCGAGCATTGCTTCGCATGACAGTTTGCGATCGTCGGATTGCGGCGGTTTTCAGAGGATATAAAGATATTCGCGGTTGCTGGGCTTTCGCGAAGTCGGACTCCAATTGAAACGGAGGGATTTTACTCTCGACCTCGGGTTGTCGCCACAAAAAACGCTAGCCCGAAATCCCAAGTGTGAGCATGTTTGCCAGAAGAGATACGAATCTCACCCGTGTCACTGAGATAACGATCCCTTTAGTAGCCCGTTCCAAGGAAAGGGCTACTTGGTGCTGGGACCGCAGGCGTCCTCCCCTGCTGCGTTGGCTTCAAGGATCCTGGTTGCACCTTACCAACTTGAGTCTGGCGATGGCAGGCGTCCTCGCCTGCTGGCGTTGGCTTCAAGGATCCCGGTTGAACTGTACCAACTTGAGTCCGGCGATGGCAGGCGAGGACGCCTGCTGCGTTGGCTTCAAGGATCCCGGTTGAACTGTACCAACTTAGTCCGGCGATGGCAGGCGTCCTCGCATGCTGGCGTTGGCTTCAAGGATCCTGGTTGAACCTTACCAACTTGAGTCTGGCGATGGCAGGCGAGGACGCCTGCTGGCGTTGGCTTCAAGGATCCCGGTTGCACTGTACCAACTTGAGTCCGGCGATGGCAGGCGTCCTCGCCTGCTGCGTTGGCTTCAAGGATCCTGGTTGCACCTTACCAACTTGAGTCTGGCGATGGCAGGCGTCCTCGCCTGCTGCGTTGGCTTCAAGGATCCTGGTTGAACTGTACCAACTTGAGTCCGGCGATGGCAGACGAGGACGCCTGCGGTCCCAGCACCGAAGTTGTTGTTTCAATTAGGCGTACTACTAAAGGCACCGGCTGATTTCATAGGTCTAGCCAGAGTCGCCAACACTCACTGACAAAACACCGCGGCTACGTGTCCTGTCCCTGCGTGCCCAGACGACGGTTGATAACCAGCATCAGTCCTCATGATCACGATTTTTGGTTTAGTGCCGCTAACGGTGTTGCCTGACTTCGTGACAGAGTTTGTGACGAGCATCGCGGTGTACGCAGGCACAGTGACAGGGGGTGGTGGACTGCTTCCGCCACTCGTGCTCCACTTACCGCCGCACGAGGTCGCACCCGACGGGACATTTGCGAAGCCATTGAAGCTACTTGGCGCAGTCCCACCGCTAATGTGGTTTTCTTTTGACCAATTACTGCTCCAGAATGTGATCGTTCCAGTTCCGCCGGCATCGAGGTCGCCAATAACAAAGTTGCCACCCACTGTATAAGCGAAGACGATTGTGCCCACGGTTGTTGAGGAGGGCTCATAGTCGCCGTCGCCAGCGAAGCTAACATTTATCGAGCCAGGTCCTAGCGGTTGATTGATTACAATATCGCAGCCTGCAACACCGTTTACGTTAGTCGTGGCAGAACAGGTTTGTGAACCCGGGCTACTGCCGACAGTGAACAGCAAAAGCTTACCCTGCACTCCAGATCCGTTATCCGTCAGCTGGGCGGTCAAATTAGTTGTCACCGACACAGCCAGGAGTGTTGGCCCAGTGTAGGTGGTCACGGTGGGATGCTTTAACCAGGTGACGTTTAGAACCGATTCCTCACCTGCATCTCTTACGCCATCCTCATCCAAGTCTACCCAAACCTGTAACAAGTCGGTCCCCGCGTGCGCGTTGGTATAGCTAAACGAGCTTTTACCCAGAGGGCCCGTGATACCCGAATCGGTTGCGGGTGACGCAGATCCGGAAGTCACAACGTCGAAACGAACGGGAACGAACTGCTCTGTCTCGCCATGCGCTCCTGTAACTGAAGCAGTGAACGAAGCGACCTGACCAAATGGCTTAGCAGGTCCTGAAGAAACCGTGAAAGCTGCAGGCGGCGAGAAATCGATCCGTGCGCTGTAAGCGTCGGCATCGTCGCCCGTGCGCTGATCCGTCCAGACCGCGTGAGCAACACCGTCCGTGCCAAACGCAACCGCGGTGTAGTCCCCGAGGAAGCCAGTTGGCTGCGGTGTGCCGGCCGCGCTCAGACGGATCTCTGTAAACGAAGGCGACGCCGAGGCGGTCGCGTACGCGACGTGGTCATCAACCTGATCGGCCGCGTCTGCGGTCGAGTAGAAGTTCACGACTAACCAACCATCGCGCACCGCGACCGAAGGCTGAACTTGCGTGGACGAGCCGGTGTCCTGATTGATGCGAATCGGCGCCGACCAGCTCGCGCCGTCGGCGGAAGTGACCAGCTCAACGTCGGGATCGTCGTCACCGCCGGCGTTAGTGGCGTAGGCAACAAAGAGGCGTCCGGTGTCCGGGTCACTGGCGATGGTCGGATCCGCGTGGGAGCGGAAGGCGCCGGCGATGCCGGGAACGGGATCATTAAGACCGCCGACATTGAACAGGTCGGCAACCTTGACCGGCGGCGCGAAACACTGTCCCTCGTCGGTTGACTTCGCGACCCAGATCGCTGCCGGCGCGCCGTTGGCGTCGCTGTCACACAGGCGCGCCCACGCGACCCAGATCGTGCCGCTCGCGTCAACGATCACGTTCGGCCCGTGGTTCCGGCATTCGTTGTGCGGCGGGTCGAAATCGGTGTCGAAGTTAGTCGGATAGTTTGAGATGACCACTGGGTCCGAGAAATGCAGGCCGTTGGCCTGGCCGCCGAGGTCACGCGTGAAGACGATCTGCTTGCCCGCATTTCCGTTAGCGTCCAGCATAGTCTGGCGCGGATTCCAGGTGAGATAAACGTTGTCGCCGTGGACGAGATCAACGGTCATGCTTTCCTTGTCGGCGAAGGCGTACGGTGTGGTCATCCCTTCGAAGACGACGCCGGCGGATGCGTCACTCCAGTTTTCGCCCTGATCCGAACTTGTCTGGACAACCACTGACGCGCCGTGCGACCCATCACCATGCGCGATGGCCGAGTGATAGACAGTGCCGTCGCTGCCGTAAGCGACCCACGGATCTGAGTATTCGATCTGATCGTTGGGCACACAGTCATTCGGGTGGTCGGGGTCGGGCGCGCAATCAATTGTCAGGCCCGCATCAATCGGTATTTCGTGGCGCGAAAACGTGCGCCCGCCGTCCGACGAGGCATAGGACTCATGCACGTTGCCACCGCCACTAAGCGTGTTGGCGGCGGCCATCAATCGGTTCGGGTTATTGGGATCGACGGCGACAGACGTCTCCTTCTCGTGCGTGTTTATATGATTCGTGCCTGACCCGCTCATATTGTTTTCGTGGACGAGCGGAGATACGTGCGAGGCGTAGGTGCGTCTTGAGCTGAATAATGCAACTAGCGCAAGAGCGGCTAGCGAAGCAACTAATAGGGCGATGGTCAGATTGCGTCTGGTGCGCATAACATTCACTCCTTTTAGGTCGAGGTGGGTCGATAATTATTCGTACTTTTGTCTATCGATGGTGCTGATGTTGAGCCGGGCGCCCACGGAGGGACGCCCCAACAAGTTGAGCCGGGCGCCCACGGAGGGTCGCCCCTACAACTCTATTCGGGAGCTGGTGGATCAGGCTGCGGGTTGAAACCGCGAATCACGCCGGGATTGCCGATGAATAGAACGGTGCGGCCGTTTGCGTTGTTGAAAACCTCTACCGACGGAACGGCGGAGTCGTAAGGGATGGCAACATCAATTGGTCCCGGCGGCCAGGCGTTCACTACTGCGCGAACTTGAAGACGAACGGGACCTGGCGGCCATTGAATATCATCGCTGTTGAGATCCAGAAAAGTTGATTCCCCGCGCTCAAGGAACTCTACCTTTCGGATCAGACTGCCATCCCGGTTGCGAAGCATTTCCCCTCGGCTGTTGATGACGATGATCGCGACGCGTGATGGACCTGGCGGCCAATGAGAGTCGTTTGCGGTGATTACGTTTGACACGTTGACCCGCAAGGTCTGACCTTGAGTGATGCCCACCATCCCGAAAGAATAGTGATCAGGGAGTTGGGGTGCTGTGTCCTGAGCTTGGACGGGTTGAGAGATGGCTAGAGTTAATATGGCGAGTGTGAAGAGCACTGCCATTATTGTTAGTGTGCGTTTGGTTCTCATGTTGTGTACTCCAATTAAGTTGATCGGGACGGTGGCGTCCGCAACCTTCTGTTTTTGTTCGACTGAAATTGTCCTCACTTAGTAATGCGACATCGGAGGCGGAGGGACACACCGGGAGCTGAAAGTTTTTTCGAGCACACACGCGCCCGCCCTAGAATTAACAAGTAGGGAAGGGGGCAAGCGGACCTGCACAAACCTGGACACTTGGCCCGAAAGCGCGCCCCCGCTGTCCGCAACATATCGACATCTTTGCTTGCATTCATGTTCGTGAAGTCAAACTCACAACTAAGAGTTCGTGTAGGGCAATACAGGCGGGGGGCGCGCTTTCGGGCTAAGTGGGCTAGGCTCGTGTAGGTCCGCTTGCCCCCTTCCCGACTTGTTAGATTCTGGTGACGTGCTTGAGTGCTCAGTTTGCCCCTTTCCCAACTTGCTAGTTCTGGTGAGGTGCTTGAACTCTGAGCCTGCGACCACGCCCAATTACTTTCTTTGTTCTCAGACCATCTCAGTACGTTGGGTTGGACGATCGCCTTACTTCATTGCAGCTTTGAGGAAATCCAACACATCTTTGCCCCATATTTCGATACCGTCACACCTGAGGCTGAAGCGACCGTGAGCGTCCTGTTGGGTGGTTCCGAATTTGGGGTAGAGCTTCGCGCGGTTGAGTCCACCTTTTCGCGTGAGGTATGTCCCGAGAAGTTCGTAAGGTCCGGTGCTGTAGTCTCCTCCCGCCTGAATGAGGAACATTGGAGCTTTGGCTTTCTCGAGGGCGCTTAGCAAACGCTCACGCAATTGCACGTTTGCCCACGACATCGCAGCTGGTGTGAACGGAATGAAAGCGCGGATCCCAAGTTCCTTCTCAGACGTTAGGATTGTTTGAATGCCTCCATAAGAACTGCCGGAAACCGCTATTCGATTTTTATCTACGAAGCGTTGAGTTTGGAGCCACTTCACCGCCGCGACTGTGTCAAGATTGGCTAGCTCGTGAGACTTCACCTTGCACAGACGCACGGCTCGAAGATCTGATCCAACGCATTCTTTGTCTTCACTTTCCTCCGCGGACTCCCCGGCATTTCTCGATAAGCCGTGACCTGTTCGGTGGGGAGTGAAGAAGACGTAGCCGCGTCCTGCGTACAAAGCAGCCAACTCCTTGCGGTAAAAGGGAAGTTTTGGATCGTCCATCAGTCCACTGCCGTGGTTCCAAATGACCGCTGGAAATGGTCCCTTGCCGCTGGGCGTGTAGAGCCAACCGTAGAGTATTCTGCCGTTGGGCCCTGGAAATGAAACCTTCTCTGGTTGAATTGTGAATTTGGATGACGCTTCGCAAGTATTCTGCTCTTGTTCTGTAGTCGCTTGTTGCGAGGCAGCAGAAATCGAGATGACAAAGATGAATAGGATTGAAGGGACGATTCGAGTCTTCATTTGAGCTGGTGCCGATTCTCGCATGTGAACGTCGCGATTCAATAGCTTAATCTTTGCATTTAGGCGTCTCCTTGGAGTGCGGGGACTTGTCACCGCTTTGTTATAGCGAGCCTCAAAACACCTTTACTCCAAGCACTCACGTTTCCTAACGCTGATCCATAACCAGCCAATCCCTGCGGTAAAGACGGTCAGTCGAGGCTCGCATTGACAAAGCGGTGACAAGTCCCCGCACTCCAAGGAGGTGCGTGTTGGGTGAGGGTCGCACTGACAAAGCGGTCACAAGTCCTCGCACTCCAAGGAGGTGCGTGTTGGGTGAGGGTCGCATTGACAAAGCGGTGACAAGTCCCCGCACTCCAAGGAGGGGCGTGTTTGGGTGAGATTCGCTATAACAAAGCGGTGACAAGTCCCCGCACTCCAAGGAGGCAGATGTTATTATGACGCTGTAAGTTCCTTACCGCAGATCAACCTTGGTTCTTGGCTATGACGACCCCCTTAACTCAAGAAGTCACTGAATTGTTACTCGATTGGGGCAAAGGGGATCGAGGTGCTTACGATAAACTTGTGTCACTCGTATATGATGAACTGCATCGTCTGGCCCATCGGTACATGAATAACGAGCGGCGCAATCGGCGCGGCCACACACTACAAACCACCGCCCTCGTTGACGAGGCTTATTTACGCCTCGTGGATCAACGCAACGCCCGGTTCGAGAACCGCACACACTTTTTTGCGATCGCTGCCGAGGTTATGCGCAGAATCCTCGTTGACCACGCACGGAGCCACATTCGGGCCAAGCGCGGAGGCGGCGCGCAAATGGTGGAGCTTGATGAAGCAGCATCAATTGCTCCGGAGCGCTCAACTGATCTAGTTGCGCTGGACGAGGCGTTGACGGACCTGGCGAAGTTTGATGCCCGCAAAGCTCGAGTAGTCGAACTGCGCTTTTTCGGTGGCTTAGACGTCAACGAAACAGCAGCCGCGCTGGCTGTTCACCCCAACACCGTAATCAAGGATTGGAGTCTAGCGAAAGCCTGGTTGTACAGTCGCATCGTTAGACAAGCATGATGAGGACATAACTCTGACCCCTGAACGTTGGCACAAGATTGAGAAACTGTTTGCTGAGGCTACTGCCTTGCCGCCGGCAAATCGATCAGCCTTCCTTAACGAAGCTGTCGCAGACGATCCTGATCTGCGCTCTGAGATCGATGGGCTGCTTTTATCACATGAGCGGGGCGCCGACTTCATAGAAATACCAGCGCTCGAAGTTGCTGCCAGCACTTTGGCAGAAGAGCAAGCCCAGGCTGTTCGCGGAAAAGTTATCGGGCGTTATCGCATTCTCCAGTCGATCGGTGCCGGCGGAATGGGCGAAGTTTATTTAGCCGAGGACATCTCGCTCGGCCGCAAAGTGGCACTCAAAGTCCTCCTTCCCACATATGCCGAAAAAGATCGCGACAGCCTGCGACGTTTCCAACAAGAGGCGCGGGCGGCCTCCTCTTTAAGTCATCCGAATACTGCGCACGTCTACGAAATCGGTGAGGCCGATGGCTCAAACTTCATTGCGATGGAGTACGTCGAAGGTGAACTCCTGGAGTCGCGTATCAATGGGCGTCCCGTTGACTGTGCTGAGCTGGTCGAAATCGGCATCCAAGTCGCCGACGCGCTTGACGAAGCGCACTCTAAAGGGATAGCGCACCGTGACATCAAGTCTGCGAACATTATCATCACGCCGCGCGGCCGAGTGAAGGTCCTCGACTTCGGACTGGCGAAGAATACACCCCTCGTTTCAACTTCGGATGCAGACGCGGAAGAACAAGTGAAAACGCGTACCGGTGTGGTGCTGGGAACAGTTAGTTACATGTCGCCAGAACAAGCACTCGGTCGTGGCGTCGACTCTCGCACGGATATTTTTAGCCTGGGAATTGTGCTCTACGAAATGGCGACCGGCCGCTTGCCATTTAGCGGCGCAAGTGTATCTGAGACCATTGACAAGATTGCTCATGCGCAGCCGGACGCCATAGCTCGATTCAATTACGATGTCCCGGAAGAATTAGAGCGAATCGTCAAAAAGGCTCTGCGAAAATCACGTGACGAGAGATATCAAACGGCGCGAGATCTGTTGGTTGACTTGAAGAATCTTAAGCGCGAACTCGATTGGAAACTTCAGTCTCAGAACTTTGCAGCCGAAAGTACAGATAGCGAGCGCTCAGCTTTCCAGCCAGGCGATGAAACGGGCGCAAGTGAACCGCGCAGCACACAAATCCGCGCAGACCATGCAACGTCTAGCGCTGAGTACATCGTCGGTGAGATCAAGCGTCATAAGTTTGGCGTGGCGCTTACGCTCCTTGCGCTGATAGCTGCTGTAGCGTTAACCGCCGTCGCTTTGAAAAAGTTTCTGCGAACTACTCAATCGACCGACCTCGTAGCGGCCAAGTTGATGAAGAGCAAACGTCTGATTACCAGCGCAACAGGAGGAAAGGCTGGAAATACTTCAATCTCTCCGGATGGCCGGTTTGTCGTTTACAAAGATGATGAAGCTGATCGTCGACAGGCCCTCTGGATCAAGCAGGTAGCGACGGGAGCCGCCCAGCAAATCGTCGCACCGGATGACGTTGTCTATCGTGGGACTACGTTCTCGCATGATGGCAACCTCGTCTATTACGTCGTGAGGGGAACAAAGTATCCCAAAGGCGCGTTGTTCCGCATTCCCGTTATCGGCGGAAGGCCAAAACATTTGTTAGATAGTATCTCAGGGGCAATCACAGAATCACCTGACGGCACTCAGTTTTCATACACGCTTGAAAGGCGCTTGATGGTGGCAAATGCTGACGGCTCCTCAGCGCATTCGTTGGCGCCAATTTATGGTTCGGGTGTCGGTACACCGAGCGGACCAGCATGGTCGCCCGATGGAAAGATGGTTGCATTTGGGAGCACCCGTGCGGACGTCGGGCCTTATGCGAGCGTGTTTACGGTTGATGTCACAAATGGAGAAGTCAAGCAGATAACCAATCATGAATGGAGCTCGGTGCGGCGCATCCTGTGGTTTGGTGATGGAAGCGGCTTAGTTGTTCTGGCGAGTGATCCCGAACAAGACTTCAGTCAGATTTGGGAAATCTCCTACCCAAGCGGCGCGGTGCGGCGGATTACGAATGATCTCAACGGTCATGGACACATTAGTCTCGGTTTGACCGCTGACTCCAAAACCCTGGTCACCCAACAAGAGGATGACGTCTCGCATGTTTGGATTTCGACGAACGGTGATGCGAACCACAGTAGACAACTCACCACTGGTGAGGGACGGACGGATGGACGCTTTGGCATCGCATGGTCGCCTGACGGAAGTTTGATCTACTCCTCGAGGGTCAATACAGGTTGGAACTTGTGGCGAATCAAGACGGATGGAACACAACCGGAACCATTAACAACCGATACGTATCGAGATGAGTATCCCGTTGTAACACATGACGGGCAAAGTATCGTTTTCAGATCAACTCGCGGCTCAGGGATCTATCACCTGTGGAGAATGGACGTAGATGGCGGTCGTTTGAAACAACTAACCACCGAAGAGAATGCTGAGGAAGATTACGGTCGAGTTTCAGTCGATGGACGATGGCTGGTCTATTCATCGCGGATGGCAGGTCAGGACAGACTCTGGAAAGTTGCGATCGATGGAGGTATTCCAGTCCGACTAACTGATTATCAATCGACCTCGCCAGATGTTTCGCCTGACGGGAAGGCAATTGCGTGTCTCTTTTTGGATGCAACCTTGGACACAGCTCGGTGGCGCGTGGCAATCATTCCCTTTGCTGGTGGGTTGCCGCTGAAGATTCTGGACCTGCCAGTGACGGCTGACGTTGGTCGCTACAACTTGGATGGACGTGCCGCGGCATATGTGCGATGGGTCAATGATGGGCGCGCTCTGGCTTATGTCGATCGCAAAGACGGTGTTTCTAATATCTGGAGCCAACCCATCGATGGCGGTCAACCCAAGGCTCTCACCAATTTTGCTTCGGGGTGGATCTTCAATTTTGAACTTTCGCCGGACGGTAAACAGATAGCCTGCGCTCGCGGGAACAGAAGTAGCGACGTGATTTTGATCACCGATTTCCGATAATGTCCGATATGCTTTAGCTTGTCGT
>DASYRR010000183.1:0-23294 GCA_036004125.1 Pyrinomonadaceae bacterium | reverse complement strand
CATTGGCTCAAACGACATCGGTCTTGATCGCGGACAGCTCGGAAACAGCTTCGTGGTGCGTTTTGATCGATCTGGTCCCAGAGTGTTGTTGGTGGCACCCAACTATGACTTCCGAGCGCTTACAAACAATCCCGACGAGCGACTTGCGGTGAAAGACGCATTTGCAGAGTCGACTCTGTGGGGTTTTGAGGTCGCCGCTGAAGAAGGTGCGCGCATTCTCGTCGACGCCACTTCCTTCTATCTACGTGATGTCCATCAAGTCACGAACACACTTCAACGTGGCCAACAGGGCAACTATCGTTTAGATCCGACGCGTTGCGCATTCTACCTGGCAAACACGAAAAACTTCCCCCTGAATACTGAAATCGAAACAACATTGACGTTTACAGGCGAACCGACTGGACAATTCGTTCGCCAGGTTGTGCCTTCACCTGACGCCATAACAGTCCGCGAGCGGCATTCCTTTGTTCAATTGCCACCGGCTGGATTCAAGCCCCGTGTATTTGATCCGCGGGCGAGCTTTTCCGGAATAAACTACATGGACTTCGCGACGCCGATCGAAGAACCGGTTACCAAGCGCTACATCGCTCGTCATCGTCTCGAGAAGAAGGATCCGAATGCTGCTATGAGCGAACCAGTCGCGCCGATCATTTACTACGTCGATCGAGGTGCGCCTGAGCCTGTGCGCTCCGCACTGATCGAAGGTGCGAGCTGGTGGAACCAGGCGTTTGAGGCAACCGGATACAAGAATGCTTTCAAGGTTGAGGTGATGCCAGCCAATGTTGATCCGATGGATGTGCGTTACAACGTGATCCAGTGGGTACACCGATCTGCGCGTGGCTGGTCGTATGGCAACTCATTAACCGATCCTCGAACCGGAGAGATCCTTCAAGGCAGGGTTAGTCTCGGATCACTTCGCGATCGCCAAGACTTCCTAATCGCCGAAGGCTTGCTGGCGCCTTATGAAAAAGGCAAGCCGCTTTCTCCAAAACTCCTGGAGATGGTATTGGCACGCCTGCGCCAACTCTCAGCACATGAAGTTGGTCACACGTTAGGTCTGCAGCACAACTATGCTGCAAGCCCAGTCAACCGAGCGTCGGTGATGGATTATCCGGCGCCTTATGCGAAGCTTGGCCCAGATGGTGTTCCAGATCTTTCCGACGCTTATGCAAAAGGCATCGGCGAATGGGACAAAGTTTCGATCGCTTACGGATACCAGGACTTTCCGTCTGGGACAAATGAGCAGGCGGCTCTTGATCAGATCCTGAGCAGTGCCTTTGCGCGTGGTTTGATGTTTCTCACCGATCAGGATGCACGACCCACGAGTGCCTCGAGTTCAGTTGCCCATCTGTGGGACAACGGCAAGGATGTTGTCGCTGAACTCGGCAATGTGATGAAAGTGCGTGCAGCTGCTTTGCGACGCTTCGGTGAAAACAACATCCGTGACGGTGCACCAATGGCTACCATTGAGGATGTTCTGGTTCCGATTTACATGTATCACCGTTACCAGGTTGAAGCTGCGGCGAAGGTTGTTGGTGGCCAAGACTACACATTTAGTTTGAAAGGCAAGGGCGATCGCAATCCCCAGATTGTGGCGCCAGAAGAACAAAGACGAGCATTGAATGCAGTATTGGAAACGATCAAACCGGATGCGCTGGTTCTGCCCGAGTCACTATTGCGACTGATTCCGCCCCGACCGTCAGGCTATGGACGCACCCGCGAAGACTTCCGCATTCGCACGCAGCCAACTTTCGACGCCCTTGCTCCCGCTGAAGCGATTGCCGATCATGTCAGCAATTTTCTTTTGAACCCTGAACGCGCCGCCCGCCTGGTTCAGTTTCATGCGCGCAATCCACGAAACCCTGGCTTAATTGAAGTGATTGACAAAATCCTCGCGTCCACGTGGAAAGCGCCGGTTGCCGCTGGTTACGCGGGCGAGATTCAACACTTGGTCGACATGGTTATTCTGGGTGACCTCATGGCCCTTGCCTCATCTGAAAGAGCTCCAAATCAGGTGCGAGCAATTGCAGAACTGAAACTAGAAAACCTCAAAACGTGGATTGGCACTCAGCGAACATTAACCGTAGACGATAATCAACGCGCCTTTTTGTTTTACGCCTCGGAACAGATCAAGCGTTTCCAGGATGATCCCAAGAAGATGAACCTCACGCGACCGCAGGATCCACCGGATGGGCAACCGATTGGAATGGATTGGTGGGGCAGGGCGCAGTGGGGCTGCGATTGGAAGGAATAGAGTCCGAGTTGCGGTATCGGTATACAACAATCATTGGTGATATATGACCAATGATTTTTTCCATCGGCCGATAAACAAAAAAGCCAGTTGTCACGTAGCAGACAGCGTCTCGTAATTCCTGTAGCATTGGCGTCTTATGGTGGGACTTGAGCAATACGTTGGCGAGGTGCTCGACGACAAATATCGCCTCGAGGAGTTACTCGGATCGGGCGGGATGGGTGCCGTGTACCTTGCAACACACCTCGGAACAGCTCGTTATGTTGCCCTGAAATTGATTGCGCCGCAATTCATGCCTAATGAGGAGTTCGTCGAACGGTTCAAACGTGAAGCGCGTGCTGCAGGCCGTTTACGTCACCCAAACGTTGTTGACGTAACTGACTTTGGTTTCGCGGATGTGAACAACGGCCAAGTTGCCTATCTGGTGATGGAATACCTCGACGGGTGCACACTAGGCGACGTTCTGGCGGAAGAGAAGAGTCTACCACTCGATTGGGTCGTCGATATTCTTGAACAGGTTTGCTCCGCAGTTCACGAAGCCCATCAGCAGGGAATTATTCATCGCGATCTCAAACCAGACAACATCTGGCTCGAACCTAATCGTTTGGGTAGTTATCGGGTAAAGGTGTTGGACTTTGGTATTGCGAAGCTCGGCGAGGCTAGTGGCTCCATGCTGAATGAAGATTCAGCCGCGACGATCATAGACGACGTGTCAGTGCTTAAGAGCACCGATCCAACGTCAATCAACGAGTCATTTCCGAGTCTCGGAAATGTTGATTTGGAAACAGAGACACTCATGCAACCGGGCGCTGAGATAGGAACGCAAGACCAGCGCGTGGGGCCTGGAGGCGAGGCTGTTAAGAGGGCGGTGTACGATGCGTCGGAAGAAGCAGGAACGAAACTTTTCTCAGCAAATACCGCGATTCATGAGTCTGCAAACCTGACTGCTCAGTTTGCGCATACGGCTGACGACCACATAGACGACAACGATAGTACGTTGCTTTTTGACAAGGAGACGAGTACACGCGGGACTCGTTCGGCACACGCAACCACGTTGGAACAAGGGTCGGCGCTGACTCGAGTAGGCGCGATTATGGGCACTCCACTTTATATGTCGCCAGAACAATGTAGCGGTGGCCAAATCGATGCCCGATCAGATATCTACAGTCTTGGTGTTATTGCTTATCAAATGTTGGCGGGTGAGCCACCATTTGCAGGCAACACTTCGACGGTAATGCGAGCCCATCGCGAAGAGACTCCCGCACATCTTCGTGAACGAGGGACTAAAATCCCAAAGAGAGTTGCGCAGGTCGTTATGTCTGCGATTTCAAAGGTTCCGTCCGAGCGTCCGCAAACAGCTTTTGCTTTTGCAAGTTCGTTACGCGGACAGTCGGAAGGCATTGGCGCACTTTACAGACGAGCGTTCTCTCTGTATAGCGAATACCTCCCAAAATTCTTGAAGCTTTCTTTCCTCGCGCATATTCCAGTAATCGTCGCCAGTATTCTGATGACGGGGATGATGATCCTCGAAAAGGTGGTCCCAAAAGGTGGCCTGCCGCAGAAGATCGCAATGATCAGCGCGATGGTAATAATTGGCTTGTTCCAGATTCTGTCTTACTTTTTTGCCTCGGCAGTTATCTCAGGCGTCACGGCTATTGTTGTCGTACAACTCTCAGTTGCCCCTTTGCGTCCCGTCAAACTTCGGCAGGCAATCGCAGTGTTGCGAAAGCGCTGGCGTCCCTTCATCAACACCCTGATCCGACTGCTTTTGCGATTGATCATTGGCTATGTCCCCCTCGTCATACCTGGCTTGATCATGTCCGTTCGATACGCGCTTACCGCACCAGTTGTCCTAATTGAAGGACTGGAAAAAAAGGCTGCGCTAAGGCGGTCACGCGAACTCGGTTCGCGATCATGGCGGACCGTCATTATCGTTTCAATTTTGCAGATTCTGATTCCGATGGTCGTAAGCTCCTTGGTTGGTCGGATCAGAATCGGGTTTGGCGCCAATCTCCCTCGCTCGAGCTTGACTCGTCAAATCTGGCAGCAGGCCCTCGGCCTGATGAATATTTTCATCGTCCCGCTAATTTCCATAGTCCCGGCATTGCTTTATCTCAAAATGCGCCAGCTGGGTGGTGAAACACTGAGCGCTGCACTTACGCAGATTGAAGAAGTGGACGCTGAGCGCCGTCAATGGCAACGACGCATGCGAACAAGGTTGACGCTGCATACCCCTGTGAGCGGAAAGACCACGACCTCAAAAGCTGGTTGAGTCCAGGAACTAATAAGACCATCTCTCGGGTTAACCACGACATAATCCGTACGTTTTCCTGAACAAAACGGCCGATATTTCGAACCCAAGTTTTCGAAACTGGGACTGCTAAGTCCCGCAAGCGAAACGCCGCCGCCATTTGATTCGCTCTCCATGAGTTGGTTCTCGCAGCACCAGCGGTGGAAACGTTCGAGAATTGGGCCAATAACTAGGGATCTCGAGTTAATCTGTAAGGCCGTTCGGATCCGTGGGAGGCTGGCACAGTCCTTGAATCATTGGTTCGTGGAGAACTGTATAGGTGCGCGTGGTTAGTCAGTGCTCGATCCGACAGGCCACGCGCCCCAAAATCGCCGCTCTCTCAACTAGGCTTGTACAGCTCTCCAACATTTTTTGAAAGTAAGTTATGGACATAAAACGCCCTCCAAAGTCGAAGATAAAGAAGAAGATTCGCACCGGGATCTTCGTTGTCGTAGGTCTGTCCGGCATCGGTGGAATCACGTACGGTTTGTCGAAACTGAAGCCCGCTTTGCCGACTCTCGATGCGTCTACGGCTGTCATTGAGACCGTCAAGCGAGGCCCGTTTCTCAGGGACGTTCATGGGTCGGGTACTCTCGTGCCGCAGATCACTCGTTACGTACCGGCGCCAGCAGATGGCCGCGTTGAAACGATACTTGTTCAGGTGGGCGTCGAGGTCCAACCTGGAACAGTGCTCGTCGAGCTATCCAATCCGCAAATGGAGCAGCAAGCAGTCGACGCACAGTTTCAGGTAAAGGCTGCGGAAGCAGATGAAGAGAACCTGAAAGTCAAATTGGAAAGCGACACCATGACGCAGAAGTCGGCTATCGCAACCATCAATGCTGAATACAGTCAGGCAAAATTGCAGTTAGACGCCGACGAAGTATTGGCAAAACAGGGGTTGGTTGCTGATCTTGTGCTGAAAATTTCTCGCGTCAACGTTCAGAACTTGGCGAACCGTTTGAAGGTTGAACAAGACCGCTTAGGAGTAGGTACCAAAGCCACAAAGGCACAATTGAATGCGCAGAATTCACGAGTTCAGCAGCTGCGAGCCCTTGCGAAGTTGAAGCAGGACCAGGTTGACGCCTTGAAAGTTCGTGCCGGAACCGGCGGTGTCTTACAGGAAGTCACCGTCAAAGAAGGTCAACAAGTAAGTCCTGGCGTCAACATCGCTCGGGTTGCGGATCCTGCTTCGTTAAAGGCGGAATTGAGAATCGCCGAAACCCAGATTAAAGACGTGCGGTTTGGCCAACCAGTTCTGGTTGACACGCGTAATGGCATAATTCATGGAAAGGTCTCGCGCATTGATCCCGCGGCCCGGGAAGGGACGTTCACGATTGATGCCACGTTCACCGAGCCCCTCCCGTCAAATGCGCGACCAGATATGAGTGTCGATGGAACAGTCGAGCTTGAGCGTCTGAGTGATGTGCTGCATGTCGGGCGTCCAGCCTTTGGTCAGGGCCAACAAACGATAGGAATGTTCGTGTTAACGCCCGACGGCCAGGAAGCTGAACGTCGTCAAGTTACCTTGGGACGTTACTCGGTCAGCACTGTTGAGATCGTAAGTGGCTTGAAAGAGGGAGATAAGGTGATTGTCTCCGATACCTCGACGCTCGACGGTTACAACAGGATTCGCGTGCGATAAGTTCGGTTGTTGTGGTGTTTCTAAAATAGATCTTAGATCTTTGTGCTTTGTTCTTTGAGGTGGCGCAAAGTCCAAGATCAAAGTGTGAAGATCAGAGTACAACTGAAGGAGCAAATGATGAGTTCATCGGGCCCCCTTATTCACCTCTCGGACGTGAAGAAGGTTTTCTACACTGACGAAGTGGAGACCCATGCACTTTCGGGTATTCATCTCGACATAAAACAAGGCGAATACGTTTCGATTGCCGGACCTTCCGGTTGTGGCAAATCGACTTTGCTTTCAATCCTCGG
Source organism: Pyrinomonadaceae bacterium (assembly GCA_036004125.1). GTDB lineage: Bacteria > Acidobacteriota > Blastocatellia > Pyrinomonadales > Pyrinomonadaceae > PSRF01. The sequence continues at coordinate 16,821 of DASYRR010000183.1, read as the reverse complement.
ATTACTCGATACACCAACCGAAGGCGAGTACGTCCTTAATGAGCACCCGGTCGAGAACCTGTCGCTTTCCGAACGCGCGCGAATTCGTAATCGCGAAGTCGGGTTCATCTTCCAGAGCTTCAACTTGATTGGCGATCTCACTGTTTATGAAAACGTGGAATTGCCGCTGACTTATCGAGGGATGAGCTCGAGTGAACGCAAAAAGCGCACGACCGAAGCGCTCGAACGCGTGGGTATGGCGCATAGAGCGAAGCATCTTCCCAGCCAGCTGTCAGGCGGTCAGCAACAGCGTGTAGCCGTCGCTCGCGCGGTTGGTGGTGCGCCAAGCATTCTGCTGGCAGACGAACCGACTGGAAACCTCGACTCAACAAATGGCGAAGCAGTGATGGAGTTGATGCGTGAACTGCATCGCGGCGGCGCGACAATCTGCATGGTCACACACGATCCGCGCTATGCACAGCACGCGGATCGTATCGTGCACTTGTTCGACGGTTTGATAGTCGAAGAGGAAGCCGGATCTGAGCGACGCGAGATTCATGAACAACAATTGAAAGAAGCTGGGTTCGGAGCTATTTCATGATCAGTTTGCGCGGCATTGAGAAAGCTTTTCCGCATGGACCTACCAAGACCTACGTTCTGCGGCGAATCGATCTCGACATTAAGCCGGGAGAATTCGTTTCGATCATGGGGCCTTCCGGGGCTGGTAAGTCGACTCTGCTCCACATTCTCGGCATGCACGATCAATCGTGGAGCGGCGAATACTTTTTTGATGACATTGCCGTTCACAAAATGGATTCGAAGAAGCGTGCTGCATTGCGCAACAGCAATATCGGTTTCGTATTCCAAAGCTATCACCTGCTCGACGACCAGACGGTTTTTGAAAACTTAGAGTTGCCTTTGTCTTATCGAGACGTGAGCCGGAAAGACCGGCAGTCGATTGTTTGTGACACGCTTGATCGGTTTCAAATGGTCGGCAAAAAGGATCTTTTCCCCACACAACTTTCGGGAGGTCAACAGCAACTCGTGGGCATCGCCCGTGCCGTCGTTGCGAATCCGCGAATTATCCTGGCCGACGAACCAACGGGAAATCTCCATTCGGCGCAGGGTAAGGAAATCATGGATATGTTCAAGCGCTTGAATGACGAGGGAACAACGATCATTCAGGTGACGCACTCGGAAACGAACGCGGCTTACGGAAATCGTATCATCCGGCTTGAAGACGGCTGGATTGTAAATACATAGGTCTCTAACCTGCAGTTGCTCTGATTAAAAAACCCGTGGACGGCGGGCGTCTACTACTTCACCCGTATGACGTCGACGTCACAAGTGTGCCTGATGCGTGGCCGCGGAAGAGTTAGGGGTTTTCACTGGAGGTCGATGCTGTGGATACGCTTTTAAAGGATCTTCGTTACGGTATTAGAAGTCTTTTAAGACAGCCTGCGTTTACGTCTGTCGCCGTGATCACCCTCGCACTCGGGATCGGCGCCAACACCGCAATCTTTAGTGTCATCAACGCTCTCATCTTAACTCCCCCCACCATCGCACAACCTCAACAAGTCGTCGCGATTTGGGAAACACCTCTTGACCAAAGAAAAGAAGGCTTCATCTCCTACCTTGATCTACAAGACTGGCGGTCACGAAATCAGAGTTTTGAAGAGATTGCGGGATATAAACCGAACGGCTTTGTTCTTGTTGACAACGGCGAGGCCGAGCGCATTCAAGGGATGCGCATCACCGCAAACTTCCTGCCGCTATTGAAGGTTGCACCGTTTCGCGGTCGTAACTTTCAACCTGACGAAGAAAAAGCGAACAGTCAAAGGGTTGTCTTGCTCAGTTACGACTTTTGGCAGACTCGATTCGGTGGCAATGAAACCGTTATAGGACAGCAGTTGTCTGTGAATGGCGAGAGTCACACGGTTGTCGGAGTCTTGCCTCAGCACTTTGAGTTTCCACTATCAGTAAAAGACCCGGCCATTTTTTCGACAGTTGCGGGTGAGGGAGGCAATCTCAAAGAGCGCGGCGCTCATGTCCTTTTGGCGATCGGCCGATTGAAACCGAACGTAAGCATCGCAGCCGCACAAACTGACATTCAAACAATCGCTGCGAGCTTGGCCCAGGAGTATCCACGGTCGAACAAAAACCTCACGGCGTACTTAGTGAGTTCTCACGAACAACTGGTCGGACGAGATGTGCGACAGGCGCTTTGGCTCTTGTTGGGAGCCGTAGGATTCATTTTGCTAATCGCCTGCACCAACACGGCGAACCTCCTGCTCGTACGCGCCAGCACACGACAAAAAGAAATTGCGATCAGAGCAGCGTTAGGCGCAAGCCGATGGCGAATTGCCCGATCGTTATTTGTTGAGAGCATCCTGTTAGCACTGTTAGCGGGAGTTACAGGAGTCTTTCTCGCTGTTTGGGGCTTGAGACTTATCAAGTACTACGCAGCAGATCAACTCCCTCGAATTACTGAAGTTCAGATCAACTCCAGCGTAATGCTCTTTACACTCGCAGTGTCAGTGTTAACGGGATTGCTTTTTAGTCTGGTTCCGACGCTCAAGTCCTCGCATCCAGATGTAAATGAAATATTGAAGTCGTCGTCAAAGTCGGCCACAAGTGGACGCAGCCTGCGTTTGTGGCGCAACTCACTGGTCGTCTCGGAGGTTGCGTTAAGTCTGATTTTGCTTGTCGGTGCCGGCTTGATGATCAAGAGCTTTGCACACCTGACGAATGTGTCACCGGGATTCGATCCCCACAACGTGCTTACGGGTCGAATTAGTTTGACCGGCGCGGCTTACGATAAGCCGGACCAGCGCGTGCTTTATGTGAATGAAACTTTGGTGAAACTGAAAGCTTTGCCAGGCGTAGAGGCTGCATCACTTGTCGCTCCAATGCCTTTCAGTGGTGGCAATGTCGGGTCAGATTTTCGCATTGAAGGAAGACCAGACCCGGAACCCGGCACTGAACCGACTGCGAACAATCGAAGCGTGACGCCTGAATATTTCGCGTCGATGAAGATTCCCTTGATCAAAGGACGCAACTTCACTGACCAGGACAAACGAGGCCAGCTTGGCGCAGCAATTATCAACCAGAGTCTTGCGCAACATTACTTTCAAGGCGAAGACCCGCTCGGTCGAATCATCTTTAAAATCGGGGCGAATCAGAACGATGGGGATCCAGAACGATGGCAGATCGTTGGCGTGGTTGGCGACGTCCATCACAGTAGTTTGACCAAAGCGGCGACGCCGGAAATCTACCTACCCTATCAGCAGAACAGCTGGTCGTGGGGAAACTTTCTTGTCCGCACGACTGTCCCTCCGGCGACGCTTGCTGATGCGTTCCGCAAAGAAATCAAGGCCCTCGACAAGAGTGTCGTGATCACAAACGTCCACCCTCTGACAGAGGCGATTTCAGAAACAGTTACCCAAGCTCGCTTCTATACATTTCTCTTTGGACTCTTCGGCGGCATTGGTTTGTTGCTGACGATGACCGGCGTCTACAGCCTGATCTCTTACACAGTCGCGCAGCGGACGCAGGAGATTGGTATCCGCATGGCCCTCGGCGCAACGCGCCAACACGTCGTGCGGATGATTCTGGGCCAAGGCGTTGTGCTTGCCGTGGTCGGCTCGGTTTGTGGACTCGGCATCTCGTATTGGCTGACTCAGTTGATAGTGAAACTGCTTTTCGAAGTTAGGCCGACTGATCTGTTCACCTTCGGTATCTCAACGTTGGTCTTGTTGGGCGCTGCGTTACTCGCGAGTTACTTGCCCGCGAGAAGGGCGACGAAGTTGGATCCGTTGGTTGCGTTGAAATATGAGTGAGGAGATTGAAGATTTCAGATTGTAGATTTCAGATTTTAGATTAGCTGAACATAACGTCGTTTCTAAAAATCTGAAATCTGCAATCTGAAATGGTACGGAGTACTTATGGACAACCTTCTCAGCGACATTCGTTACGCAATTAGGAACTTAATCAAGCGACCTGGATTCACGGTAATAGCTGTTTTCACTTTGGCCCTGGGCATCGGCGCAAACAGCGTAATTTTCAGCAGCGTGAATTCTTTGCTTATTAAGCCATTGCAATTTCCAGAACTCGATCGAGTGGTTACCGTTTGGGATAAGTTCCCCAGCCGCGGCGTCGAGCATAACGAAGTCACAATGGCAAATTTTCAGGATTGGCGAACACAGAACCAATCCTTTGAACACCTTGGTCTTGCTCGTTGGTGGAATGCCAACCTCACCGGCGTTGAATCACCCGAGCGACTTCAGGGGTTTCTGGTGACCGCAGACTTCTTCAATGTCCTGGCTACGAAACCCTTTATGGGCCGCACTTTGTTGGACGAAGAGAATCAACCCGGCAAAGATGCGGTTGCGGTGATTACTTACAGCCTTTGGCAACGACGCTTCGGCGCCGATCCAAACATCGTCAACAAGACGATTACGATTAACAACATCAGTCGTACGGTCGTCGGCGTGATGCCTGAACGATTCAACTATCCAAAGAGCGCCGAGATTTATTCGCCGATAGCGCTAACTCCAGAGGTGGCGCGAAACCGGGGCACCCATCAGTACTACGTTGTGGGTCGCTTGAAACCGGGAGTTTCAAAAGAAGCCGCACAGGTGGATCTCGACACGATTGCAACTCGACTCGAAAATCAATATCCCGAAACGAACACAGGCTGGGGAGCCAATGTAATCCCAATCGTCAAAGACACTGTCAGGTTATACGACAGGGCATTGTGGGTAATGATGGCGGCGGTTGGTTTTGTGTTGCTGATCGCCTGCGCAAACGTGGCCAACCTAATGCTCGCGCGCGCGAGTGGTCGCCAAAAAGAGATCGCATTGCGGGCAGCTCTTGGTGCAAGTCGGTGGCGAATCATTCGCCAATTGCTTACTGAAAGTTTAATCGTCGCTCTGATTGGTGGGGCAATCGGAATCCTGATTGCATTTTGGGGAATTGACCTACTGCGTGCAGCGAACCCTGCTGAGGCGTCGAAGTACGCGCCTGGTTGGGATCGTTTAGGAGTCGATCTCCCGGTACTCCTCTTCACGGTAGGCCTGTCGGTTCTGAGCGGACTATTGTTCGGTCTTGCCCCCGCGTTGCAAGTCTCGAGACCAAATCTCAATAACGCGTTGAAGGAAGGTGGGCGTCAAGGCGTTGGCGGCTCAAGTAGATTACGAAGCTCCCTTGTGGTTGCTGAAATAGCTTTATCGCTCATCCTTTTGGTCGGCGCAGGTCTGTTGGCGCGGAGCTTCTTATCGCTGCTGAAAACTAACCCAGGCTTCAATCCCGAGAATGTAATGACTATGCAACTTGTGCTTCCGGCCGCGAAGTACAAAGACGACGCACAACGAACTGCGTTCTTCGCCGATCTTGTGCAAAGAGCTCAATCCGTGCCTGGCGTTCAAACAGCCGCCGCAGTCAATTATTTGCCGTTGGGCGGTTCGAATTCCTCTGATGATTTTTTGGTTGAAGGAGTACCCGAACCACCACCCGGTCAGGAATTTGGCGGACGATATCGCGTTTGCACACCTGATTACTTTCAGACGATGGGAATCTCGCTTCTGAAGGGGCGTACCTTCACCGCAGCTGACAAAGTTGGCTCAACTCCGGTCGTGATCGTTAATGAAACCCTGGCACAAAAACATTGGCCCAACGGCGATGCGATCGGTAAACGAATTCGTTTCTATGGTCCTTTGGAGAGAGCGCCCTGGATGGAAGTGGTTGGCATCGTCCAGGACGTCCGGCACGATCTGAATATTCCAATCACTCCCGACTTTTTCCTTCCGCATGCTCAAGACCCGTGGAACGCAATGATCCTCGTTGCCAGGACTCGCGTTGATCCGACAACTACAGCGGGAGCGCTACGACAACAAGTTTGGACCATCGACAAGGATCAGCCCGTCTTTCAGGTGCGGACCATGGAAGAAGTCAAGTCGCTCTCGGTTGCGCTTCATTCGTTTTCCTCGGTGATGTTGGGAATATTCGCAGCAGTGGCGTTGTTGTTAGCGTCGATAGGAATTTATGGCGTGATGGCTTTTGCTGTTACACAACGAACTCAGGAGATTGGTATCCGTATGGCGCTTGGTGCTCGCAGAGGTGATGTGTTGAAGCTTGTGCTCCGCCACGGAATGGCAATGGCTCTCTTCGGCGTACTCATTGGGCTGGCGGGAGCGTGGGGCTTGACGCGATTCTTAAAGGGAATGTTGGTAGGAACATCAAGCACTGATTTCGTGACGTTTAGCTTAGTGACCATCTGTCTACTGTTTGCTGCGTTGCTGGCGTGTTACCTGCCAGCACGAAGGGCGACGAAAGTAGATCCGTTGGTGGCGTTGAGATACGAATGAAGACATTGAAGATTGAAGATTTCAGATTGCAGATTGGTGTGTCCGATATGCTTCGGCTTGTCGTTAACAGTCGAATCGAACGCGTCTTGGAGTACTTGCGCATGCGTAAGGGAGATAACGAGAAGCTGAAGCATATCGGACACACCAATCTGCAATCTGCAATCTGAAATCTTCAATCAAACAGGAGTAACTATGGACAACCTCCTCAAAGACCTCCGCTACGGAATTCGTAGCTTACTGAAGCGACCCGCTTTCACGGTGGTCGCGGTTGTTACTCTTGGGCTTGGGATCGGAGTCAATACCGCCATCTTCAGCGTCATCAATGCAGTGTTGCTCCGGCCGTTGCCTTACGACGATCCGGATCGACTGATTAGTTTCCGCTCAAATCAGTCCGCGCCCGACCTCGCTGATGTCGAGGCGCAAAGCAAAACTATTGCGAAGTTTGGCGGCATGGTTACACAGCCGCTCGCCTACACTGCTGGAAACGAACCGATTCAGCTTCAGATTGGTCAAGTTACTGGTGGCTTTTTTGAAACCTTTGGAGTGCAGCCTGGACGTGGACGATTCATCACCAATGACGACGACAAGCTGGGTGGTCCTTACGTTGTTGTGCTGGGACATGACTTGTGGGTGAAACAGTTCAATAGGGATGAGCAAATACTCGGTAAAACGATTCCACTCAGCGGCAACATGTACACGATCATCGGGGTTATGCCCGCTTCGTTTGTAACGCCTCGTGATAACACTGAAGCATGGACGCCGGTGCATGTGTCGAATGCTGTGGCGGTTAATTTCAGGGGGGTACACTTTCTCCGCCTCTACGGTCGGCTCGCGCCTGGCGCTTCACTCGAGCAGGCTAGCGCGGAAATGCGAGTGATTGATCAGAATCTTGCTGCGCAGTATCCCGACTACAATAAGAACCGCTCCACCGTGCTGGCTGCATTGCATGAACGCATTGTCGGTGAATCGCGACGGTCGCTATTCGTATTGTTTGCAGCAGTCAGCTTTGTATTGCTTATCGCGTGCGCCAACTTCGCGAATCTTCTATTGGCACGAGCTGCGGAACGTGAACGTGAGTTTGTAATCAGAGGAGCGCTCGGCGCGGGTCGCTGGCGTCTCATTCGTCAACTTTTGACCGAGAGCGTTTTGCTGTCTCTTGCCGGTGGCGCCGTGGCCGTCGTCCTCGCGATTTGGGGTACGAATCTGTTGGTTGCATTCAAGCCTGACAACTTGCCGCGCCTCTCTGAAATCGGAGTCGACGCAAGAGTGCTCGGCTTCACGCTCGGTGTTTCTTTGTTAACCGGATTGGTTTTTGGACTCTTGCCAGCGTGGACAGCTTCTCGCAGTGGAGTCGGCGAGGCATTAAAAGAAGGCGGTCGTAGTTCAACCGCCGGTGGTGCGCGCCAACGATTGCGAAGCACTTTCGTCGTGGTCGAACTCGCGGTGGCTCTCGTTCTGCTAATAGGAGCCGGACTTCTGATCAAAACGTTCTGGAAACTTCGTTCGGTCGAACCTGGATTCAATCCTAATCATTTGCTCACGGTGCGAGTTGAGTTGCCCGAAACGCGTTACAAAGAGGTCGCGCCACAAACCCGCTTTCGTACTCAAATACTCAACGGGATCAATTCATTGCCAGGGGTGAAGGCAGCAGTGATCAGTGAACTGCCTCTGAGCGGTGACTCTCTCAATCACGATTTTCTAATCGAAAACCGTCCCCCAATTGCTCCAGGGGATGAACCGAGTCTGGAAACTCGGAGCATCATGGGAGATTACTTCAAAGTAATGCAGATTCCGCTAGAGTCAGGTCGCGACTTTGGCCCACAGGACTTCGACGAGAAAGCCCCGCTGGTCGGGATCGCGACTGAAGCGATGGTTCGCCAGTATTTTCAGAACCAAGATCCGCTTGGCAAGCGCGTGCGCTGGGCAAGAAATCCGCAGGTTCAGTGGATAACAATCGTTGGCGTGGTCGGAGACGTCAAACACTTTGGTTTAGATCTTCCTGAACAACCTGGACTTTATTCACCATACACACAAATCTCGCCCTGGAAACGCTGGATGTCGATCGTTGCGCGTACGCAATCAGATCCAGGCGCAATGTCGCAGTCGATCAAACAGGAAATTTGGAAAGTCGATTCGCAGTTGCCTGTAACGAGAGTCGAAACAATGAATGAAATGGCGGCGGAATCGTTTGCCGCACGTCGATTCAACATGTCTTTGCTGACACTGTTTGCCGGTCTGGCTCTGGTGTTGGCGGCGATTGGAATTTACGGCGTGATGTCATACGCCGTTACCCAGCGAACCCAGGAGATTGGAATTCGCATGGCCCTCGGCGCCCGCACCTTCGACGTGTTGAAACTCATAATTCGAAATGGAATGACGTTAGTGATTATTGGCTTAGGTCTTGGTCTGGCAGGCGCTTTTGCATTGACTCGCTTGATGGTGACTTTGTTGTTTGGTGTGACCCCGACTGACACATTCACCATTGGCGCTGTGTCAGTTGTTTTGGTTGGCGTGGCCTTGATTGCGTGTCTGATCCCGGCGCGAAGGGCAACGAAGGTCGATCCGTTGGTGGCGCTTAGATATGAATAAATCTCAGATCTAAGACAGAAAAACAAACAGACTTCGGTCTGTAGATTGGGAACTAAATGATTCAAGATCTTCGTTACGGCATCCGGATGTTGTTGAAGAATCCTTCGTTCACGATCCTCGCCGTAATTACGCTGGCGTTGGGGATAGGTGCGAACACCGCGATCTTCAGCGTGACCAACGCGGTGTTGTTGCGCTCGTTGCCATATGTGCGCGCGCAGGAATTGGTTGGTGTCTATTTGAGTGAAAGCGATGATGCTCCAGAAGCCAGATTCCCACTGTCGCCAGCCCTGTACTTAACTCTTCGGAAACAGAACAGCTCGTTTACTGACGTAGCGGCGTTGAGTAACAAAGGCTGGGCAGCAAACCTGACGAACGCTGGTGAAGCCGAACGTCTCCAGGGGTATCAGGTTTCTGGCAACCTGTTTTCCCTGCTGGGAACGAATGCGGAGCTTGGACGAACGTTTGCGCCTGAGGAAGACAAGCCAGGGTCAAATCACGTCGTACTACTGAGCCATGATCTTTGGCAGCGACGGTTCGGCGGTGACAGTCGAGTCGTTGGTCGTAACCTGACTCTTAACAATCAAACTTACACAGTAATCGGCGTTCTTCCTGCCGACTTTCGTTTTTATTCAAAAACCGACCTCTGGACACCCCTGGCTTTTGACCTAAAGGAAGAGAATGAAGGCCACTCGAATTACCTTTACGTCATCGCACGAAGAAAACCAGGAGTATCTATTCAACAAGCGCGCTCTGATGCCGACCAAATTGCTACTGCTTACATCAACAATCCCAAATCACAACTGCACGCGCGACTGACGCCGCCACAAGACCTGCTAATCAGAGAAGTCAAACCGATGCTGTTGCTGTTGGTTTCGGCGGTCGGATTCGTATTGCTCATAGCTTGCGTCAATATCGCAAATCTCAGTTTGGCTCGAGGAACGGTGCGGCGACGTGAATTGGCAGTTCGAACTGCACTCGGCGCGCGTCGATTGCATCTGGTGAGGCAACTGCTAGTTGAAAGCTCACTCCTTGCGTTTGCCGGTGGGGCGATTGGCGTATTGTTAGCGAACTGGGCACTCAAGTTTCTTGCGGCCGGCTTACCGGAATATCTGGCGGATGCCAATGCGCACGTTGCATTGCTTAGTTTGGACGCGACTGCATTGGTGTTTACGGTCGGTGTAACTCTGCTAACAACTTTTCTTTTTGGCCTCGTTCCAGCTCTTCAGTTGTCGCGCGTAGATCTCAACACGGAACTGAAAGAAACGGGTCGGGCCGCTATCACGCGGAGTCGTTTTAGGTCAGTTCTCGTCGTGACGGAGATCGCGCTTGCAATGATCACACTGGTCGGCGCTGGTTTAATGCTGAAAAGCTTCTGGCATCTGCTCCGCGTGAATCCTGGCTATGAGCCCGCAGGTGTACTCACCGCCCAAATCGATCCCACTGGTGATGTTTACAAAGAGCTTCCTCAGATCAATGCCTTCTATAAGTCATTACTTGATCGTGTTTCAACAATCCCAGGCGTTACGCGTGCCGCAATCATCAATAGCCTGAACGCCTCAACAAACATCAGTGTTGTTGAACATCCACATGTCGCGCCCGAGCAGCGAACGTCTGCGCAGATGAATCAAGTCAGCGAACAGTACTTCAGTGCGATGGGGATCCCCTTGCGCGCGGGTCGAGTGTTCAATGATCGAGATGCGAAGGGTTCGACGCCTGTCGTAATTATCGACGAGAGTCTCGCGCACAGAGAGTTTCCTTACGAAAACCCAATAGGGAAACACCTGAATTTCTGGGACGAATCGTGGGAGGTGGTCGCCGTTGTCGGTGGTGCCCGCTACTGGGGACTCAACGGCGAGCCCGTACCGCACATGTACTTTTCTCACTTGCAGGTGAACTGGCGCTCAATGTCACTGATCGTGCGCACCAAGGGTGAGAATCCGATGAATCTGGTTGGCCCGATAAGAGCGGAGCTGGCAGCACTCGATAAAAATCAACCAATACATTCATTCAAGACACTCGAGGCAACGGTCTCCGATTTAGTCGCCCCGCAACGGTTTACTACTTTGCTTCTAACGAGCTTTGCAGGTTTGGCGGCGTTGCTTTCGGCGATTGGAATTTACGGCGTGATTTCTTACTCGGTTACCCAAAGCACTCGCGAGATTGGCGTTCGTATCGCGTTAGGCGCGCGCCCGGCCAACGTAGTGCGAATGGTCGTTGGTAACGGATTGGTCCTGGCAGTGATCGGAGTCCTATTCGGCTTAGGAGGTTCATACGCGCTCACTCGACTGATGACAACTTTGTTGTTTGACGTAAAGCCAACGGACACAGCGACCTTCGCGACTGTGGCGGTTGGTTTGTTCTTGATTGCGTTGATCGCCAGCTACATTCCTGCGCGACGCGCGACAAAAGTGGATCCGCTCGTCGCACTCAGAAACGAATAAGAAAGCAATGCTAATGCGAACACCTTGGCAAGACCTGCGCTACGGCGCGCGAATGTTGGTGAAGCATCCTAGCTTCACGTTGATTGCCGTTCTCACGCTGGCGCTGGGCATTGGCGCGACCACCACCATTTTCAGTGCCATCCAGAACATCCTGCTCGATCCATACCCATTCACGGACGTGGAGCGGCTGGTCATGATTCAGATTCACGACAACAGCACCAGCCGGCCCGGCGGGCGCAATTTTTTTCAGACGGCGGAATTCCTCGATTACCAGGAACAGAATCACGTTTTCGAGGAAGTCATCGGCGGCATGATGGGCAACGATGTGCTGTATGACACCGGCAATGGGGTGGAGCAGTTCAACGGCGGTTATGTCACGCCCAACACATTTCGATTCCTCGGCCTGCCCGCGCAGGTCGGACGCGTTCTCTTGCCGGACGACGCCAAGCCGGATGCGCCACCCGTGTTTGTGATGTCGCACAAACTGTGGGTCAGACGCTTCAATGAAGACCCCGGTATCGTGGGTAAAACGTTCGTGCTCAACGGCACCCCGACAACGCTGGTTGGCATCATGCCCGTGAACTTCACCAAGCTGGCCGCGGATATCTGGATGGCGCGCGCGATTAGGCGCGACAACGCGCAAAGCGCCCGCGATTTCTGGATGTTTCAGGCCAAACTGAAACGGGGCGTCACCATTCAACAAGCGCAAGCTGACATTGACCTGATCGCGCGCCGCCTCGTCAACGTTTACCCCGACAACTATCCGAAGAATTTCAGTGTCGTGATCGTCAGTTGGATTGACAACCACGTTCGCTCATTTCGCACGACGCTGTACACCATCGGAGCCGCCGTCGCCTTGTTGTTACTGATTGCGTGCAGCAACGTGGCGAACATGCTGCTGGCGCGTGCAACGACACGAGAGAAAGAATTTGCGATTCGCGCCGCGCTCGGGGCGAGCCGCTGGCGGCTAGTCGGCCAATTGCTGACCGAAAGTTTGTTGCTCGCGCTCGCTGGGGCTTTGGTCGGGTGTCTGTTTGCCTATTTTGGAATTAGAGGTTTGGTCGCGTTGATTCCCGAGGGCCTCATTCCAGGCGAAGTCCAAATCCGTCTGAACCTGCCCGTGCTCCTTTTCAGTCTGGGGACAGCTGTGATTACGGCCGTAATCTTTGGCCTGGCGCCCGCGCTACAAACAGTTCGCAAAGATCTCGTCGAGCCTCTGAAAGATTCCGGCAAGGGCGCGAGCGGCGGCTTCCGACGCGGGCGTTTGCGCAAAGTGCTGGTGGTGGCTGAAGTCGCGTTGTCGCTGGTGCTGCTCTCGGGCGCGGGCTTGCTGATGCGCAACTTCGTTCGCTTGCAGCAAGTTGATTTGGGCTTCACGCCGCAAAACATTCTGGTAGGGCGGCTGCCGTTTGCTCGCGGCCAATACACGACCGCCGCCGAGAAGCAGCGGTTTTACAGCCAACTGCTGGAGCGGCTGCACGCGCTGCCTGGCGTGGTCACGGCCACCGAGACGAGTTCGCTTCCACCCTACGGCGGCATCCGCAGCGACATAGACATCATCGGCAAAACGCACAGCGAAAAATGGCGCGCGCAGTTCCAACTCGTCAGCGAAGGTTATTTTCCGACGTTGCAGCTGCGCTTATTGCAAGGTCGCCTGCTCAGCGAGAGGGAAGTCTACGGCGCGCGCAAAGTCGCGGTCGTGAATCAGGCGCTGGTCAGGCAATTCTTCGGCGCAGAGAATCCCATCGGTCAAATGGTCAAGCTCAGTCTGCTGGAAAACCTGCGTCCACCGGATGAACCACTCCAAGACCCGCTCTTTGAGATCATAGGCGTGGTGGCTGACGCCAAAAATCAAGGCATACAGGAATCGGTGTACCCGGAACTATTCGTGCCTTACACCGTCACGGGCGCATTTAACCGAGGCATTTTGGTCAGGACGTCGACGCTACCGCTAGCTCTGCTCGAAAACGTGCGCCGCGAAATTTGGGCTGTCGATCGCAACATCGCTCTGACCGGGACCGGCACGCTCGAAGATTTCTTGCGACAAGGCAGCTACGCCGAACCGCGTTTGAGTTTGGTGCTGCTTAGCGTGTTTGCAGGTGTCGGGCTGGCGCTGGTGGCGTTGGGCGTGTTCAGCGTGATCGCCTACACGGTGGCGCGCCAGACGCACGAGATCGGTATTCGGATGGCGTTGGGCGCGGCCTCGGCGAACGTAGTGCGGATGGTCTTGCGCACAGGCTTGCAATTGGTCGGTGCGGGTGTGGCGTTGGGCATGTTGGCGAGCTTCGCTGTGACGCGTGTGCTCTCCAACCAGCTTGTCGGCATCTCGCCGCGCGATCCGCTTGCGCTGGGCGCAGCGCTGCTAGTGGTGGTGCTGGCCGGCCTGGCGGCGTGTTATTTCCCGGCGCGGCGGGCAGCCCGCGTAGACCCGCTCATTGCGCTTCGTTATGAATAAGGCGAGAAGCCTTGTCGCTCGCGGCCTGTTTCATCCCTGCGGGTGGCCCGACAAAAGTGGATCCGATGATTGCATTGGGATACGAGTGAAGGAAATTGCCGATTACCAATTGCCGATTGCCGATTGGATGAATCTGCAGCGGCTCCAATGAAAAGGATCAATCGGAAATCTGAAATCGGCAATAAGGAACTTTCATGTTCGCTACTCTAAAACAAAACGTAACTTACAGCGTGCGATCATTGTTGAAGAATCCGGGCTTCACCGCGACGGTCCTTTTGACGATCGCACTGGGCATCGGGGCGAGCACTGCGATCTTCAGCGTCCTCTATGCAACGTTATTTGAACCGTTGCCATATCCGAAGTCGGAACAGCTAATGGTGTTGTGGTCACAACCGGGTGGCGGACGCAACGTAGTTTCAGTTGGTGACTTTTTTGATTGGAAGCGTCGCAATACTACGTTTCAGGACATGCACGCTTGGGGAGGCGGCGGCACATTCAACCTGGCTACCAGTGATCGACCGGAACAAGTTGAAGCAACTGCTTGGACACCTGGCTTTAACAACATGGTTGGCTCACGGATGTTTTTGGGTCGTGACTTCGTTCCTGAAGAAGGTCAGCCGGGGAATGATCGCGTCGTAATTCTGGCCCACAAACTTTGGAGTACTCGCTTCGGCGCAGACCGCGACATCCTTGGTAAACAGATTCGCATGAATGGCCAGCCGTACACCGTCGTGGGCGTATTAGCTCCTGGTCTGGCTGATCGTGGCAATGCTCTGGTAACCATCCCCCTTGCCTTCAAACCGGAACAAATCAATCACGACAACCATTGGATCCTGGTGATGGGCCGGCTCAAGGACGAGGTGTCGATCGCACAGGCACAAGCTGAAATGAGTGGCATTGCCGCGCAGCTTGCGCAGGAGTTTCCCAAGTCAAACGCAAATTGGGGTGTGAGCGTCGAGCCGCTGCACCTCGACTTTCTACCTGACACAACGCGCCGACGGTTGTGGCTCCTTCAAGGGGCTGTTGGCTTTCTGTTGCTGATCGCGTGTGTCAACGTTGCCAATCTCTTGTTGGCCCGAAGCACTACTCGACGACGAGAAGTTGCCTTACGAGCAGCACTGGGTGCCACCAAATCTCGAATCTTTGGTCAACTATTGACCGAGAGCATGATGTTATCCGTCGTGGGAGGCGTCCTCGGGATCCTGCTCGCCTCGTTCTTGATCAAAGCGATCATCGCGATTTTGCCGATCAACTTTCTTCCGATTGAGGCGGACATAAGAATAAGTATCCCGGTACTACTGTTCACAACCTTAGCCACGATTCTGGCCGGGTTGACCTTTGGTTGTGTTCCCGCATGGCAGGCGACGCGTCTCGATCTCAACGAAGTGCTTAAACAAGGCGGACGCACCGGCGGTGGATCCGGAAAGCGCGGCGTAAGACGAGCACTCGTGATAGCGGAGTTTGCACTGGCTTTGACAACCCTTGCAGCCGGTGGCTTGACGTTGAAGAGCTTTTGGAATCTGACCCGCATCGATTTAGGAGTGAAAACGGATCATGTTCTTACGTTCGAACTACCAGTTTCGCGAGATCGGTTTAACGAATTCGACAAGGTAGGTCCGTACTACCGTCAGTTACTCGACAGTATTAAGTCTGTTCCCGGAGTCAAAAACGCAGCGCTAACCTCGGGCCTTCCCACACGCGGCTCAGGTTTTGGAATGGGGTTCAGCATCGTTGGGGCTCCGCCGATCGATCCTTCCGCACTCCCGAACGCGGGTTTCCAATTGGTCACGTCTGGCTACCACGACACCCTGGGAATCCGCATCGTCAAAGGCCGCGGCTTCGATGAAAGCGATAAGGCCAACGGCGTGCGAGTAGCGATGATCAATGAAAAGTTGGCCCAGACCTATTTCGCCGGAGTCGATCCGATTGGGCAAAGGGTGGGCGTGAACGAAATCATTCCGCCCGGCAAACTCGGGCCGGTAGTTGAATGGCAGATAGTTGGGGTATTTCACACAGTCCGCAACGATGGTCTGCGAAATGACTACCCTGAGATCGACGTGCCGTTTTGGCAAATGCCCTGGCCAGGGGTTGCGGCGGTTGTCAGAACCGAGGGTGATCCAACGGCAGCAACGAAAAGCATTGCGGCGGCGGTGAACTCGATAGATCCAGATATGCCGTTAGCAGGCGTACGAACTATGGATGAAATTCTTGGTGAGCAATTCGCGTCGGATCGTTTTGCCCTGGCATTGTTCGGTAGTTTCGCCCTCGCCGCGCTCGCGCTCGCTGCCGTTGGTGTCTATGGGGTAATGGCTTTTGGAGTAGCCCAACGTACACAGGAGTTCGGTATCCGGATGGCCTTAGGGGCACAACGGGCAAGAGTGCTTCGGTTGGTTCTAAGAGAGGCAAGTCTCCTGGCGGTGATAGGTTCCTTTATCGGACTGCTAGGTGCCTATGCGGTCGGCAAACTAATGCAATCGACGCTATACGGTGTCCCGGCTTTTGACACTTTTGCTTTTGCTGCGGTCGTGTTCGTTTTGCTAGTCGCTGCATTGTTCGCGAGTTTGATACCTGCATGGCGTGCCAGCCGTGTCGAACCGATGCGGGCGCTGCGTTGTGAGTGAGGAGAATGACCAGTGCAGATTGCGTATGTCCGATATGCTTCGGCTTGTCGTTGTCGCAGCCAGCGGCGTCAACGCTCAATCTAGGACCATGACTTCAGACTCAACGACAAGCTAAAGCATATCGGACATTCAAAACTGCAATCTGAATTGGACAGTCAGTTATGCAAGCGCAAAAGCAAAGTGACAACAAAAGCGTGTGGCGACTTGATAGTTCGCACTCAAGCGTGGAGTTCACCGCCAGGATGTTTTTATTCGTTACCGTAAAGGGACGACTGAGGGATCTTGATGGGGCAATTGTTCTGGATGAAAACTCCGTCTCTGGTTCGTCCGTGCAGGCGTCGATGAGCGCTGGCAGCATCGACACGGGAAAC
>DASYRR010000182.1:0-24734 GCA_036004125.1 Pyrinomonadaceae bacterium | reverse complement strand
GTCAGTCTCGCTTGGGTGAAAGAGCAAAACCAAAGCAGTAGTTAGAGCGAACGCAGACAAAAAACAAAAACCATCGTCATCGCATTGCCTGTTGACCCTTGACATTCACATAGCAGTGCGGGGACTTGTCACCGCTTTGGTACAGCGAATCTCAGCATCTACAACGCCCTGTACCAAAGCGGTGACAAGTCCCCGCACTCCAAGGAGGCGCTCAACCCGGAGCAGATGTCCTTTTTCACCTCATGGGGTTGCGCGAGTTATGTCTCCGCCAGTACCAATAAACCGGTAGTCCCAAAATGATTAGAGCCAACCCCGCACCCGATTGCTTAGGTGTGTTCCAAATGGTTGTGAGAATCAACCACGTATTCACAAGAATGAAGAGCACGGGAACGACTGGATAGCCCCAGGTTCGATAAGGACGCTCTTCGTTTGGGAATCTGCGTCGCAAGACAAACACGGCACCTGCCGTTAACGCATAGAACATAGTGAGCGCGAAGATGGCGTAGTCTGTCAGGACATCGTATGAACCGGACAGTGCGAGCACACTGGACCAAACCGCGAGCACAATTAACGACCTCACTGGCACGTGCGCGCTCGAGAGTTTCGCCAGGCCGCTAAAGAACAACCGGTCGCGAGCCATTGCGTAAGGAACGCGAGCGGTCGCCAGGATTGAAGCATGTAACGCACCGAACGATGAAGTCATCATTGCGGCGGCCATCAGAGTCACCGCCGCTGCACCGAGTAAACGCCTGATGACCTCAGCGGCTGTTGAGGATCCGGCGGGAACGCTGGCGATCTCCGTAGGAGTCAGAACGTGGTAGTAGCTCAAGTTTACAAAAACGTAGAGACCCATAATGATCAGCATACTTATGATCAAAGCTCGCGGCAGATTCCGTCCGGGTTGCTTTACTTCTCCGGCCATAAACGCGAGGTTGTTCCAACCGTCGTATGCCCACAGAGCTCCAAGCATCGCTGCTGCTAATCCGGCGAAGCCCCCGGTCGTAATGGCCACACCTTCACATATGCCATTTACATTCGTCTGGGACAGATGACCCCAATCGCCACCGCTGTATACGAAGGCTCCAACACCGACGGCAATCAAGACCAGGACTTTCAGTACAGTCAACACGGTCGCGAAATTACCGCTCACTCTAACTGCTGCGCAATTAATTAATGTCGTGACCAGTATCGCTCCAAGCGCAACAACTTGAAGATGTCCAAAAGGGATGGTATGTCCGCCGGGTAACGTGAATGTAAAGTAGACTTTGCTGAGTGAGTGACCGGACCCTCTGAGAAAATCGTTCAGGAAGATCGCGAAGCCTACCGCAAGTGCGGCGGCGGATGCGGAACGTGCGATCAGAAATTGCGTCCAACCATATAAGAATCCCCACAACCGACCATAAGCATCGCGAATTATTCCGTACTCACCGGCATCTTTCGGACGCATGGCCAACAACTCTGCGTAAGTTAGACCGCCAGCTAACGCTAGCAACCCGGCAAAGACCCATACAGCCAGGGCCTTTCCTGGAGAGCCGACGTTACAGGTCATCACGCGAGCTTTGAGGAATACTCCGGTGCCGATGACGTTGGCTACATTGACCGCGATAGCTGCAGTCAATCCAAGTCCGCGAACGAGGTGGTTGGTTTCAGTTTGCATTTAAGAAATCCGGAGTCCAAAGTCCAAGGTCCAAAGTCCAACGTCTGTATCCTTAACGAAGCGTGCTGCCGCGTAAGCCAGACTGCTTGAGGTACTTCATAAATCCTGAAATCAGTTGGCTGATTTCAATTGCTTCGCGAGTAAGGAGATCAAATCTTTCGAGGGACAAATAATCCTGGTCAAGTGCGACGTACAACTGAGCCCTTAGCTCTCCCGCCGAGCCCTTCGCAATTGCCAGAAAATGGAGAAACTCTTTATCTCCGCCGCGTTCAAATCCTTCAGCAATATTCGAAAGAATCGAAACTGCCGCCCGTCGCATTTGATCTCTGAGACCAAAGTCTTTAGCAAATGAACCCGTCAGCGTGGCCTGGTAGATTTCCTTTGTGAGGCTCCGACCTTTTTTCCACGATTGAATGTCTTCAAACTTTTTAACTTTTGCCATTATCCACCTCCTGAGTGGTGAGAGAGTGAGGTTAACTTCAGAGACGTTGGACTTTGGACCTTGGACTTTGGACTAATTCCACACGTCGTTGGTGATCAAATCGTCGTACGTATCGCGCCGCCGGATCAATTTGGGTCTTCCGTCCAGATCGATCAGTACCGCCGCTGGCAGTGGACGCCCGTTGTAGTGAAACATCTGGGCCAGTGAATATGCACCGCAGTTTAGCAGCGCCAGGACTTCACCAGGCTCCACGCCGGCTGGCAATCGTCGATAGTCAGGCAAACGTCCTTCTCGCTCAATATCAAAATAAACGTCGCCAGAATCGCACAGCGGTCCGGCCACCTTGTAATCCTTTCCATATGGCTCACCCGCTCGCGATGCAGAAATGAGGTGGTAGTACCATTTGTAATTATTCATCGACAGCATGATGTTGTAACCAGCATCGGTCAGCAGCCACACATCACCGGTTTCAGGACGCTTCTTGATGTTGTTCACAGTTGTTAGTACGAGACCAGCATCAGCAATTACGCTGCGACCTGGCTCAAGCAGAATCGTAACCTGATCCAGGAGATGTTCCGCGTTTGCTGCACGCGCAGATTCCCGAGCGACGCGTATCGCTTCTTTCAAAACAGCCGACGGCTCCAGTTCTGCGCCCAACATGTCTCGCTCATGTTCCGGTAACTGGTCTGCCTGCGAGCGATCCCTTAGATAGTTAACGGGAATGCCACCGCCAAGATTGATGTGCTCCAACGTGTGACCTGTTTCTCGATGAATGGTCATCAGGTGTTCCCACATGCTTCGGAAAGCTTCGGCGAACGGTTCGACGTCAGGAGTCTGCGACCCTACATGAATGTGAATGCCGCAAACATTTACCAGCTCAGGGTGCTTGAGACCACGGCGAAAAGCCGCAAGTACTTCAGAAGAAGAGATGCCAAACTTGGACGTGAGCAGGGCAGTCTGCAAGCCGAGGTGAGAGCGTGTACCGATCTCGGGTACGAGACGCAAAGTCAGTCTGGCGGGAGGCACATCTTCCCCTCGCGCTCGGAGCCGTAAAACTGACTCTTTTACCAGTCCGATTTCATAAATTGAGTCGACGTTAATGGCGTAGATCTGAGCGCGGACTGCATCGTCCAGCTCGTCGTCCGCTTTGCTTGTACCGTTAAAAATGATCTGATCAGGCTTGAAACCAACTCGCAGGGCCTTGAAGAGTTCTCCTCCACTATTGACCTCGCAATCAATCCCCGAATCGAGCACGGCTTTGAGAATCGCCATGTTCGAATTTGCTTTGGACGCGTAGCAAAACTTCATCGGGCGATCAACAACTTCGGCGGCACGCTTCAAGCGATTAATGTTGTCGCGAATTCGGCTTTCGGAGAATACAAAAAGCGGAGACTTAAACTCGCTTACCAGATCTATTGCATCAACTCCATTAATATTTAGATGACCTTCGTGCACTTCCAGGTATCCCGGTATTGACCATGCCGGGCACTGTGCGGCTATTCCTGACGACATCGTGATAGAGACTCCAGTGATTGAATAAGAAAAAGTCGAGCGAAGATAGACTTTGCTGGGGAGTGGGTCAAGCGGGTGTCCGATAAACTTTAGTTTGTCGTAGTGTTGGCCCTCGAAAGATGTGGGCGTTTTCCTGGAAGTTCCCTAACGGTTCCGATTAATCAAGCGACGACAAACTGAAGTTTATCGGACATCCCATCAATTTGCTCGGGCGAAATTGTAAGCGAGCGTGCCGCTAACCTTCACAGGTTCGCCTGCCAGGACCGTTGGCATGAACCGGGCAAGGCGAGCCGCGTTCACCGCCGCTGGGTGCAAGCCTGCTGGACCTGATACCGCCTTTGCTTCGATAACGGTGCCTTGTTCGTCAATTAGTATCTGGACCATTACCACACCGTTGGGCTGGCCGGTTGGGACTTCCGGTAGTGGTAAATAAATGGCCTTCCCGTTGAGCATACCGCCTGAAATCGGAGCTTTGGGTGGTTTCACACCTGGAGAATTTGGTGTTGCGCCGGTTCCTGTTACTGGTTCCTGATTTTCTTCCGATGAATTAGGCGTAGTGTTTCCTGCCGTGTCGACCTGCTGTTTCCGTCCATCGGCTCTCTGCGGACGTTGTGGCGATTGCGAAATCGCGTTGGCTTCTTGCCCTTCCTCGGCTGTGGCTACTGGTTGTTCGATTGGCTTATCGGGAATAACGAATGAACTTAGAAACTTTTCTTCAAGTGCGTCGTCTTTTTTCGTGTTCAGAATGGCGATCGCGTAAAAGCGCTTTTTAGTCACGTAGGCGTTGACTGTTCCCGTTAAGTCGCCGACTGTCAATTTGTACACCCGGCCTATATAGCCGTGAAACGGTTTGCTGCCAGTGAGAATCATTTTTGTGATTGCATCCTTACGCACTTTCGGCGGCAAGAAAGTCTTAAAAGCGTCGGCGTAAGAATTAAATCTTGCCAGATCTGAATACGCGGCAGGATTCGACTTAATACCACTCATGGAAGCGACCGCGACGACCGGCCCTGATGTTGGCGCCGACAGATAAAGTCGAGCGTTGAGCTCCAGCTTGTGGTAATCAAACTTTGTAATCTCCGTGGAGGTGTCTTTAGGCATCAAGATACTGAAATCCTCGTTCTCAGGTTTCAGGGTGTCCCAATCTAACGAGACGGGAGCATTAGTCTCAGCGGGCGAAGAGTTTGGAGTTGCGGACGGGGCTCGTTTCGGCGGGGATGTGCGTGATGTAGACGATGTTTGCGCGGCCGCGGATAACGAGACCGCAGTTAGGAAGAGAATTGGTAGTAACCAACGTGAACGACGGAGATGCATGTCATTTACCTCCCCTATTTTCCTGTTGCGTTTGACGGGTTGCAGGGCTGCGCCTTTCGGACTGTAGTATCGACGTCTGGGGCTGTCAAGCAAACGAACCATTGGTCATATATCATTTGACATTTTTCATTTGTCATTTTTGAAGAAGTGGTCTTGGGTCTTTGGACTTGGGCCTTAGACTTATGCGGCGTTCTTAACGTTCCTTCGAAGACCAAAGTCCAAAGTCCAAAAGCCGTTTTTCAAAAATGACAAATGAAAAATATATGACCAATGATTTTTTATCTCAAGACGAAGCCCGCTTCGCTCTTTCTCTTTCCACCAAAACTCGGCGCAGAATTTTTCCCGCAGGAGACTTCGGAATTTGATCGACAAACTCCAGATAGCGAATCCGTTTATGCGGCGCGACGCGCTCTGCGACAAAATCCAAGATCTTCTGCGGTTCCTCTGGCGTCCGTACCACCACGAGCGCCTTGGGTACTTCCCCCGCTTCATCGTCAGGGTAGGGAATAACGGCGGCGTCGGCCACGCAAGCGTGGGTTAGCAAGACAGCCTCAAGTTCAGCAGGTGGAACTTGAAATCCCTTGTACTTAATTAGCTCCTTGAGCCGATCGACGATGAAGAAATGTCCGTCTTCGTCTACAAAGCCAATATCACCCGTATGTAACCAGCCCTCGGCGTCAATCGTGCTTGCAGTGGCCTCGGGTTTATTCAGATAGCCCTTCATAATTTGCGGGCCCCTGACGCAGACCTCGCCTTCTTTTCGTGGACCGAGAGCCTCACCTGTTTCCAGATCGGTAATCTTGCATTCGGTATTTGGCGCAGCCACACCCACCGAACCAAATTTAACCTCGGCAGGATTCGCTGGCGACGAGTGTGTGACTGGGCTGGTCTCGGTCATTCCGTACCCTTGTCGAATTCCACAACCAAGTCGATCCATGCAAGCTCGTGTCAGATCCTCACCAAGCGGAGCTGCTCCCGAAAAAATCGTTTTGAGTTTTGTCAGTCTGTAGTTATCGACAATTGGATTCTTACTCAAGTGCAAGACAATTGGTGGTACCAGGTGAGCAAGACTTACTTCGTAATCCTGAGCAGCTTTGAGGAATCCTTCGAGATCAAACCGCGGCATCGTCACGATTGTTGCACCGGTGTAAAGGCCCATGTTGAGAACCACCACGAGACCGTAGATATGAAACAGCGGCAATACACAGATCAAGGTGTCAGACTCAAAGAAATAATCAAGACCCTCCATCTGCTTGATGTTTGACACGAGGTTGTGATGAGTGAGCATCACGCCTTTCGGCAGGCCAGTGGTCCCACTTGAGTACGGAAGCACGACAAGATCTTCGCGAGGATTGATGTCAACTGCCGGAAGAGCTTGATCGTTTTTGGCCAGCAGAGCAGCAAACGGCGTAGCTCCTGCTGCGGAGCCGAACACAAACAGTTCCTCGATTCCTGCTTCCTGGGCTGCTGTCGTTGCTTTCTCCAAACATGCGGGCACGGTAACCAGAAAGCGAGCTTGCGAATCTTTTAGCTGGTGAGCAATTTCGCGATCAGTGTAAAGCGGATTTATCGGTGTAACTATTCCCCCTAAAGTCGCAATTGCGTGAAACGCTATCGCATACTCGGGGATGTTTGGACTTAGAATGCCAAACACTTCACCCTGCTTAAAGCCGCGTTGATTGAGATTCACGGCCACTTGGTGGATGGACTCACTAAGTTCGTTGTAGCTAATTCTGCGGCCGGTGGGACCTTCAATTAGTGCCGGTTTGCTGCCCCGCTCCTTCGCCTTACCAAGAACAAATTTCGTAAGTGTGACTTCTGGAATCGTTACATCGGGATAGGGACTTTTGATTATCATGGGGCTCTTAACCGAGGAAAGAGTCATTTGACCAATGACAAATAATCCATTCCTAACATAACAGGTGACCTCCTCTCTGAAAAGGGTTTATATTCCGATGACTTTGTTCCTCCAGATTTGCCAAACAGTAATGTAATTGGATGAGTGAAACCTTAACTAGACCGCGAAACATTATCTGCCTTGCTACATATTTCAAGGGGGCAGACTTTATCCGCGAATGTAAGGCGCACGGTTGCAACGTCGTTTTGATTACGAAAGAGAAGATGCTGCATGAAGATTGGCCCCGCGAGAGTCTCGATGATTTGATTGCGGTTCCAAACGATGCGGGTCCCGCCTTGTTTATCGATCTGGTGGCGTTTCTGTCAAAAAAGATGAAGGTTGATCGGGTCGTTGCTCTTGAAGAGTTTGACGTAGTAACTGCTGCCCTGATTCGCGAGCATTTTTGTTTACCGGGTCTTAGCAGTTCGCAGGCAAAAGTTTTCAGAGACAAGCTGTCGATGGCGGTGCATTGCCAAAGGGCAGGGATCAACGTCCCTGACTTTGTTCCACTTGTGAATCCTGCAGATGTTCGTTCGTATATGGATCTGATTCCCGGGCCCTGGGTAATCAAACCGCGTTCGGATGTTTCCGCCATCGGAATCCGAAAGGTCGAAGGGCCTGACGAAGTTTGGCGCGCCATAGAGGAAATGAACGAACGTGAGAATCTTCGTGAAAGAGCGTCGTACTATGTGCTTGCTCGCTTTGTTCCGGGAGAAGTTTTTCATGTCGACTCTGTCGTCAATGCAGGGAAAGTCGTGTTTTCAGGGGTCAACCAGTATGGGCGTCCGCCCCTGCAAGTGGCACACGTCGGTGGCGCCTACATCTCGCGAAGTCTATTGCGCGGCTCAACGGATGAGACAACTTTGATTGGGATTAATCGGAAACTGGTGAAGGCTTTGGGACTCAAACACGGAGCTACACACGCAGAGTTTATTAAAAGCAACGATGACGGAAAGTTCTACTTTCTGGAGATCGCCGCGCGTGTTGGCGGGGCTTATATTGCCGATGTTTTGGAATCGGCGTCAGGTATAAATCTTTGGCGTGAGTGGGCAAAGATAGAAATTGCGGAGGGGGCCTCCGCCAAAACGATCAAACCATTGTGCAAGGAGTATGCCGGCATAATTCTTTCCCTGGCAAAGCAGGAAAGTCCCGACACCTCTGCGTACAGCGATCCGGAGATCGTTTATCGAGTCAAAAAACGTCATCACGCTGGATTGATCGTTCGATCGCCGAAACTTGATCGAGTGAACGAATTGTTAGACAGCTATGCTCAGCGATTTGTCGAAGACTTTGTAGCGGTAGTGCCGCCTCCTGAGAGGCCTGAATAACATCACTGACGCGTATGTTCCTTCTCGAGGTGGTCTCTTCGCAGCTAGTCTATAGATCCACACTTGCAGTCCTTACGACCATCGTGGTCATGACTCTGGCGAGTCAATTCGGTAAGCATCTCTACCTCGAACTCGCTACCCATTTCAGATTGCAATACGTGCTGTTGGGCATCACTTGCGTCATCGTGTTAAGTGCGTTTCAGTCGTGGAAGTTCGTTCCCATTGCAATTATGTGCGTGCTGATTAATGTGATCTACGTTGTGCTGTACTTCGGTCCTCAGGCAAAAAGGGACGAGCAGCCTTCGTCCACGCAGTTGAGATTACTTCATGTAAATGTCTTAAAGAACAATACTAACTACGCGGCGGTGCTCCAGCTGGTTTCTACAAACAATCCCGACCTGGTGATCCTCCAGGAAGTAACTGATGAGTGGGCAGAACAAACCAAACTCCTGCGAGCAGCCTATCCCTTTTGGGAGATTGTCTCGCTCCCGGGAGGTGCCGGCATGGCCGTCTTCAGCCGTCATGCGTTTGCAGACAGCCAAGTTCTAAATCTCGATTCCTCAACGCATGTTGCAATCCTGGCGCGCCTGAATATTAACGAAAAACCCATATCGGTTTTGGCAATGCATCCGCCGACGCCAATAACCCCCACGAAATTCAAGAATCGCAATCTCCAATTTCGCGAAGCGGCTAGGTTGCTAAACTCAATCAAAGGAGCGAAGGTTCTAGTAGGAGATCTGAACACAACGATGTGGTCACCATATTTCACGACCCTCATTCGCAGCTCAGATTTGCGTGATGCAAGATTGGGATTTGGACTCGGCACTAGTTGGCCAATGCCTCTGCCGCCTTTTCTTAGATTACCGATCGACCACTGTTTGGTGAGCGATGATGTGCAGGTTGATCGATTGCAAATCGGCCCGAAAATCGGTTCGGACCATCTACCTGTGATTGTCGATCTTTCCTTTAGTAACCTGATTAGCTAGCTTGGGTGCCTCCTTGGAGTGCGGGAACCTGTCCCCGCTTTGGTACAGCGAATCTCAAAATCTACAACGCCCTGTACCAAAGCGGTGACAGGTCCCCGCACTCCAAGGAGGCGCCCAATTCATTTAATCAGCCTACTAAAGGTGAGGGTTGCTATTGCCTCTCGAGCCTCCAGATATCGACGCTGATCTCTTCAGCGTAGTGAAGCAGTGGTGCGTCTGATGGCTCGGGAAGGTTGAGGGCCTCAATCATCGTAGAAGAGTGCGAATCGAGAGTCGCTGTTTGCAGCGGCCATGACTGGTGATGGATTCGGGAGCGATAAAGCTTACCCTTGTGTTCGGTGAATAGGCAGAAGCGCTCGGTCAGAAAGAATTCGAGTGAGTCTGGTGTGGATGTCGGAAGTGGATGACCAATGTTCCAGGAGGCGCAAAACGTGGCCGCTGGTTTATCTGCACGCGTGAGTGAGTAGTTAATCGAGGAGCCTTCCTGCTCGAGAGTTACGTCAGCGTTGTAATAGGGCAGGTAATAGAAAGTGCGAGCGCCAAAGACAGCGGCAGCGCTATTACAGTCGAGCGAAAAGAACCAGACTCCTGGCGTTCCATGCAAGACAACATAGGTGCGGACATTGAGTTCGTGCATCGCACTCAACCCCGGCAGAGCGCGCCCGTAAGGTGGAAAGGCACGAATGTCCCACATTGTGAAGGGAACGATCGCAATCCAAGCCGAGCCATCAAAGAGGTCAATCTCAATACTTGGCGGAATCAATGGTTGCAGAAGAGCGGCATCGATGCGCCAGTGCATGAAGAGCAGCTTGCCCCAGTTTTGATGCATGACTGGTTGGCCAGATGGGCGAGAACGGATGGAGAGACGGTCGATGGGCACAGGCTAGACCCTTGAGTTTGCTAAATCAAACTGATTCAACTCCTTCACCGCAAGTATTTATCCACCCAATCAATCACAGTGTGATACCAAAGATTCGAATTCTGTGGCTTCAGTACCCAGTGGCCTTCGTCTGGAAAAACTAGCAGCTTCGAATCGATACCTTTGCGCTGCACGGCTGTAAACAGTTGGAGTCCCTCGCCCATCGGCACTCGATAATCCAACTCACTATGAATGATCAGAATTGGCGTTTTGAAGTTGTTAACGAACTTGTGTGGTGACCAACGGTCGTACATCGTTGGATTGGTCCACGGCGTACCTTTGAATTCCCATTCCGGAAACCAAAGCTCTTCCGTTGCGCCGTACATACTTGTGAGGTTGTAGACTCCATCATGTGAAACCAACACTTTGAAACGGAAACGTGGATCATTGTTATGGCCTTCGATCCAATTGATCATGTAACCGCCATAGCTTGCTCCAGCCGCTCCAATGTTGGTTCGATCAATGTAAGGACTCCGCCGAAGAACATCGGCTACGCCATTCATGACGTCGATATAGGCTTTCCCGCCCCAGTCGGCGCTAATCTCATTGACGAATTGCTGTCCATAACCAGTCGAGCCGCGCGGATTTGGCTGGAATACAACATAGCCGGCGTTCGCAAATACCTGCGAGTTCCAACGATAACTCCAGCTATCGTTCCAGGCACTTTGCGGACCGCCATGAATCAAAACCAGTAGCGGATACTTCTTGCTGGCATCGAAGTTGTTGGGTTTTACAACGAAGCCATGGATCTTTTTTCCGAGAGCTCCTGTCCATTCAATCTCTTCAGCCACTTTCAAGTTAGCCTGACTCATTAGTTCTGAATTCGCTGAGGTCAGGGCAGTGACACCAGTACCGTCAGCGTTCGCGATGTAGATCTCAGGCCCAGACGAAAGAGAACTGCTGGCGAAAACAAGCTTCTTGCCGTCGGGCGTCAATTTCAGGTTTGTTGCAAAAACATTTGCAACCATCTTTTGTGGTTGAGCACCGCCTAACGGCACACGAAATACTGGCGACTTGCCTCTTTCGCCCGCCGTGAAATACGCGTAGTTGCCGTCTGGGGAAAGAGCGACTTCCTCAACTTGCTGATCAAAGCCCCGTGTCAATTCAGTGCTTGCACCGGTTGCACGGTTGTATGACATCAAACGCCAGCGATCCGCTTCGAAGCCAGCTGTTGCCTGGGATCGATAGATTATGTAACGACTATCGCGAGTGTAGATTGGTCCAGCGTCATAACCGTGATTATTGACCGTTATGTTTTTTGGTTGGCCACCACTGAGAGGCATCACAAAGATATCGCTATTTGTAGAGACTGCCTCAACCTTGTCGGGATTTCGTATGTAAGCAATCTCAGTCGAATCAGGCGAAAAAGCGAAGTCGACACCGCTGGCAGCAGCATAGGGTGGCGAGTCGAAGTCCCCGGGAGTCATATCTCGAGCGGTCCCGCCTTTGCTTGAGACTACGAACACATGAGTTCGTTTCACGTCGCGCCATTCATCCCAGTGCTTGAACAGCAGGCGAGTCGTGATGTGAGCCTTCACCTTGTTCGCTTCGGCCTGTTCGTCTTTTTTCTTGTTGCAATCATCGTCGTTACAATCCGGATGCACTTCTGAAGTAAAAGCGATCCACTTCCCATCTGGAGACCACACCGGTGCGGCGGCGCCAGTTGAGATTTTTGTGACCTGGTCTTTGTTGTCGCCATCGCTATCCATCGTCCAAAGCTGACTGCCGGTTACAAAAGCGATCTTCTTTCCATCAGGCGACCAGCGCGGGGCGGATGAAGAGCTTTGACCGTTTGTGAGTTGTTTGGGATTGCCGCCCTCAAGTGACATAACATAGATTTGCGTCACGACTCGGTTTGCGGCGTAGTTGACGTCACCGATTGTGAAGGCAACGCGACTACCGTCGGGTGAAATCTGCGGGTCGCCGACGCGCCGCACTTTCAGCAGGTCTTCGATCGTGTAAGTACGAGTTTGAGCGGTTGCTATTGAAGTGGCAGCAAACAGAAGGACTGCAACGAGCAGAACAAAGCGCTTCATAAATATTCCTCGGATAGTGGATTTATGATCTGTTTGGGAAAGCGAACTTATTATTACATCAAACTGGACGCCGGGCCACGTAGGAAGGACGATGAGAAAGGCGAGGCACAAATCTACGTCGATTCAGGAATATCCGATAAACTTCAGTTTGTCGTCGGTCGCCTAACACGCACCTTAGTGATCCTAAGCGCCTTTATACGCCACTATCGACAAACTGAAGTTTATCGGACATTTCCTGCGTTCATGTTACTCTGCCGCCGATCTTTCCGCGTTTCCCATGATCCGTCGAATCATAGTTGCGCTCGTTAGATTAGCGCTCAGAATTTACTTTAAACACATCGAGGTTTCTGGCCTCGAGCATGTCCCCCTCGATACTCCGGTAATTTTCGTCCTCAATCATCCAAATGCCCTGGTCGACCCTGTTTTCCTACTTTGTCTGGCACCCCGCAGAGTTTCCTTTCTGGCAAAGGCCCCATTGTTTCGTATGCCCGTGCTTGGTTATCTGGTACGGGCAATCGATTCACTACCGGTCTATCGACGTCAGGACGAAGGAGAGGACGTTTCGAAGAACCAGGAGACTTTTATCGCCGCGCGGAAACTACTGGCCCAGGGCGGAACCATCGGCATCTGTCCCGAAGGCGTATCCCACGATGAGCCGGGACTAAAACCAATCAAGACGGGCGCTGCCAGAATCGCACTCGCGGCGGTTTCCACTGGTGAAGTCGGTAATCTCCAGATCGTCCCCGCTGGTCTCTACTACACTTCAAAAACCAGTTTTCGAAGTTCGGCATTGCTCTATTTCGGAAAGCCATTTGTGGTTGAGGCCGTCGAGCTGGACGTTCATGGTAACCCACCGCGCGAAGCCGTTCGCGAACTCTCCCAACGGATTGAAAAAGCGCTACGCGAAGTGATTCTGGATGCCGAGAAGAACGAAGCTCTGCAATCAATTTCTCGCGCCGAGCGAATCTTTTCGTCGGCACTAGACGCGAGTGGGAACGAAAGTCTGACTGATGAGCTACACCTTCAGCAGCGTTTTAGCAAAGCGTATTCGGTTTTGCAGCGTAGCGAACCGGAGCGATTGCGTCGACTCGAACTTCGAATGATTCGATTTGAGGAGGAATTGAAACAGGCGGGTTTCGACTTGGATGAACTCGCCCCTCCATCGTCAACCGTCAATGTGTTTTGGGCGATACTAAAGCAGTCAATCGTTTTTCTGGTGATGCTGGTACCGGCGCTTGTGGGTACTGTAGTGCACTTTCCCGCTTATCGCCTCGGTGGCTATCTGGCAACGAAGTTTTACCGGAATTCTGAGGACGTCATCTCGACAATCAAGATCATCTCAGCGATGTTGCTATTTCCTGTGACCTGGATAGTAGTTGGGATTGTTCTCTATCTAGGCCTGGGTTGGATTGCCGCTGCCGGAGCCTTGCTTGTCATGCCCGCTTGCGGTTATGTCGCGATATTGTTTTACGAACAGCTGGACAAGTCGTTGGGCGGACTGAGAGTCTTGACTTTCTTTCTGATGCGAAGACGGTTCTTTGTGCGGCTTTTAGCAGAGCGGAATGGGATCAAAAATGAGATTCTCTCACTCGGTCGTGGGGCGCTCACGCGAGAGTGAGATGGCTAAGCCTTTGATAGCCGGGCGAAAAAAACCGGAAGGTTTAGCGCGATCATTTATTTCTTCCGAGCCTTAGCTGATGATTTACGGCTGGTCTTCGCTGCTTTCTTCTTGCCGCCACCTCCTCGAACCGTTCTTCCCTTACGACCTTCGCTGCGCAACTTTCCAGCATCCATCAATTGTTCATAGGCGCCTCGTACAACATTGCGCGCGACCTTCAACGTATTTGCAAGTTCTCGTTCACTCGGAAGAAGAGTGCCAACAGCTAACGAGCCTGCATCAATCAACGCATTGAGCTGCTCCCGGATCTGCCTGGTCATAGATTCCGGTCGCTTTCGATTGACACGAACATTCAGTTTCACGTTCTTTGCTCCTCGTAAAGAGTTTCTGAACCTTGGGGGGCAACGGGGCGTTGGTAGTTCCAGGGTACAGCGCGATTCTAAGCAGCACCGATATGAGTGTCAAACGAGCTGTTCACCTAATATGAAAAGGTTAGACCACCGTGACCTTGTCGTGATAGACCAACTACCTGGTACTAGTAGCGAGACCATGCTTACGAAGTATGTCGATGGTCCGATCAAGAGGAAGGGCCTCGACTGTGTGACCTCTGCTGGTAGTGGTTGTGGCCTTGAAGAGCGAATTATAGATAGCCTCTTCGGTGGCTTCGATTACGGCAAGAAACAGAGGAGACATGGCATCGTTCGTCAGCGATTTAATACTCCCTGGATTGTATCGGTCAGCTTGTGAGAGTTGACGGATACGAACGTCTGTTGCGGTAGAAAACGCGATTGCGTAGTCGCCACTGCCATTGCTTCCGGCAGCTCCGGTTCTCGCCAGCCCCATAATTGCCCGCGCGGCTATCCGGCGTATGTTTCTGGAATCAACCGGAGCATCGGTCGCGATGACGATGATGATCGAACCATCGGCGTCGCTTTCTTTGTTGGGCTTGGCGGTATCTGCCGCCGGTGACCCCGGTTGAGTGAGTTCGTCCTTGAGATAGTAACGACCGAGTTCTCTTCCGACTGGGGCGCCATTGATAGTCAACACGCCACCGAAGTTCGTCTGAACAAGGACTCCAATCGTAAAACCACCGAGGTTGGGTGGCAGTTTGCGAGAGGAAGTCCCAATGCCACCTTTGAAACCAAATGCGACCGTCCCGGTGCCTGCCCCGACCGAACCTTCATCGACCATTCCACTTTTTGCATTCTTGATTGCAGCTAAGACGTCTTCGCGAGTGATGTGTCTGCCTCGAATATCGTTGAGGTAACCATCATTGGTTTCGGCCACCAATGGATTCACAGACTGCACCTTCTCGTTTCCAGGAAGTGCGAGCACATAGTCGAGGACAGCATCTGCAACCTTGGGCACAGCAAGTGTTGAGGTTAGCAGGATTGGCGTTTCGATTTCGCCAAGCTCATTCACTTGAGTGGCGCCTGCAATCTTTCCGAAGCCGTTCCCAACATATACGGCCCCAGGGACCTTCTCAATAAACAAGTTTCCGCTGTGCGGCAGTATTGCAGTAACACCGGTTCGGATGTTGTCGCCGCGAACGATTGTCGTTTGGCCAACCAATACTCCGCTCACATCGGTGATCGCATTTAGATCACCCGTTGGCAGAATGCCTACTTTGATTCCCAGTTCGTGTGCACGTTTTCGCGTGGGCGATGCTGCTCCCTGGTTTTGGTTGCTGGACATTTGAGTTGGTCTTCCTGTGGTGATGAGGATTGCGGCGAGCATAACAATCCAGATCCAAGGTGTCCAAAAGTGTCTCATAGGGCTACTCAAGGTAATCACTGAATCCTTCCCCAGGCACTCGTCTTCCAGTTGTCAATTGCGTCCTCCGGCAGTATCCATGGCGGTAATGGCATTAGTAGCTGAACAGACAGCGCAAAGACATATGGTTCATACATCTGACGCAGCTCACTTAAGCGCTGCTCAACATCCGTAGACAAGAGCGCAATGTCACTTTGCCCCAGAATAGTTTGAGCTCGAATCAATTCAGTCGCACTAAGTCGATTTGAACAAGATTCTATTCTGCTTGGTTTGGTTTTCAATACCTGCGCTATATCGACGACAGCGTGACGAGTCATAGCAAATGTCATTCGCGCTTGCCACGCTGGGCCGTCTTTCAAACCGACCATGACGAGCGCACATGTATCAAGCACTGTAGTCAATGCCCGCAACCAGGATTGATTGTCATGCTGCGATCGAAAATAACAGAGCACCGGGTACGATAGATGGCTCTCGAGTAGATCTGCAGACCATCTTTCCCATTCGCCCAACAGAATCTTCAGCTCTTGGAAATGTCCATCTAAGTAATGGCGTCGTAGCAATTCCACTGCGCTAGTCGGCGAGCCGGCTCTGGCATCGAGCAGGGAAATGCTGGCCTCACGTCTTGAGAACGATTGATAAAGCACGGGCAGGTAACTAATGACCACAGCAAAGAGTCCGAAGCCATTCGCCGTTTCCACGACAGAGAGAAGTCTGCCAAAGGGTAAGACTGGCGACACGTCACCATAACCGAGTGTGAAGAATGTCACGCCGCTTAAGTACACATAAGTCCAGAACGTGACGGGTTCACTTCCAGAAACGAGTAGGGACTTGCTCCCCCAGAAAATAAGAGCGTAACCAAGGATGAGTGCGACAGCCCAGATGCCCAGCAAGACGAAAAGCGAGAGTGGACCAAAAAGGCTTAGCACTTGTTCTCGTCGTCGCCCATTTTTAATTGTTCTTGCTAGGAAAAAACTTGGTTTCCACGCGGAACGATAGAAGAGACTGGTCAGTCTAACGCGTCGAGTAACTCTGCGCGGCAGAATAATGGTCTCGAACGTATCCCAAAGGATCGTGGCGATTAGGGCGACGCCAAGTAGTAAGCCAATGATTCGCATTCAGATGTTTCGGAGAAGCAGCCACAGATTTCGCAGATTACGCTCATTAAGTCAAATAACTGGTATCAACCTGGACTAATTCGGCCCTTGATCGAGAAACCTACTTGACAGATTACCTTCGATGCCTTGTGATCACTCCCGTTCTACGAGTCACCTTCCTTCAATGCCGATGTTAATGAGCGCTCGATCACAGTCGTCGCACACGTGATCTTTTGCTTGGATGACTCTTCCACGATCGGAGAACTCCTAACGTGAAGCTAGTTACAATCGACTGGTTAATCATTAGCGCTTACTTTGTCATGTCGCTCTTGATCGGTCTCTATTATGCGCGTCGTGCAGGGAAATCCACCGAGGAATACTTTCTTTCTGATCGTTCAATGCCATGGTGGCTTGCCGGAACTTCGATGGTCGCAACTACCTTTGCGGCCGATACCCCACTCGCCGTTACCGAGATGGTTGCTAAGAACGGGGTAGCGGGCAATTGGCTCTGGTGGTCGATGTTGGCGAGCGGCATGTTGACTGTTTTCTTCTTTGCCCGGCTTTGGCGACGAGCTCGCGTGATGACCGACGTCGAATTTGTCGAATTGCGTTACTCGGGAAAACCTGCAGCGTTCCTGCGCGGTTTTCGTGCGTTGTATCTCGGTTTTCCGATCAACCTGATCATTATGGGTTGGGTGAACCTTGGCATGGCCAAAGTTCTCAGCGGCACACTGGGATTGGCCAAATGGCAAGCACTAGCCTTGTGTTTGGGAATCACGTTTATCTATTCAATCTTGTCAGGCTTCTGGGGAGTGGTGGTTACCGATGCGGTGCAGTTTGTGATTGCAATGGTCGGATCCATTGCCCTGGCTGTGTTTGCGGTAAATGCGGTTGGTGGATTAGCCAACCTCAAGACTCGACTTACAACAGTGACCCCCGTCGGTTCCACCGAAGCCTTTGGTGTCGGGGGCGCGATCAAGTTATTGCCCGATGGTTCCGCGATGTGGATGCTTCCGCTGCTAACCCTCGCTGTTTACCTTGGTGTGAATTGGTGGGCTTCGTGGTATCCGGGTGCCGAGCCCGGCGGTGGTGGTTATGTCGCACAACGGATCTTCTCAGCGAAGAATGAAAAGCATGGATTGCTCGCAACCCTTTGGTTCAACATCGCACACTACGCGCTGCGGCCCTGGCCATGGATTATTGTTGCGCTCTGTTCAATGGTCCTTTACAACGGAACTACTCTTAATCCGGAGACCGGCAAGCCCGACGCCGCATTTGGTTACGTGCAGGTCATGAACGATTACCTGCCGATTGGCTTTCGCGGCTTACTGCTCGCCTCCTTTGCCGCCGCCTACATGAGCACAATATCAACTCAGATGAACTGGGGCGCTAGCTATGTCATCAACGATTTCTACCGTCGCTTTGTCCGCAAGGATGCGAGCGAGAAGCACTACGTTTTTGCTTCGCGCGTCGCAACTCTTCTGATTGTCCTATTGTCGATTGTTGTGACCTACTACATGAACCGTATCACCAGCGGTTGGGAGCTTGTGCTTTCGTTGGGTGCTGGGACCGGACTCGTTTACATTCTTCGCTGGTACTGGTGGCGCATCAACGCATGGTCCGAAGTTGCGGCAATGGCTTCTGCACTGATCGTTTCGCTGAGTCTTCGTCAATTTGAGATTTTTGATGCTTCCACGCCCAAAGGTTTCGCGCAACAGATTCTGATCACAGTTGGAGTGACAACTGTAGTTTGGTTGGTGGCAACCTTCATTACCGCACCAGAGCCAATGTCAAAACTGACGAGTTTTTATCGAAGGGTTAGACCCGCAGGAGGTGGGTGGAGACCAGTTGCGACAGTTGCCGGACTCCAGGAGCGAACTGGAGAGATTCTTCCGAACCTGTTGAACTGGTTGCTGGGAGTTGTGTTGGTGTATTCAACGCTATTTGCGATCGGAGAGATCATTTTTGGTGGGTCGGGAAAAGCGCTGGTACTGCTGGTACTGGCGGCTGGCTCCGGAACGCTGATGATTTGGAATCTAAATAGAACAGGCTGGGCGGGATTGTCCGAAGATGACGAAAGAGATCTGCCTCGATCAGGCGATTAACGACAATGGGATTGCGACAATCGATGAGTGATGAATCTGCTACACGTCTTATTCTTTCTGTCGATTTAGGTGGTACGCATTTGCGAGCTGCGCTCATCGACGAAACGGGCAAAATCCAGTCTCAGCTTAAGCGAGCTACGCCGATCAGCGATAAAGCTAACTGTATTGTCGACGCCCTGGTCAAAGCTGCTCAGGAACTCACCTTATCCCAAATCAATGCAATCGTCGGAGCCTCGGTTGTCGTACCGGGGACCGTCGACAAATCGAATAAAATCGTTGTTCAAGCTCCCAACCTGCCATCTTTGGATCACTTTGGATTAAAGCACGCCCTAGAGGAAAGACTACAAATACCCGTGTTTCTCGAGAACGATGCAAACGCGGCTGCGGTCGGAGAGATGTGGCTGGGGGCGGCGCGGGGCGCACGCAACGTTATTTGCATCACCCTCGGAACGGGCGTCGGAGGTGGGATTTTACTGGAGGGAAAACTCTGGCGCGGTACAGAAGGTTCTGCAGGAGAATTGGGGCACACGACAGTTGATCCATTTCGTGGACCGCAGTGCAAGTGTGGCAACATCGGTTGCCTCGAAATGTTCGCGTCAGCGACGGCAATAGTCAGGATGACGCGGGAATCGTTGAGCAGTTATCCGAACACAATTGTGCGCGATCGAGGTTTGACTGCCAGGGAAGTTTACGACGCAGCCAAATTGGGAGACGAACTCGCGCTCAAGATTTTCGAGAGAGTTGGCGATTATCTGGGAGTGGGTTTAGTGAATCTCATCAATATCGTTGGGCCAGAGGTGATCGTAATCGGTGGGGGTGTAGCTAACGCGTGGGATGTGTTTGAACCACCGATGCGCGAGCAGATCAGGAAACGAGCCTTTCCGTCACTCGCGCAGGACATTCAGATTAAGCCGGCTGAGTGTGGTGATAACGCCGGGCTGCTGGGTGCGGCACACCTTGCCTTGAATTTGCCACGGATTGAACGGATGCACGCTGATTAAGAGAAGTTATGTTCCATCATGTTTGATTTATCTGTGTGAGTTTGTGGTGTTAACCTCTTCATCGAATGACTGCACTAATCATCCATGGACATTTCTATCAACCTCCGCGCGAGAACCCCTGGACCGGTGAAATCGAAGTCCAACCTGGTGCTGCGCCATACCACGATTGGAACGAACGCATCCATAGTGAATGTTACGGCCCAAATGCTTTTGCGCACATTGGAGGCGATAACGAAGTAATTAATAACTACCGGAATATCAGTTTCAACTTTGGTCCTACGTTGCTCTCCTGGCTTGCCAAACACCAGACGCGTACTTACGAACGAATACTCGCCGCCGATCGAGAAAGTGCAGGTCTTAGATCAGGTCATGGAAACGCGATCGCCCAGGCTTATGGGCACGCAATACTGCCGCTGTGTAATCCCAGGGATCGCCTGACTCAGATTATTTGGGGGATTGAGGACTTCCGTTTTCGGTTTAGCAGAGAACCCGAATCTCTTTGGTTGCCCGAAACTGCCTGCAACGACGAAACGTTATCGGCGCTAATAGAACAAGGCATGCGCTACGTGATTCTTGCTCCAGAACAGGCTGGACGCATTCGCTCCTCAGTAGCCGAACCCTGGACCGCAGTGCTGCCCGGAGCTATCGGTACAACTCCCGCGTATCGATACTCGCATAAAGATCATTCAGGTCGTTCAATCGCTGTGTTTTTCTATCACGGTGGATTGGCGCGATCGATAGCCTTCGAGAGTGCACTGAGTTCAAGTCGTGGACTGGTGAATGGGTTCGTTCAGGCAGCTCGGAACGCTCAGCTAATAAACGTGGCAACCGACGGCGAGACTTACGGACATCACTTTAAGTTTGGCGATCTCTGTTTGGCACATGCATTGGAAATTGAGGCAAAAGAAGCGGGATTCTGGATTACCAACTATGGCGAATACCTGGATCGACATCAACCGGAAGTGGAAGTTGAGTTGAATCTCGGTCCTTTGAACGAGGGCACGTCCTGGAGTTGTGGACACGGTGTCGGTCGTTGGGCGCGAGATTGTGGTTGTCACACGGGTGGAGAAGTTGGTTGGAAACAAAGCTGGCGTGAACCACTTCGAGCAGCGTTGAACTTACTCCGGGATGACGCGGCAGGCCACTTCGAAGATGCAGGCGCCGATTTGTTTCAGGATCCCTGGGAAGCTCGGAATGCATATGTGAATGTGCTGTTGAAACCTGAATCATGGTCAGAATTTCTGCGCGCCCATCAGAAATACGAGCTTACTCCAGACGCTGCTTCGCGCGCGCGTACGCTTTTGGAGATCCAACGAAATTCGCTGCTGATGTTTACCAGTTGCGGTTGGTTCTTTTCCGATCTAGCAGGGATTGAGACCATACAAATCATGCGCTACGCCGCACGTCTGATTGAATTACAGAATCAGATCGGATTTGACACGCCACAAACAAGGTTTCTGGAAATGATGGCTGCGGCTAAGAGCAATGATTCCACGAAGGGAAATGGCGCGGAAATCTTTTTGCGATTCGCTAGCGCTGAGGCTCGACTGCAACTTGGATAAAGGTCAGTAGCCGCACAGAGAGTCTGCACCAGAGCCGGGTCGACCATCATCACTTAATGGCGAAGACCGCACCAAAGAAAACCACTCGCAAGCGTGTTTCTAAGAAACCGCCCGCCGTTTCGGCAAAGGCATCGTCGTCCGCGCAACTTCAAGCAGACATAAATCGCTTTCTGTCGCTTCGCCACAATGACCCACACCAACTGCTCGGCGTGCACACTGACGGTGACGAACAAACCTATCGTGTATTTAGACCCGGTGCCGCCGCGGTCGAACTAGTGCTTGGCTCGACGCGACCGCGAGCAATGGCCAGAACCCGCGATCCTGGATTGTTTGAACTTTCGATTCCGAGCAATACAAAGTCCACGTCATATAAACTGAAAGTACACTTTTCTAACGGACAGGTAGCAACGATTCGCGATCCTTATTCTTATCCACCAACGATTGGCGAGCTCGATCTGCATCTATTCGGCGAAGGTAGACACGAAGAGATCTACAAGCGACTCGGTGCACACATTACCAAGATCGGTCGCGTCAGTGGAGTTGCTTTTGCAGTATGGGCACCCTATGCATCAGGCGTGAGTGTTGTGGGTGATTTCAACGGCTGGGATGGTCGCTTCCATCAGATGCGTATGTTGTGGGGCTCGGGAGTTTGGGAGTTGTTTATCCCAGACTTGCCAGCTGGTTCTTTGTACAAATTCGAAATCCGGACTCGTCGCGGATTGCCGTTTCTGAAAGCTGATCCGTACGGTCAGTTTGCTGAGGTTCCCCCGAATACTTCATCAATTGTTTTCGAGCCCAACTTCAAATTTCAAGATTCTCGATGGCTTAAGTTGCGTGGCGTAAGTCAACACTTTCGTAAACCACTTTCGATTTACGAAGTTCATTTTGGGTCCTGGCGCCGGAAACTTGAGGAACAGAACCGCCCGTTTAGTTATCGTGAAATGGCGGAAGCCCTGGGGAACTACGTTTCAGACATTGGTTTCACCCACGTTGAGTTTCTACCGTTGAAGGAACACCCGTATGGTCCGTCGTGGGGCTATCAAGTCAGCTACTACTATGCCCCTTCCGCGCGTTACGGCACACCAGACGATTTTCGTTACTTGGTCGATCACCTTCATCAGCGGGGCATCGGCGTGATTATGGATTGGGTGCCGGCGCACTTTCCCAAGGATGCGTTTGCCCTGGGGCGTTTCGACGGTTCAGCACTCTACGAGCACCTCGACCCGCGCAAAGGTGAACATCCCGATTGGGGAACCTATATATTCAACTACGGACGAAGCGAAGTACGGAATTTTCTAATTGCGAACGCGCTGTACTGGTTCAAAGAATTTCACATCGATGGCCTGCGCGTTGATGCGGTAGCTTCAATGCTTTATCTCGACTACAGTCGCAAAGAAGGGGAGTGGATTCCAAACAAGTTCGGCGGTCGCGAAAACCTGGAAGCAATATCGTTCTTGAAAGAACTAAATGAAGTTACCCACCGCGCTTGTCCCGGCACGATTATGATTGCCGAAGAATCAACGTCTTGGCCCGCAGTGAGTAGACCAGTTTATGCGGGTGGTCTGGGTTTCGATTTCAAGTGGAACATGGGCTGGATGCACGACACGCTGAAGTATTTTCAAACGGACCCGCTGTTTCGTGCCGGCAACCACAACGCGCTGACTTTTGGCTTGCTATACGCGTGGAGTGAAAACTTTATTCTTCCTTTTTCTCATGATGAAGTAGTTCACATGAAGGGATCGCTGCTGAACAAGATGCCGGGAACAGAAAGGCAGAAGTTTGCGAACCTCCGCGCACTGTGTGCATACATGTGGGCGCATCCGGGAAAGAAGCTATTGTTTATGGGCGGCGAGTTTGGCCAGTGGAGGGAATGGACGGAAACGGAGAGTTTGGACTGGCACCTGCTTGAAGATGGTCTACACGCCGGGGTGCAGAAATTGATGCGCGATCTGAATCGTGTCTACAGCTTTAGGAAGTCGCTCTGGGAATCTGACAGTGAGCCTTCAGGATTTGAATGGATTGATGTCGACAATGCAATGGAGAACATTGTGGCTTTTCTTAGGAAGTGTGATGCCGGACCGGAAGTGATTTGTGTGGGAAACTTTTCTGCGTTACCGAGGAAGGATTACCGGTTGGGGTTGCCTCATGAAGGGGAATACCGATTGTTAATTAATACAGATGACAAAGAGTATTCCGGGAGCGGGAGTGGCATTAGCGAGTCGATTATAGCTGAGCATGTCCCGAGTATGGGGCGGGAGTATTCGGTTGGGATCGATTTGCCGCCGTTTAGTACGTTGTGGTTTGAGGCTGTGAGTCAAAGATGATCAATTGGTCGGACATCCGCAAACAATTTCCCGTCACGTCTCGCTCTATCTACCTCAACACTGCCGCTGCTGGTCCGTTAGCAATCTCAACGCAACAAGCGGCCACTAACTATTACCAAAAGATGATGGACGATGGTGATGTGCATTGGGATCACTGGCTTGCTCGACGAGAACAAGTCAGAGCTCAAGTCGCAGCTTTCATCAATGCAGAGCCTGACGAGATTGGACTCACGACCAATACCTCAAGCGGGATGAATCTGATAGTTGATGCATTGGAGAAACACGGGGAAGTAATTTCGAATGACCTCGAATTTCCCGTTACCACGATTCCGTGGATGCACCGTCGGATTCCGGTCCACATTGTTAAGTCCATCAGCGGTGTCGTCAGTCCTGATGCTCTGAAGAATGCGATGGACGTTCGCACTGGAATCATTTCGATTAGTTATGTCCAATATTCCAATGGCTTCAGATCTCATCTTGAGGAATTGGGTGAGATCAAAGGCAAGCATGCTCTGGTTGTAAACGCTAGCCAGGCCGCGGGCGCGTTCGCGATCGACGTGAAGCGAATGAAGATCGACGCGCTTTGTTCGACAGGTCACAAATGGTTGCTTTCCGGCTATGGCTCAGGTTTCGTTTATATCAGCAGAGAGATTCTGGACCGCTCCATGCCGCGAACGATTGGTTGGTTAAGTGTCCAGGACCCTTATGGCGATCGAAACAACGAAGTGCACTTGCGTCATGATGTGTCTGCCAGAGCTGAACTCGGCTGTCCGCATTTTGCAGGGATCTTTGCCCTGGGCGCTTCCGTGGAGATGATGCAGGGAGTCGGTATCGCGGCAATCGAGGAACGGGCTCTCGGACTGAACCGATATCTGACTGGTAGGTTGACCGAGGCTGGATGGAAAGTGTTGTCGCCGCTTGCTAACGAAAGCTATCGATCGGCTGAAACTCTCGTTGGCGTCGAAAATCCGGCGCAGGTAGTTTCGTCACTGGCAGAGAAAAAGATTCTGGTTACTGAAAAGCCTCAAGGGATTCGCGTGGCGACGGATTTTTTCAATAATGAGGATGATGTGGACCGATTGATTGAAGCTTTGCCTTAGAAATATCGGCGTCTCCTTGGAGTGCGGGGACTTGTCACCGCTTTGGTACAGCGAATCTCGAGCATC
>DASYRR010000181.1:0-22274 GCA_036004125.1 Pyrinomonadaceae bacterium | reverse complement strand
GCCACCCGAGTTCTGCCCGCGCTGTCAACCAACTCAAGCGTGGCGACCGCGCGCTGCTGAAGACCCCAAAGCGGTGGCGTCCGGAGCTGGTTGCATACGCCGACTTGCTTGCGGCCCGTATCGCGTTCGCCATCGATCGTCAGTTCGTCGTAAGTGACAACAATCGATTGAAATTGATTCGCAGGTACGTCAACACTGCGCTCGAGGATGACACTGCCAGATGTGTTAGAGACCCTATAAGTCCAGGTGATCGGCTCACCGAGGGTGGGCTGTCCCGCCGGCTGCCCAGGCACAGCCGCGTTAAACAAAGTGGCGACTAAACTGTCGCCTGGTGCAAGGCCGATTGAGTTCAAATCCCAGAACGAGATGAGTCCATCGTCGCCCGTGTTGGACGACTGCGCAGCTGCGGCGTTGGTTGTCTTGGCTTGCGTTGTCAGCTGGAACAAAGATGCAACAATCAGCGCCAACACTGCCAACCTGGTAAAAAGCGTGCGACAAGTAGATTTGATTCTCACGACAGGTCTCCTTCCTTTGCTGCGATCATGGCTTCAGGCGACAATCCCGATAACTGATTTCGAATCTTCATTGTTGCTCCTAACGTCTCCACACTGTCGTTGCCTAAGCCAACCGTTCGTACTAAGATCAGCGCGCTCTAATCGCATCGGTTGCGATAACGGTTCCTCACGAGGCTCGCGCAAAAATATCCCCCTGAAACGGTAAGCTTGTCCTTAAGAGGACGGCTAAATATTTCCTAAAGATTTGCTAAAAAGGCGGGGGTAATGAATCCGCAGCAGATATTTCTCAGAGTAGTTCCCGAACAGAGTTCCTGTTTCGAGTTTGGCCCGTTTCGCCTCGATGTCTCGGAGCGACTGCTTTCGCGCGATGGTGAACCGGTACCGGTAACCGCCAAGGTCTTCGAGCTTCTAGTGCTACTCATTCGCAATCGAGGACACGCGCTCAGCAAAGACGACCTCATGAGCAAGCTCTGGCCGGACACGATCGTCGAAGAGAACAATCTCACGGTAAATATGTCTGCCCTGCGGAAAGCTCTGAGCGACGATTCGACTCATCCGCAATACATCGAAACCGTGCCGCGACGAGGCTATCGCTTTGTTGCCGAAGTTAAAGAGTCGCACAACGGAGCGGTGCTGCCGCCCAAAGCGATTGCAGCGGGAATTCTTACCGAGACCGGGATCGCAATTAACAACGCCGCATCGAACGCTTCGTATCCCGGAGAATCCAGCCTCAAATGGATTCAGCGCCACCGAATTAGTTTTGTTGTTGCCGTCGCCGTTCTTTTCATATCGTTGGCTGGAATTATCATTTTTCGGCTCTCCAGACCTCAGCCGCCAATCGAGTCGTTGGCCGTGTTGCCTTTCGCGAACGGCAGCACGGACCCCCAGGCTCAATACTTAAGCGAAGGCATCACCGAAAGTCTGGTGAACAAGCTGTCGCAGCTGCCCGGACTTCGAGTCAAAGCGCGCAGCACAATGCCTCGTTATCAGGGGCGCGAGATGAATCCGCAACAGGCCGGTCGCGAGCTTGGAGTACAGGCAGTGTTGACCGGTTCCGTGGCGCAGCGCGGCAACTCACTGGTGGTTCAAGCGGAACTGGTGCGAGTTTCAGATGGCGCGCAGATCTGGGGCGATCACTATAACCTCGAGCCAACTAACGTGCTCGTGGTGCAGGAGGAAGTCGCCCGGAGAATAGCGGAGGCTTCAAACTTGAAACTGACGCGCGTAGAGCAGGGCTATCTCGCGCGGCGCGAAACGGAAAACATCGAGGCCTATAATCTTTATCTCAAGGGCCGCTATTACGAACGTCGCTTTACGGCGACCGAGGTACAGATCGGAATCGATTACTTCAAAAAAGCCATCGAGAAAGACCCGGGTTATGCATTGGCTTACACCGGATTGGCCGACAGCTATGTTGCGCTGGGCACCTATTACACGCTTCCACCCGCTGAAGCCTTTGCCCAGGCGCGTCAGGCTGCGACGCGCGCAGTCGAGTTGGACCAAAGCCTTGCCGAGGCATATGTGTCAATGGCTCTGGTTCAGTACTGCTATGACTGGGATTGGGTAGACTATGAAAAGAACTACAGGCGTGCGCGAGCGTTGAACTCGAGCTATGCGAAAAACTATTACGTCCATTCTCAATATCTCGCGGCAACAGGCCGCTTTGATGAAGCGATCGCTGAAGCCCAACGAGCGCGCGAGTTGGAGTCTCCTTTGGATCTCGAGACCAACTTGGGATGGATTTTGTATTTCGCAGGCCGATACGACGAGGCAGTACAACAATACCTAAGAGCGGTGTCGCTCGACCCGGATCTCTTCCGGCCGCATCG
Source organism: Pyrinomonadaceae bacterium (assembly GCA_036004125.1). Taxonomy (GTDB): domain Bacteria; phylum Acidobacteriota; class Blastocatellia; order Pyrinomonadales; family Pyrinomonadaceae; genus PSRF01. Next base: position 19,930 of record DASYRR010000181.1, on the reverse strand, counting down.
GCTATTGGGCTTGACCTATCTGAAAGAGAATCAGGCGGACCAAGCCATTGCAGCAATCCAACGGTCTGTGACTCTTTCCGGTGGGAGCGTGGAAGAGAAGGCCTATCTCTGCTACGTGTACGGCGTGACAGGCCATCGCGCCGAATCACTGAAAGTGTTGCGTGAAATAGAAGAGCAACGGGTACACAAGTATATTTCGCCTTACTTGATGGCGGTTATTGAAATGGGACGCGGCAATAAAGATCAGGCGTTGAACTGGCTGAACCAGGCATACTCCGCACGCTCAGTTAATCTCATCTACCTGATGGTGGAACCGATTTTTGAGGGCCTGCGCTCCGACGCGCGATTCGCCGAACTTGTGCGCCGCATCGGACTACCACGCGATTCTCAAACAGCCCAGCTTCATCTTCGCTCTTTGGACGAATTCGCCCACAGTTTGCGGGTGAGTTGATCCATTCCTTCGCGGATCCGATTCAAACACGGTTAACAAAACGATCGGCGAGAATTTCTACTAATGAACAGGGATATCTGAGGCAGATCAAGGCTACTCCGAGATCCGTGATGGCATGACCGACAATCGAACTTAAGAATCGCCGAAAGATTTTAAGAGCGTCCGAAAAGCTCACGCTGCGGTTACTCTGGCCACTGTGAACTTACGGCGACTCAAGTGTTGTAATCTTGCTGTAATTCTTCTTTACGCCAAACCTCCAAGCGACAAGGCTTAAGATGCGTCCGTAGGGTTCGCAACTTCTAAGCACGATGAGAGATCTATCGTAAGTCGCTGATTTGATTGGTAGCGGGGGGCGGGATCGCCGACCTTGGGGTTATGAATCCTGAATTCGTCGCTGCATACAACGCCTTCCAAAGTATAAACCAGCATTTTGCGCGGAAAAGCAGTCGTTTGAGCAGAATACAAGTTGGTATACCGCACACAGCGCAAGGAAGATTACAGCAGGTTTACAACAAATTAAATCAACAAGGTGGAACACCAACTCTGCGCGGTATTAATTTTCAGGCGGGAGGTAGAGGGTATTGACCATTCTAGTAGGTTTGTGATTTCCCAGACGAGGATGTGAACCTCTTTACGTATGTGCGTAGAGCCCTACCGTGTCAAGGTAGTGCTCGACGGTGGGCCAACTCTTTTAGAGTCAACAAGCACTAAATTTCCTGAGAAAAATTCGCACTGCATGTACTGCATCCATGCTTCAACTGCATGTTTAGCACATTTTTGTGTGCCAAATTGTGTGCCCACTTTATAGCACTTCGATCATTAATGTTGAAGTCAGTTCTTCACACTTTGTGCTGGATTGAATCAAATTTCCGGTGAAAGCTCTCCATCTGTTTGCGGTGTCAGAAAGCCTCATGAGCGAACCGCTGCTTGACTTGCTTGAACGTCTCCGGCTATGGCGCGGCAGGGATCGCTACAACACGTGCGGTTGCTAGCTCGGTCACGTAAAGCGCACCGGTCTTTGCATCGAGCGCCATAGAGGTGGGAGTAATGAGGCAGTCAGCGAGGACGGTCGGCGGACTATCGGGCGATTCGAACCGCAGCAGAAGCCCTGGCCCGCTTAGGAAGAGCCCCGAAGCAAACTGAAGCACTAAATAATCCGTGTCGTCGCCTTCCTTTATAGCGACTACATCGATGGCTGCCGTGCGTCCGGTGATGAATGAGGTGTGGTAGCCCGTTAGGGGATCAACCTGCTCCACAACGGCGGTGTCCGGAACGAACGGGAATCCTTTGAAGAGCGTGGACAGAAGCTCGCCATCGGTATATGCAATGCCGGTTGGAACGGCGTCTAAGAACGGCGGGCCGATCGGCAGTGGGTTCGGGACCTGCGGGAAGCTCACAAGCGTCGAAAAGTCACCAGTAGAACTGGCCACCTGCCAAATTGCGTTCTGGCCGCCGTCTGTAACGTAAACCTGATCGTCAACGACAACCAGATCGAAAGGGTTTGTATTGCGGAGTCCGGACGGAGATGTCGGGTCTGCCGTAAAGTCTGGTAGATTAGCAATCAGTTTCAGCATGACCTTTTCACCGGCACCGTTCGAGAGCGTCACAGTCTGCCCAGCCGCGAGCGCCTGCTGATCAGCGGATGTCAGCGTAAACTGAGGATTATTCCTCTCGACATTAGCGCTGAAGTGGATCTCTAGAATCGAGCTGAAGATTGGAGAGGACAGATTCGGGTTTGGTACTGGGCCAGGCAGTAAGGAGTCACCAACTCCTATGACCACATAGAGAGTGCGTCCGCGCATGAAGAGGCCGGCCGGGCCGGACGGTTCGCCGACATCGTTAATTCCCGAAGGCACACCATCCAACAACGTCCGGCGATTGCCTTCGCGATCGACGATGGAGATGCGTCCCGTATTTGGCAAACCCGTGCCGGATTCCGACACGAGCAGGTTGCCTTCAGTAGACTGTGTGATCCCTAGTGGAAAATGGAGGCCAGAGGATAGCTCCGTTACCGGACACTGCGCCCTCCCTTGTGCTGTTGCAAGAATGATAGTGGCAAGCAGCAGTGACGATCTTAGCGCAAATAGATTGGATGGTTTTGAGGCTAAGCGTCTGGCTGGATAAACATCATTCGCTAATGACTTGGTCGATTTATTAGTGCAGCTCGTAGGCATGGTTCCGTCTCCCTATGAATACTCTTCAGGTTTCCTCGCGGCGTGTGCGAGACTCTGGCATCTGCGTGCTTTCAACTACTAAGGCGAGAAATCCGCGGGAAAAACCGCAGATGTTTGCGTGGGTAGCTAGAGAGCTATTCGATCGTGAGCACAGCTCATGTGTGATTAAGGTGTTACAATCGTGTGTGCAAGCAAATGCGTTGAAAGCACGTTGTGGAACATGACAGTACCTGTAAGTACTACTGCAGAAGTTACTGATTTGCTCGAAGCGTGGCGTGGAGGCGACAGGACTGCTCTCGACAAGCTGCTCCCCTTAGTTGAGAAGGAACTGCATAAAATTGCGCATCGTTATATGAACCGCGAAAGGCCTGACCACACCCTCCAAACGACCGCCTTAGTCAACGAAGCCTACATACGGCTTTTAGATCAGAAGCAACTACAGTGGCAAAACCGTGCTCATTTCTTCGCGATTGCTGCTTCGATCATGCGTCGTATCCTGATCGATCACGCCCGCAAGGTTGGTTATGAAAAGCGTGGAGGCGGCCGACGCAAGATGTCGCTTGATGATGTTGCCGTTATCTCCGACGAACGCGCGGTCGAGTTGGTAGCCCTCGATGAAGCAATCAGCAGTTTGGCTCAGCTAGACGAGCGCAAAGCTCAAGTCGTCGAGTTTCGTTATTTCGGAGGTCTGAGCGTCGAGGAAACCGCCGAAGTGTTAGGTGTCTCGAGCGATACGGTGACTCGCGAATGGAGGCGTGCCAAAGCGTTCCTCCACCGCGAGCTTCAGAAAAACTGAGAGCGATGAACCGCGAACGCTGGCGACAAGTTGACCTGATCTTTGAGTCAGCTCTGGAACGTCGACCCGACGAGCGCGCGGATTATTTGAGCAAGGTTTGCGACGGCGACGAGGTTTTACGGCGGGAAATCGAATCACTTATGGTACATGACCAAGTGAACGGTTTCATGGAGCGGAGCGCATCAGGCGAAGCCAAGCTTTTGATCCTCAAGAACGCCCCAAGACCGCACGCCGGTCAGACCATAGGCCACTATAGGATTCTAAAACAACTCGGCGCAGGAGGCATGGGCGAAATCTTCCTCGCCGAGGACACACTTCTCAACCGACGAGTGTCACTCAAGCTGCTCTCGCCGCAGTTCACAACCGACCCAGAGCGCGTCCGCCGCTTTCGACGCGAAGCGCTGGCTGCGTCTACACTGAACCACCCGAACATTCTGACCATCTACGAGATCGCGGAAGCGAACGATAAACCAATCATCGCGACTGAGTACGTAGAGGGTGTAACGCTACGCAGACGCATGCGCAGCAAGAGACTGTCGGTCGCAAACGCTCTCGAGATCGCCCTCCAGATGGCCGCGGCCCTAGCGGCAGCACACTCAGCAAGGATCGTCCACCGTGACATCAAGCCGGAGAACGTTATGGTAAGGCCGGATGGCCTCGTAAAAGTGCTCGACTTCGGCATTGCCAAGTACGCGGAGCCAACCCGGACGCCGCACTCCGAACAGTCGTGGTCCACGACTGCAACAGGCGCGGTGATTGGAACAACTGCATACATGTCGCCCGAGCAAGCGCGCGGCGAGACCGTGGACGCTCGCACTGACATCTGGAGCTTGGGCGTAATCCTTTACGAGATGATCACCCGTCAGCTTCCTTTCCCTGGCAAGACGCCGAATGAGCGTATCGCTGCCATTCTGGAGCGCGAGCCAGTGCCTCTCGGGAAAGTCTGTCGCGGCGTACCCGAAGAACTCGAAAGGATCGTACGGCGCGCGCTCGCCAAAAAAAGGGAGGAACGCTACGCGCGTGCGTCCGATCTCGCAAAGGATTTACGCAAATTGCATGGGACGCAGTCCGCGGAGAGCTTCTTCAGCTTCGCACTGCGAGCGCCGGTGTCTAATCTTCTCGGCCTCTCCCGTGCCCGCTTGACCATTGCGCTCGTGGCACTTTCCTTCCTGATCATCGCCGCCTGGTTTTCCTTCCACCGATCTCCTGTTCTCACTAATCACGAGACGATCCTGCTAGCCGACTTCGAGAACAAAACCGGGGACGAAGTCTTTGACGTAACGCTTAAGCAAGGACTGGCGATGCAGCTCGAACAGTCATCATTTCTAAATCTTTTTCCTGAAGCGCGGGTCCGACAGACACTGCGTCTGATGGGGCATCGAGTGAATGATCGCGTCACGGCGCAAGTCGCGCGGGAGATTTGTTTGCGGGAGGGCATCAAAGCGTTGATCGCCAGTTCGATTGCTCCACTCGGCAACCATTATGTGATCACGATTGAAGCGATGAATGGTCAAACCGGCGAAACCCTGGTGCGGGCACAGGTCGAAGCTGACAGCAAGGAACAGGTGCTGCGGAAACTCTCGCTTGCTGCGGCGCAACTGCGCGAGAAGTTGGGTGAAAGCTTAAGCTCGATCCAGCAATCCGAGCGGTTGTTGGAAGATGCCACGACATCGAACCTGGAGGCCTTCAAGTTCCATTCGCAGGCAGTCGCGCTGGCGGTCAGTGGAAGGGAGCTGGAAGCGATCCCATTTGAAAAACGGGCGGTCGAACTTGACCCCGATTTCGCTTACGCCTGGAGTATCCTGTCCATCACGCACTTTGGGACGAGGCGACCAGGGCTGGCCGCTGAGTATGCAACAAAGGCGTATGCGTTGCGGGATCGCGTCAGCGAGTTCGAACAGTTACGCCTAACTCATCGATATCACTACCTGGTCACCGGGGACGTCCACAAAGCAATTGAAGCGCTGCTATTGCAAAAACGCACGTTCCCGGCGGTGTCCACCGCGTCAAGTGACTTGGCCCTCACGTACTATTGGATGGGCCAGACCGATCAGGCAATTGCCGAAGCCCGTGAATCCCTGAGGCTTTACCCGAATTTTTTCGTCCCGCATCTGTACCTGGGCCTAGCCCTGGTCCGTCTCAATCATTTCGAAGAAGCCAGAGAAGTCTTCTCGCGGGCAGTAGAGCAGAACTTGGTCCATCCCGAGATGCGTTCAGCCCTTTATCAGCTTGCATACATCAATGGCGACACGACAGGAATGCAGCAACAGATTGACTGGGCTAATGGAAGACCGGACGAATACATCGGTCTCGACTGGCAAACGGCCGCAGCAGCTTTTGCTGGGCAGTGGCGTCGAGCTCAGGATTTCTCACGGCGCGCAATAAATTTGGCCAATCGTGGCGAGACGAAAGAAATAGCCGCACATTACGCAAGAGAGCTAGCGCTGCGCGGCGCAGTCTTCGGAGACTGTCGAAGGGCAAGGGCCGATGCAACTCTAGCGTTAAGTCTTGAACGCGGCCGCATTTCGCTACCGCGTGCGGCGCTCGCCCTCGCGTTATGCGGCGAGGTGAATCAAGTTAAGCCGCTTACCGATGAGATTGTTAGACGTTACCCTGACGACACCATCCTTAACGAGCTCTGGCTGCCCATAATCCGCGCAGCGAGTGATTTACAACACGGCAATGCTGCGCAGGCTGTCGAACAAATCCAAACGACCTCTCGCTACGAAGCAGCCGCCGAGTTCTGGGCGTCATACTTGCGCGGCCAGGCATATCTGAAACTCGGACGAGGTTTGGAAGCGTCAGCTGAGTTTCAAAAAATTCTTGAGCACAGAGGCTACGGCCCGCTGTCGGTGTTGTATCCGCTCGCAAATCTCGGATCGGCGCGCGCGACAGCGATGGCCGGCGAGACGGCGAAAAGTCGAAAAGCATATGAAGATTTCTTTGCGGCCTGGCAGGCGGCTGACCGTGACGTACCAATTTTGATCGAAGCGAAGAAAGACTACGAGAAGTTAAAATGAGAGTTGAAGACCTTGCGAGGTGTGGTAGGCGCGTGGGGATTTGAACCCAGAGCCCTACCGTGTCAACGCCGTCACCAGACACCTCGTATAACGCGTAATCGTTCCGAAGCCGGTAAACATTAACTGGAGCGGCTAGAGAAGTCACGCTCACGCTGCATAAATTGATTAGATTTGAGGCGTAGTCTGCCAAAAGTCTGCCAAAAATTTCCGACTATACCTTTGGGACATAAGACGCGTCTCAACCTGCTCTGGTCAAAGATGACGCTATCTTGTCCTTATTATATAGAATGGCATTACGGCCCATAGTGTGAGTCAGTGTTAAAATGACGACAAATTTCACACACCCTGCGCAGGTAGAGTCGGGAGAGCAAAGTGAAGTTACTATCCATTGAAACCACACCAAATCCAAACAGCATGAAATTGAATTTGGATGAGAGGCTCGCCAAAGGCGTCGCGATTACATATACACACGAAAATAGAGGAGATTGTCCGGCTTACATCGAAAAGATCCTGGCCATCCCAGGAGTCAGCAGTGTCTTCCGTGTCGAAGACTTTATGGCTATCCAGCGAAAACCAACTGCTGGATGGGAGGATATCTTGTCTCAGGCCCGCGCCGTACTCGAATACGCCGGTTTGAACAACGCGAAGTCTGAACCAAAGGAAACGTCCGATAACAAATGGCGCGAGGTAACGGTAGCGGTACAGTATTTTCGAGATCTTCCAATGTTAGTCAAAGTGTCCTCTGGTGGTGAAACAACTCGCTTGCCGTTACCCGAGAGATTCGGTATGGCTATTGAGCGAGCGATGGGTGCATCGGAAAACATGCTGATGGAGCGAAAGTGGATAGACGAAGGTGTGCGCTACGGGGATCTGCGCGACGTCGGCGAGGCGGTGGTGCGCGAGATTTCAGCCGTCTATGATGAAAAGAAGTTAAAAGAATTGGTTGAGAGGGCATATCACCCTGACTTACATGAAAAGGTTGAGGCGACGGGGGAAGAACTGGGCGAACTAGTACTGGCCTTTGAATCGACCAGGTGGGAAGACCGGTTTGCCGCGCTAAAGGAATTAGGCAGAAATGCAACCGCTCAGATAGATTCTCAAGCTTTGTCACTGATTATCAGAGCTACCAAAGATCCAAAGATGTCAATTCGCCGTTTAGCGGTGGTCCTTCTTGGGTTGATAAAAACTCCTGAAGTCTTAGCTCCACTCTGTGAGGCGCTGAAAGACGAAGCAGTTGGGGTGCGACGATCGGCAGGCGATGCATTAACGGACTTAGGAGATTCACGGGCGATTGGCCCGATGGTTGAGACATTAAAAGATCCGAACAAACTTGTTCGTTGGCGTGCCAGTCGATTTCTTTATGAGTTAGGCGACGAAAGCGTTCTGCCCGCACTCAGAGAGGCCCAGGATGATCGCGAGTTTGAAGTGGCGATGCAAATCCGGCATGCCATTGAACGGATAGAGAGCGGCAAGGTTGGCCAGGGATCTGTTTGGAGACAAATGACCCAAGGGATTAACTAGTGGACTGTAACAGTTGATTTGCCGGATTGAGTACACAAACTGATGGTCCAGTCGAAAATCGAAATCTTCACCGCAATGCTCGCCGAGCAGCCGGAAAACGCCATGATCTGGTACGGCCTGGCCAGTGAACAATACAAACTGGAGAACTGGGCTGAAGCAGCGAAGTCTTTGCGCCAGGTCGTGAGTCTCAACCCGGATTATACGGCCGCCTATCAGATGCTGGGCACGGTCCTGGCTAATGCTGGTGACCTTGCCGGGGCACAACAGGCCTGGAGAGATGGTATTGAGGCGGCGGATCGTACTGGCGCGTGGAAGGCCAAGCAACATTTGCACGCCTTGTTGGAGAGCGCTGCCGGAGCCGATGAGGCTCTCCGCCCCGACTAGGTGCAAGCCTGCCACTGATCAAAAATGAATATGGCGCGCTTCTCAAAGCGGCCCGTTTTTTTCTTACGCACCTGCTTCATCATACTTGTCTCTTCGATGAGCAGCAGCGGCGGCGGCAGTATCCATGTATTCGTGGAATCTTACGACTTTACCATTATGTACGGTGAACACATGCGCAAAGTCACCCCCGAACTCCCTACCAGTAGATTTGACTAGCCAAGCATAATGACCAAGAGCCACGACTTTATCACCCTGAGCGATAAACTCTCTTGGATCAAAATGCTGAACTTCTTGAGTGTCAACTAACGATACGAAGAACTGCCCCATTTGTTCATGACCTCGACGTTTGCCGGCAAATGGCACATTCTCTATTTCCGGTAATTGCCATTCGATGTCATCTGAAAGCAGATTGAGTAGAGCTTTTTCTAATGAGATTCACCTTCTCAATTAGCTGATCGATGCTCGGATCAAGCGCTCGCGAAAGGTCTGGCGAAATTTCACCGAATCCCTTGAGCTTTTCCGCGTGACAGTCTTCGAGAATGGTCCAAACAATACTAAGATGTCCGAGCAGCCAACTGCGAACATTCTCTCTCTTCGTGGTTAGGCCCAATACGCTGTGGAGATCACAGACAATTTGTCGCGCCGCATGAATCAGAATCAACAGCTCCTCTGATTCTTCTTTCGTTATATCGCTATTTATTTCGAACAAGTCACTCTTTGGAAGATCCCCGTTGAGCAGTCTTTCTGCTTCGTACAGGTCGCGATCAATTGATCTTAATCGCGTTGATAGATGTTGGTGCTCGTTTAAAAGAGAGGTTCCAAACACCTGGTTGTCATTCATAAGGTCGAACCTGGTGCTGCACGGTCTTTAGTAAAGAATCAATCAATTGCAGATCGCTCTGCATCTGCGGTACTGTGGCCGGACTGGTAGCAATTAGTCGGGCCACCGTTTCAACCAACTCATTCAGACGGCGCTCGGCGTCGTTCAGAATCTGCGTCATTGCGGCTCGAATGCTTTCCTCCCATTGAGAAGTGAGCCGGGATAAGTTCTTTTCAACTATGTACGGCAGCTTATTCCTGAAATGGCGCGCAACCATCTGCTGAAGCAATGGCATTTCTATTCGATCCAGACATGAGATCGTTCTACTCTCTTCTAAAGACAATAGCTAGCATCCGAATTCCAACATCGGATTCTGTTCACTGCCAATGCTGACTGCGGCGTTCGATACTTGCACCGTTCGCCAATATGGATTCGGTGGCGGCGCGATGCAGGCAACGAAGGTGAGGTTTAGCTACCTGAGTGGCTAGGATGAGATTTCAGCCATTCCGCGCGCAGCAGGAAGCTTCCCTCAGTCACAATGCGATCTCCGATTGACACTCCCTCCAACACCGGATACCGACCGTTTGCCTCCGGGCCAAGCCGCACTGGTCGCATCGCAAATACATTGGGTTCATTCATTGCGACAAAAACCACTTGCTGGTTATTGATGTTTTGCACAGCGTTTGCCGGCACCACCGCAACAGTCCGCTCAGCTCCACCTAACGTGGCGAACGCCACGTTGACGTACATTCCGATCTTCAGTATTTGACCTGGATTCGCGAGCTCGACGCGGACTTGGGCTGTTCTCGTCGCAGGATCGAGCGTAGGATCGACATAACTGACTTGTCCGCGAAAGACTCGGCCCGGATAAGCCTCCGTCGCAATGCTTGCTCCGCTACCTACTCTTAGGCGTCCGAGATCTTTCTCGTACACCTGACCAATCACCCAAACGCTTGAGAGATCAGCGACCCGCAGGATTTCTTTGTCTGCTTGAATGACTTCGCCAGGATTTGCCGAACGGGCAATAACGGTTCCCAAAACGGGCGAAGGAAGACTCACTTCTGAACTGACTTGTGCCGACGATCTAAGTGAGTTGATTCGTTGGGGTGAAAGACCCAAGAGCAATAAGCGTTGACGCTGCGAAGCTACTTCTGATTCTGCTGATTTGAGTTTGGTAGTGGCCTGGTCCAACTCTTCTCTGCTCGCCGCTCCGATCTCGACAAGTTTCGTCGTCCGGGCATGATGCTTATGATGTTCTTCCAACTCAGCCTGTGATGTTAGATAGCGCGATTGAGCCTGGGCCAATTCGTCGCTGAACACGACAGCCACAGTTTGTCCGCGAGCGACGCTTTGCCCCAACTCGGCATTCACTCTCCGCACAATCCCACCAACAAGAGACACGATGGGTGTCGCGCGGTATGCGTTCGCTTGGACAATACCTGTCGTTAATGCTGAGCTGGCAGCTTCCGGCGAAACTTGTTCACCAACCGGCTCGACTTTGATACCCGCACGTTGCATTACTCCCGGAAGAACGGTGACGGTCGACTCCGCTGTGCTCGGGGCCGACGCTTGTCCTGCAGGGGTGTCCTGCGGTGCGGGGACAGGGCGACCCGCTCCCTCTGGGGAGGGCCTCAATAATAACCCCACCACGATCGCTATTGCTGCGATTGCAAATATCGCTACTACGGCGAGGATTGCAGCTCTATTTGGTCGCCGAGATCGTTTGCCCCTAGCGACTTCTTCAGCCGTTAGCGCATCTACCAAGGATTCAGAGGAATCGGGTTTGGCGTCGTTGCTTTTCTGGTCAGATGTATGGTTCATTTTTTAATTAGTTCGGGAGAAGAGGTCGCACGCTCGATGTCAACGTGGGCGAGATATGTTTCCAGTAGGGAATCAATGAAGCTGGTCTCAACTTCGATGAACCGTCGTTGCTCAGCAATGAAGTCCAGTAACGTTTTGGAGCCTAGCTCATACGTCTGTCGTACAACTTGCAGATTCGCATTCGCCTGGTCTCTTACGCCCACTCTATAAATCTCAGCGGCCTTCATCGACTGTTCGTAACGGGCGAAGCTCGTCGCAATCTCTCGTCTGACTGTCAATTCAGTAAATTCTCGACGCCGAGTCGCTGCTTCTTTCTCTGCGACTGCCGCTTCGATGGCTCCCTGATTACGATTGCGCACCGGCAGATAGAGATTCACTCCAACGGCCAGCGAATGAAATCTGCCGTTGATGGGCACAAGCCTTCCGGCTTCGTCAAAACCCCGTTGTGGAAAACCAAAGTTCATCAAGTCATATTTCGCACTGACGCTGGCGTCGAAGCGCCCCTCGCTACGTGCCTGCTCAATCTGGGCTTCAGCCAGTGCTTCTGCGGCGCGGGCGGCCTGCGCATCCGGGCGTTCTTTAAGTGCAACCTCTGTCACCACTGCCACGGAAGGCACCGGCTCGACAGTAGGATTAAGGTCTCCACGCAGACGCACCGATTCTTCAGGTGCCATTCCGATTAAATTGCGCAATTCGAGGAGCACAATTTGAACTTTGCCCTCTCCGGTTTCGCGCAACGATCTGATTCTGTTTACCTCCACCAGAACCATGTTCTGTTCCAGAGGTGCTGTCCGACCTTCGGTGACACGCGCGGCAACAAGACGATAGCCGCGATCTGTTGTTGTCAGCAGATTTTCAGTGAACGCGAGCTTTAACATCTCTCCCAAAGCCTGGCCGAACTTAATCTTTACCTCAGCTGCCAAAAGACGCTCGCGATCCGTTAGCAACCGCTCCTTCATTTCAAGTTCACGCTGGGCCACAAGGATTCGTGCTGAACGTCGCCCACCCAATTCCAACGGCAAAGTACCGCCGATCATTGTGTCGTTATCACTCCCGTTGAGTTGTTCTTTTCGTTCAACGTCAATCATCGGGTTCGCCCGCAAAGCTGCCTGCCTGACCAAAGCGCGAGCTGCTTCGATCTCTTTGCGAGCTGCCAGTAAATCAGCGTTATGTGACAACGCATATGCGACAGCTTCATCAGCTGTCATTCCACTTTTTGGATCGAAGTACCGCGAAAGGGTTGGTGGCTGATTTGTTAATTGAACGGCGTCCTGACCGAACACTGGAGGTCCAAAGGTAGCCGCTTGAAACGTGACGGTAAGAATCAGTAGTGACGATCGTCTAAGCATTGATAACCTCTTAACTGTCTTTGAGCGCAGGCTCAGGCTCCTCCGTTTCAGCGGAAGTTGTTCCACCTCTTTCATGCACAAACTCCTGCTGGCGTTCTCCATGTCTCCTCAATTCACGAGCGCGAATTGAGTAAAAGATTGCTGGCGTTACAATCAACACATGCAGCAGGCTTGAAACCATTCCTCCAAGCACTGGTGTGGCCAAAGGCTTCATCACTTCGGAGCCGGCGCTTGTGCTCCACATGATCGGGAGCAATCCCGCAACTACGGTTGATACAGTCATGACTTTAGGCCGAAGCCTCAACAACGCTCCTTCCATTACAGCTTCTTTCAATGAGGCCCGAGTTAGGCTCCCCATTTCTTTGCGCTTCCGTTCAACAGCTTCGTTGAGATAGATAACCATCACGACACCTGTCTGCACGGCTGTTCCAAACAAGGCAATGAAACCAACCCAAACGGCCACCGAGAAGTTATAGCCGAGCAACCACAGCAGATAGATTCCGCCGGTCAACGCAAACGGCACAGCCATCAGAACGTGCGCCGCCTCAAGGGCGGAGTGATACGTGATGTAAAGCAGTCCAAAGATCACTAGCAGCACAATTGGAATCACGATCAGCAGACGTTGCCGCGCACGTTGCTGATTTTCGTACTGACCACTCCAGGAGATGTAGTAACCGGTGGGGAGCTGCACCTGCGCAAGCGCAACTCTGGCTTGATCAACAAAACTGCCTACATCTCGACCGCGGACGTTCAGAAGAACGGTGCCTCGCAAAAGTCCATTCTCACTCGAGATCATTGACGGGCCTTCCACGGTTCGAATCTCAGCGAGTTGGGCTAAAGGGATCGGCGCTCCAGTGGGCGAAGTAATTGGAATTTGGCCCAACGCCTGAGGACTGCTCCTGAACTGCGGCGCATATCGCACACGGACCGGAAATCGTCTTCTTCCTTCAATTGTGATAGTGAGGTTGGTCTCACCAATTCCTGTTTCAATTGCATCCTGGATCAGACGAACGTCGATGCCATAACGAGCGGCGGCGGTCCGATTGATCTTTATATCGACGTAGGGCGCGCCACTGATCTGTTCGGGATAAACATCAACAGCTCCCGGAACTCCCTTCACGACTTCCGCTACTTTGCGTGAGAGGTCTTCCAGCGTCTTTAGATCGGTCCCAAAAATCTTAATACCAACCTGTGACCGAATCCCGGTGGTCAGCATATCGATGCGATTGATGATTGGTTGCGTCCAGATATTCGTGACGCCGGGCATGCGCAGCTTCTCATCCATTTCCGCGATGAGCCGCTCGCGCGTCATTCCTGGTCTCCATTGTTCAGGCGGCTTTAGATGGACGATCGTCTCGTTCATGTTCACCGGCGCGGGATCTGTGGAAGTCTCCGCGCGACCCGACTTGCCCACGGCCCATTCAATTTCCGGAAAGCTCTTAAGAATCTCATCCTGCTTACTGGTTATTCTTAAGGCCTCATCAATTGAGATCGCGGGATCGGTAACCGGCATGTACATCAAATCGCCTTCATTCAACGGGGGCATGAATTCCTTGCCGATTCCGAGTGTAAGCACGATCGCCCCCGCAAACAGCAGTGCGGCGATAGAGATGGTTATGGCACGATGGTTAAGCGCAAGCGTGAGCGCCGGACGGTAGAGTGCCTGCAAAAATCTCATCACAGGATTAGAGCGCTCTGAGTGAAACTTACCGCCTAACAAAAACGTGCAGAGAACAGGCACCAACGTAACAGCGATAATCGTCGCACCCACCATGGCGAAGGTTTTTGTGAAGGCCAGAGGATGAAATAGCTTTCCTTCCTGTCCCGTAAGCGCAAAGACCGGGATGAAGGCGAGAATGATGATCGCCATTGAAAAGAACACGGGCCGACCTACGAGCTTAGTCGAGTCGAGTACTGTGTCCCACACCTTCTTTCTATCTTTTGGATCGATGTGTCGTTTTTCCAGAAAACGAAAGGCGTTCTCAGTTACGACGATCCCAGCATCAACCAGTACACCGATTGCTATAGCGATGCCGGAAAGGGACATTAGATTTGAGCTGATTCCCATCACCTTCATGAACAGGAATGAGACCAACACGGCCAAAGGCAGGGGAATTGTTACGATCAGAATTGAACGAAAGTGAGCCAGGAATACAATGTGGGCCAGCGTAACGAGTATCAATTCCTCGATCAGCGCTCGCTTTAGGGTTGATGTAGCTCGGTTGATGAGCTGAGTTCGATCGTAAAACGAGGCGATCTGCACACCCTGAGGTAAGCCCCCCTGGAGTGCGGCAATCTTTTCCTTAACGGCCTCGATTACTTCGAGAGTGTTGACTCCATAACGCGCGATGACCACGCCGCCAACTGCTTCTTTGCCATTCTTATCGAGCGCACCAGTGCGAAAGGCATTGCCGAGCTTTACATCTGCAACGTTGCGCACGTAAACGGGTATGCCGTTCCGCGCACCAATGACAATGTTCTCCACATCGGTCGTCGATTCGATGAGACCAACGCCCCGGACGACTGCCCACTGTCCTGCCTGTTCAACCACATTGCCGCCAACGTTATTGTTGGAACGTTGCACAGCCTCAACCACCACGGAAAGAGGAATGCCATAGCCGCGCAGCTTGTTTGGATCGACATCAACCTGATACTGCTGCACGTAACCGCCAACACTCGCCACCTCGGCGACACCGGGAACTGAATTCAACTGATAGCGGACGTACCAGTCTTGTAATGTCCGCAGGTCCCGTAGATTCATGCTATCGCTTTCAAGCGTGTACCAGAAAATCTGGCCCACACCGGTGGCGTCGGGACCAAGTGTGGGGATCACTCCTTCAGGGAGTTGTTTTGTTACGAGGTTAAGCCGTTCCAGCACGCGTGTTCTGGCCCAGTAGAGATCTACGTTGTCTTCGAAGATGACGTTGATCATCGAGAAGCTGAAGGCGGAACTGGCGCGAACGACACGCACTCCTGGCAGGCCCTGAAGATTGGTGACCAAGGGATAGGTCACCTGATCTTCTACTTCCTGAGGCGAGCGGCCGGGCCAATCGGTGAAGACGATTACCTGGTTATCCGAAAGGTCAGGAATTGCGTCGATCGGTGTACGGAGCAGCGCCCAATAACCTGCGGCGGCCAAGCCGAGATAGAGCACGACAATCAGGCCGCGGTTGCGCAAGCTGAAATCTATAAGACGATGAATCATTGGCTGCCCTAATTACTGGGCCGTAACAGGAAACGAAGCTTGACCACGGCCCTTTGGTCCCTCGTAAGTGATCTTTACTTGCCACTCACCAGCGACTTCAATTTGAGCCTTGCCGCTATAGACTCCCGGAGTTGCTGTAGTCGTGAAGGTAGCCGCATCGTTCATCTCAGCCATTGTTCCCATCCGCGGCATGTGAAACGTAAGAGCGACTGCGCCAACATCCACAGGCTTGCCGGAGGTATCTGCGAAAGTTACTGTGAACTCGCTATTTCCATGCTTGAGCACTCCGTCGGGAGTCGCGAGTGAAACGGTTAAACCGTTTCCAGCGGGTGCACTGTTGATAACCTTTCCCGTCGCTTCTTGTTGTTGTTTTGAGCCACAGGCTGCGAACAACGCTGCCAATGCAATTACAGTTAATGAAATCGCAATCTTCTTCATAATCTCCTCCGTTGTTGATCTAAATTTCGATCACTAGGTCTTTAGCTTGACAAAGCGAAGCATCAGCCATCGGAACGAATTCATCCGATTGATACTCGACGGCCCTATCTGCCTGGAGCCAAGATAGCGTGACTACCCCTGGACAGAAGACAGACTACGGCCTTGTTGGGATCAGATCAGAAGCGCGAGGTTGCGAAGATAAGCAGGTCCAGAATCAGGAGGACCGTGGAGACGGTCAATACGTGGAAATAGTAGAGAGTTCACTGCCAATGGTTGCGTTAATGCCGGATGTGACGAGGCACAAACCAAGGGAGGCGGTGTAACGCGCACAATACTCGGCGGCGAGGTTGTTCCATCTTTAGCACAGTTAAGTGCACAACAAAGTTTCGCGTCCGCAACCTCAGGAGTTGACTCCTGCCTGAGAGCGGCTTTGCAGCAATCCATATCCATCATGCCATCCATGCTGCATTCACGCTCGCCGAAATGCATGGGCATACCGGCGAAAGTGCTGCCTGCGAGCACCAGCAAGAGGAATAAGGATGCGAGCCGCGTCTTCATTTGCGCTTCCACTTTATTGAAGAATGCCGGTCAGAGTCAACTTTCCTTCCCCCTCCTTCTGACAGACCGCCCGGACGTGGAGGGTTCGCTGTGCCGTGTCCAGCAACATTGATGCCCAAGCCTTCATTGGGAATTCTCACTCGAAATGAGGCAGATCTAGGTAATTTCTCGCACCCCGCGCTGAATTTCCGCAATTATGCGTCTCTCGATACTTCAATGACCCGGCAGACCTTGGCCTGTTAGGATTGCAAGTCAGCTGGCAGTCAGTTCAGCAAGCCTTCTTTTCATTTGATCAATTTCTGCCTGTTGGCCCGAGATGATGTTCCTGCAGAAGTCTTTGATTTCCTGATCCTGTACTGAAGCTTGTTCACACATCAGGATAGCTCCTGCGCGATGCAGAATCATTGAACGCAAGAAAGGACCTGAGATTGCGGTCTGCTTTCTGATCAGCAGGAACGAGGAGAGCAGAACTATTCGCATCGCACTCCTCCTTCATTTCTCTACACATCTTTTACTTAAAGAACCTGCCTTACGGTTTCGTCGGCATACTCCCATCTTTGTTCATATTTCCATGCATTCCAGGCATGCTCATGTCCATCTTGCCTGGACGAATCCTGAAGAACAGTTTCCAGCCGACGGGATTGTTTCCGTAGATTTGGTCCAGAACCGAAGGCTTGGAATAGAACGTCAGGTCACTTCCAACACCTAACGAAATCTTCTCCGTATTCCAGATATCGCGCACTCCGCCCAATGTGTAAGCTCCGATTCGGAACGAAGGATGATCGTCCGCTATTCCCAGGAGAGCGCGGTCAGATGGTCGAAGCAGATCGTCTTTGTCTACGAGTTCAAGTCGCGTGTAGAGGTAGTTTTTGTCGAGAAAATTCAGTGTTGACTCTGCGGTGTAACCATTAAGGTTATGAATCTCGCCGGGACCACTCACGTGATTACGTCCCCACACGAAGGCTGAAGCCCAATTCCCGCGATTGAACGGTTTGTTGTAATGCATCGAGGCGGTTGTGCGCCGAACGTCGACGTCGGGTTCCTGGTTCTCCGGACTGCGGAGGAAACCATAGCTCACCTGCACTGCCCAGTTGGAGTTGGGCATAAACCACAGACGCGCCGAACGAGAGTTCCATTTATGTGCATCGAAGTTGTAGCGATTCTCGTCCGGCTCACGCCCGTTAAAAATTGAGCCTTCCAGCTTGAACCATCTGTAGGTGAAGCCAGTCGTGATCACACCGAAAGAGATGTGAGTGGAATCTTGAAGGTGGTGTGAGAGCGTGGCCGACGGATTTTCTGAGGCCGACATGCGATGCATGAACGCAACCGGCCCTAATGCGGGCTCGCCCGGATAACCAAAGTAGGTAAACCAAGTTCCACGTTCACCCAGAGGCAAAGTGTACTGTGCAGACAATTCCATAAAGAGATCGTGCGGGTGCTGATGATCGATTAACGGCTGGCCTTTGTAGGTCTCACCGGTTTGAAATAGCAGTGGCGAACCTCCCGGTGGAAAAGTGAATGGCTCAAAGCTAAACATGCCACGCAACTGAACGGTGCCTTTGCCAAGCTTGTGATAAGCCATCGGCATGAACCAGTTCTCAGATTCAGCTTTCGTTACGCCACGCGGTCCGCCTTGTCGGTTCATGCCTGCCACGAAGTTGTAATGGAACATGAGCAACCAATCGCCGGCTACTTTGTAGTGCATGTGCATCGGCCCGGAGGAAGGTTGCCATGAAGTGCCCGAGCCCATCGCACCCATCGACATGAGATTGGTATCGCTTGAACCAACACGAATACCCATGTCGTTGCCCATCATCATCATTAGCGGACCCATGTTAATCGAGCCCATCTGCGCTCCTTGCATTCCTTCCATCTGGCCCATCGCGTTTGGCGAAGGACTCGCCATGGGCATTGGCATGTTCATTTTTTGTTCCGGTGATGGAGACGCGGCTGGCATCTGCATTCCCGGCATGTGTGGATGCGTTTGAGAGCCGGATGGTGACGGACTTGGCGATGCAGTTGGTTGTCCACCCATAGCTCCGGGCTGGGGCTTTGGCGTGGCTGCAGGCTTGGGACTCGCCTTTGGTTTCGGCTTCATGTCATGACCCTGATGTTGAGCGAAGCCGATTAAGACTAGCGTAAAGATTAAAAAGACTACCGCGATGACTCGCGAGAATTGCATCTTGATCTCGAACTGCATGTTTCCCCCGGATGTGCCGATAGAAGTGATGTAGACGGCAGGGTATGCCGTATCTGCGCAGCGCAATGCCTACGCAATTATTCTGCGGAGTAAGGAGGTGCTAAATACGGAAGGTGTTGTTTAAGAGGTAATGTGGATTGCTGGAACCAGGTGGGCCATGGTCATGAATCTCGACAAGATTAATCAGCGATGAAGGCGCGATGACAACAACAACGGCCGAATCATCTGCGCAACTCTCGCATGAAGAGCTACTCACGACGATCGCTCGCGACGCCGAATTTGCGTCAAATCGCGAGTGCATAATGCAGTGTGAACAGGGCTCCCTCGATTGCGTGATAGCCGCATCCATCATTCCATTGGTGAGATTTGGGTTTATCAGCTCGCTATCGAGAAGCTCATGCGCTTCAAACTCCGATGTTGTGGCATCGTCCATCTCCATGTTGGACAAATCCATCTCAGACATCTGCATTTCGGTGCAGTGTGAATGGTCCATGGCTGCACCTTCGACGACTTTACGAGCCTGCGGGACAGAATTTTGCGAGCCGCAACGATGAGAACTTCCGACCATGTATGGACAGAACACCCAAGCGGCAGCGTCGCTCAACATTGCTAGTAAAACAAGCCCGCTCAGCAGCAGTCTCAAGCCTGTACGATCATGAATGTGCCGAAACATAGATATCGAACGTGAATTGGGCAACTATAGCACCCATTTCAGAACACAGACCAACCCAAGCAGCTCATCGCTAAGAAATCTTCGCCATCAGGCGACATGCCAGCATTGGAGTTCTTCGTTGCCGCGAAGGACAGTTCACTCACACCAATGAGTGGGTTCGGGCAATCGTCCCGAATTCCCCAGGCTAATGCTCTCACTACTTGGGAGCTCATGGTGAGTGCTGTTGAAAGCCTTGAGCAACCGTCGGCAACAATTGCACCGATTGAAACGAAGATAGAAGACGTAAGGAGAGCGGGGCTAATGAAAGACTCAGAACAAAATTGATTTGGAGTCTGCCAAATTCGTCTTTTTAGTGGAACGTTACGTTAGATACGAGGCAGGTAAGTTGTTGAAATACCCGGACATAAAAATGGTAGGCGCGTGGGGATTTGAACCCCAGACCCCTACCGTGTCAAATAACGCGTATACGTTCCTAAGGCAACAAAAATCAACAAAAGCGGCTAGAGAAGTCACTTCCAAG
>DASYRR010000180.1:0-13242 GCA_036004125.1 Pyrinomonadaceae bacterium | reverse complement strand
CTGTTGGCGATCTATTATTCGCTTCGGCTACACATGTGGGGGACAATCCCCTTCCTGACTCTATTCTGTTTTGGTTTTGGTTACATGGGTGTAATGAGTCTATTGCAGACTGCAAGCGGTAAACGGATCAGTGCGTTGTGGCGGCCGATAAAAGCAGATTGATCTCAATTTTCAGATCTCAGATATCTCAGATATCTCAGATCTCAGATTTCAGACTTAGCCTCCGAATGAGATCTGAGATCTGAAATCTGAAATTTGAGATCATGATGTTCGCTCCAACTCACCGCGCGGCCATCTCGCCAAATTCGCGCCTGCCTCATACGTGCTCTGCAGAAATTCCATCAACGCATCATCAGGAGCTGCTGCAGTTCTAACATCGTCGTACAACAGTAAGAACTCTGACATGTCTGTACTGTAGAAAGCGTTTTCAGGACGGATGCGCGCCTCAGCCAAGCCGTCTGGTGCTGGTGCTGTGTAGGAATAGAAAGATGGTTTCCCCAGGGGACCATGTCCGGGCCACCAGCCATGACTGATTACTTCATGAGAATAGGCCTCGCGAGTAATCGGATCAGCTTCAGGTCGCGGTGGTGCTGGCCGCCCTGAAAAACGTGTCACAGCCAGATCAAAACTACCCCAGAAGAAATGCACTGGACTGCATTTGCCCAGGAAGCGTGAGCGGAAGTTCTGCATGACTCTGTCAGAGTGTCGCAAGATCTGCCAGAACCTGTTGACGTATTCAGGATCATAAGACTTGTGTTGCTCGTCCAGATCAAAAGCTACCGGATCAGGAATCTCCACTGGCATCGTCCAAATGTGGACTGGCAATTCGAGATCATCCAGAGCGGCCATTGTTTCGCCGTAGAACGTCGCGACTGACTTCGAACTCAAGCGAACCGAGCGCCTGGCGCCGTCGCTGCATCTGATCACGAGGTTGTGATCGATGAAATCAAACTCCATTTCGAAGAAAGTCGAGCCGTGAGGCATTGCGGTGGTAGTCAAGCCTCGCGCGGAGACGTAAAGCGGAACGTTCCACCAGTGATTAACTAGCGGCGTTTGCACCAATCGTATTTTTCCGACGATCTGCGTCCACATGTGTAGGGTCGCGCGTGTATCTTCCCATTCCTCGAGCGGTAGTGCGGGCCAGGGCTCTGGTTGAGTTACCGGTGTCGACATAATCTCTTCCCTTTCTTGGTTAATGAGGAAATTACCACATTTGAGATCTGAGATCTCTGATTTGAGATAACCGAAGGGTGGTGTCCTAGTTTGAACTCTCTGCGTAATCTCTGCGTTCTCTGCGTTCTCTGCGTCTCTGCGGTAAATGATTTCGACCGCCTTTTAACCGCCGAGACGCAGAGGACGCAGAGGACGCGCTGAGAAGAATGTAAATTAGGACACCCGAAGCGCCAACTTGACAGCCAATTCAAGCAACTCCTATAGTTTCCTGCATAACGAATCCAACGAATTTAACCTATGAAACCTGAGGCTTGCTCCTGTTGTTATTACTGCCCCTGGTGCTGCTATTGCAGCGCGACCGGTCGGCCGTGTGCAGGCGCAAGGAGCGGATAACGTAAACCTTCACCAGCACTAATAAGAACGGCAACCCGGTCGCGCTTTTGAAAACGAGCGACGGGGTTTTTTAATTGGTATGAGATGGTCTTTGTGAGGCGAACATGAGTTCCCGCGTTTTAGAAGAGTGCGGCGTCGGCGTCCCTCGTAATAGCATTGAGGCAAACATTGGCAACACACCTTTGTTGAAGTTGCCTCGTATCAACCATGACCTGCCGGCCGGTGTCGAGCTCTTTGCTAAGGCGGAATATCTCAATCCCGGTGGTTCTGTAAAGGATCGCGCTGCGTTATCAATGATCTTGGAAGGCGAACGGAGTGGCAAGCTACGGCCCGGTATGACGATTATTGATGCCACGAGCGGTAACACCGGAATTGCTTACGCAATGATTGGTGCCGCTCGCGGTTACCCGGTCACAGTTTGTTTGCCTAAGAACGCGAATGCGCAAAGGAAGGAAATCTTGCGGCGCTATGGCGTAAAAGCAATCGAGACCGATCAAATGCTCTCCACCGACGGAGCACAGCGAATAGCACGAGAACTGCACGCGACCGAACCCGAGAAATACTTTTATCCGGACCAATATAATAACGACGCCAACTGGCTGGCCCATTATGAGACTACGGCGAACGAGATTTGGGAGCAGACCGCCGGCAAGGTAACCCACTTTATGACCGGCCTTGGAACATCCGGCACTTTTGTTGGAGTCGTCAGACGATTGCGGGAACTGAACCCTGACATCTATGGCATATCTGTTCAACCCGAATCGCCGCTTCACGGACTTGAAGGTCTCAAGCATATGGCTACGGCCAGCAAACCGGGGATTTACGATAAGACGCTAGTGAGTGAGACAATCGAAGTCTCTACCGAGGATGCTTATATGATGACCAGACGGCTGGCTCGAGAGGAGGGCCTTTTGGTGGGGCCAAGTTCTGGTGCGAATATTCTCGCGGCGAGGAAGCTCTCTGGCTCGTTGAGAACGCCAGCCGTTGTTGTAACAATACTCTGCGATGGCGGCGAGCGATACTTTGAGCACACGGTGGGTTGATATTTGTTTGACGAGTTGCGCCGGGCTAAAGCCACGGCGAGAATGAGATTTTCAAACTGGCTACGACTCTCGTATGACTGACCAAAACAGCGAAGACCTCGACATTGCCACAAGGCTTGTTCATGCCGGCGAACGACAATCAAAGTCCGACGGTCAGCCGGTTGCCACACCTATCTTCGCCAGCGCAACTTTTACCTACGGCTCGATGGAAGAGATCGATCGAGTCTTCTCCGGAGAAAAGGCCGGCTACATCTACACACGGTATGGCAACCCGACGCTGGCGGCCTTGGAGCAAGCCATTAAAGCTGTTGAGGAAGGGGCGACTGCCTGTGTCTACTCAAGCGGAATGGCGGCACTCCACGCTGCTTTGTTTGCCTGCGAATTGAAGCCTGGTTCGACAGTCGTTGCTTCTCAGGATTTGTACGGCGCCACGACGAGCCTGCTCAACAACATCTTTGGCTCGTTCGGTGTGAAGACCGCAGTGGCGGATTTCAGCAACCTCGCTGAGTTGCGCAAACAGGTGCAAGACACAAGACCTTCAGTTTTGGTCGCTGAGACCATTTCGAATCCGCTCCTAAAAGTTTGTGACATTGAGGCCTGCGTCGAGATAGCAAATGAAGCAGGTGCTCGATTGCTTGTCGATAACACCTTTGCCACGCCTTATCTTTGTCAGCCGTTGAAGCTTGGTGCGAGCCTTGTGGTTCACAGTGCCACAAAGTACCTTTCGGGCCATGCAGACGCGACTGGTGGGGTGGTAGTTTCCGCGGATGAATTCGACAGTTTGGCTCTCGTTAGCGTAATGAAGTTGGTGGGAGGCGTCTTGAGTGTGTGGGAAGCCCATCAGATTCTACGAGGAATCAAGACGTTATCGGTTCGACTCGATAGGCAATGTGAAAATGCGCGGGCTCTTGCCGAACATTTGTCTGAGCATCCTCGAATTGGCAAGGTTTACTACCCGGGCCGGGCCCCGGAAGCGGATCAAATTACGGCGAAACGCATTCTGCGCGCTCCACATTTCGGCGCACTCGTTTCGATAGAGCTTCGTGACAACACGCGGGAAGCCGCGTTTCGTTTTATGGATGCGTTGCGATTGTGCGTTAGATCAACGAGTCTCGGTGACGTATTCACGAGCGTCTTGCATCCCGCCACTGCCTCGCACAGGGATCTAACGCCGGCACGAAGGCAAGAGCTGGGAATAACGGATGGTCTAGTGCGGATATCAGTTGGCATAGAGAGCGTGGTCGATATCGTTGCAGATATTGATGGGGCTTTGGAGGCAGTATAGAGAACCGCATTTACCGCGAAGCGGTTGCGTCTCGAAGCCCAGGGTTGCCGCTTCGGCTACCCTGGGTCAGATCTTAGGAAGGACAGCGTTGATAACACTCAGCCCCGAACGGATCACAGAGATCGGAATTCATGGTGAACAAGACTATCCATACGAGTGTTGTGGTCTTTTGATCGGCCGGTACGGAAATGAAGGTTCAAAGATAGTCCTGGAAACGTTCGCGATCTCAAACGCTCGGGAAGAGAGTGCGAAGCGAAACAGGTTTCTGATTCAACCGGAGGAGTTACTTCGCGGAGAAAGGTACGCTCGAGAAAAGAATCTGGAGGTTGTTGGGTTCTACCATTCTCATCCTGAATCACCAGCAGTACCTTCGCAATACGACTTGGAACACGCGTGGCCATCGTACTCATACATTATCGTTTCAGTAATGAACCAGAGAGCTGGCGACCTGTTCTCGTGGGAACAGAAACCAGATCGATCGAAGTTTGACCGGGAAGAGATGAAAGTGTCCGATATGCTTTAGCTTGTCGTCGTGATCAATAACAGGCTCCTTGAGAGAGACAACGACAAGCTAAAGCATATCGGACATTCGGACAGTCGAAAGGAAAGATCATGCCCATCACAGTTGCCATTCCAGCTCCGCTGCGCCAATTCGCTGGGGGACAGTCACAAATTGAAGTTGATGCCACGACAGCAGGCGAGGCGCTGGATTTGTTGACGACAACTCACGTGGCGTTGCGCCGGCACCTCTTCAACGATCAGAACGTCCTGCGTAATTTCGTAAACGTTTACCTTAACGACGAAGACATACGTCATGCATCCGGACCGGAAACACCAGTCAAGGATGGCGATACCCTCATGATTGTGCCATCGATAGCTGGCGGGGCAGTGATCGAAGAAGAGGTGGGTAAGTCGCTGCCGGAGTTGTCGAATGAAGAGATTATGCGCTACAGCCGACACTTGATCATGCCGGAAGTCGGTATGCAAGGTCAGCGAAAACTGAAAGCTGCGAGCGTGTTGATGATTGGCACTGGTGGTTTAGGGGCGCCGGTTGGCATGTACCTGGCGGCTGCGGGCGTTGGTCGCATTGGCATTGTCGATTTTGACGTGGTGGAGGAGTCGAATTTACAGCGACAAGTCATCCACGGTACCAAAGACCTCGGTCGTCGAAAGATCGAATCCGCGCGCGATCGTTTGCGCGATATCAACCCGCACATCGAGATTGAAACACACGAGTCACGACTAACTAGTCATAACGCGATGGGTTTGTTTCGCAATTACGACATCGTCGTCGATGGCACCGACAACTTTCCAACGCGATATCTCGTCAACGATGCGTGCGTGTTGACCGGCAAACCGAATGTGTATGGCTCAATCTTTAGATTTGAAGGTCAATCGAGTGTTTTCTGGGCCGAGAGGGGTGCGTGTTATCGCTGCTTGTATCCGGAGCCGCCACCGCCCGGGTTAGTTCCATCGTGTGCGGAAGGCGGAGTCCTTGGTGTGTTACCGGGGATCGTGGGGGCGATTCAGGCAAACGAAACCATCAAGATTATCCTTGGGACAGAAGACATCATGGTAAATCGCTTGTTGTTGTTCGATGCCTGGACGATGAAGTTTCGTGAGTTTAAGTTGCGGAAAGATCCAAAGTGCCCGGTGTGTGGGGAGCAGCCGACGATAAAAGAGCTAATCGATTACGAGGAATTCTGCGGATTAGGAACTCCACAAATTCCGAGTGCCGAAGAGAAGCTCGATGAAATATCTGCAATTGAACTAAATGCACGACGTCTTCGGGGAGACAATATGCAGATCCTTGATGTTCGTGAGCCTCACGAATTCGAGATCGCGCGGATACCCGGAACGAAACTAATTCCGCTGGGAAATGTGGTGCGCCGAATGAATGAAATCGATCCGGAAGTGGACACGATAGTTCACTGCAAAGGCGGCGTACGCAGTGCGAAGGCAATCGAAGCTCTAAAGCGCGCAGGTTTCACCGGCAAGTTGATCAACTTGAGAGGCGGAATCACGGCGTGGTCGGAGGACGTCGATCCGAGGGTGGCGAAGTACTGATCTCAGATCTCAGATAAAATCTCAGATCTCAAGTCTGCTATCGCCAATCTGAGATCCGTAACGTCGATCTGAGATCTGAGATCGTTAGCGCGACATCGTTAATACCGTAATCAATCTAGCCAGCGCTTCCAAATCCCGCAAATCCAAAACCTCTACAGGCGAGTGACTATATCTTCCAGGCCAGGAAAGACTCACGTGGATCGCTCCGTAAGGAACGAACTCCGATCCATCAGTGCCTCCATTTGTGGCTCCTACCTGTAGTGAAATCCGGTTCAGATTTGCGATCCGCTGGATGCGATCTATCTCAGCCGGCGCGGCTACACTTGAGTTGTCCAATCCACGAATCACTGCTCCTTGACCCAGTGGGGCGAATGCAAAGCGGGAACTTTCAGCCGGCGAGTCAGACGAGACGAAGGTGTCGATACTGAATACTCGTTTCACTTCCGAACCATATCGTTTCGCCAGCGCTATTGCACCTTCAAGACCAGTTTCTTCTCGGACAGACCACGCCAGAATCAAGTGTCGCCTCAGGGTTGCAGGGTTGATATTTCGAGCTGCGAGTATCAGTGCAGTTGAACCTGCGCGGTCGTCGAGCGCTCGCGCGGTGAATCGCGTTGTTGCCAAGCGAGTAGCGTGTTTGTCAGCTGTCACTGATTGACCGACCGCAACTCCCAGCCGCTTCAAAGCGCTGCCATCAACTCCAAACCATGCGGTCGTGGCCTCGGGCTGGTTAGCTGTTGCAGTCTCACGAGGAATAAAGACGCCCTGCAGTGGTTGCCTGGCCGGTTGATCAAAATGAAGCAGGGCCGGTTGACCTTCCCAAAGAGACTGATACATTCCACCGCGAGTACGTAGCGATACCGTGCCATCATCGGCGATGTTAGTGATCTCAAATCCAACCTCATCCTGGTGAGCGACAAACATGACCGGATCTCGATCAGGCCCGGCTTCAACCACTACGTTTCCTTCGTTGTCAGTCGTGGCCTTTTTTCGCGCCCACTCGGGCAACGCCGCGATGATTTTTACGCGAACCTCGCGTTCGTGACCTGACACTGACGGCACATCCGCTAGCGACTTGAGCAAGCTGGCCGCACTTGAGAGTGGGTCGCTCGGTCTTGGTGATACATCGGCCCTCGTCGGCAACGTCAGCCAGGATTGACCGTTAGTCCGAGGTTGCACGCCAGCCGCTTTCTCGACGGCTGCGAGGAGGGCGTTTGCATCTTCGAGCTGCACACTTTCTACCAATGTCCGTCCAAACTTAACCTTCGGCGACAGGACTGTTAACCATGTCAATCCCGTTGAGGACGGAAGATAGTTTGGTTTTTCAACCTTTCGACGACTCACCGATTCAGCGGAATTGTCGACAGCCTGATCCAGAACGGTAACTTCATCAACGCGCCCAAGTGCTCGCAGCGCTGACGCCAAACCGTCCTGACCAAAACTGCGCAACGTAGTGATCAGAAAGACGGTTTCACCAGTGCTGATTTCTCCCTGCGACGCGCTTACCACAGCCGCACAACCAACTCGCACCGCGGCCGAAGGACCCGCAACACGATCCGCGTACGTCCAGCTGACAAAGTCACGCACCACAGGATCAAGCATGCGGATGCCAAGTCGGTCTACGTCAGCCCGTGAAGTTGCTCCCACGTCAACCCAAAGATCATCGAGGGTTGTTATCGAAACGTTTGTAACTCGCCGACGTTGCAGATGAGTGCTTTTGACAGTGACAACGCCGGGAACCTCTCTACCGCGACTCAGTATTCTTATCCTTTGCCCCTCATGGAACTGTACCCACAACGGATGCGGCCTCACGCTGCCAACTTCACGCAGCCGCAGATAACCGGTTTCGGTAATCTCGGTCACCGCAAAGCCCGGACGGTCAATGCCACATGCCACTACGCGACGCGGACTGCCACTTCCTTTTCTGAGAATGATGTTTCCGAGAGCGTCGCGTTGCCATCCGGGCATGGCCTTCAAAAGGACATCCATTGCCAGGTGTTCCCAACCGGGAGGTGCGTCCAGCGCTAGCCAACTCGCTAGCGCGGTTTGTTGCTGCTTCACTTCGGATGCTTGTTGTGCAATCGTAGAGTAAGAGCAGAGAACGACGATCGTCGAAATCATTGAAACACGACGAAAGGACGTTGTGATCATGATGGGGAATTGTGGTTATTGAAGGAGGCGCCTGATTGATTTCAGGCGCCACTCAGATGCTTGTCTGTGCCCGGGAGGCACAGACGTGTGTTATTCCTGCGGTAGTGAGTGAATTAACCGCCTCATGCGATCAGCAAACAGCACATCGATCTTGCAGGGCTCAATGACCTTTGTCACTTCGCCGAGACCGAAGGTAGGATGCATCATTGCCTGGCCTGTTCGATAAGTGCGTGTGCGATCATAAGGTGCACCAGCTTTCGTGGTTGATCTCTTTACACCTTCGTCGGCGCCCGCCACGTTTTTAAACGGACTGCGCTCGCCGCATTTGGGGCAACTCACTCGAGAAATCTGACCTCGTTTGGTAACGGAGACGACGACGTGGCCGCGCACCTCATTACACGTAATACAAAGTTTTTCGACACGCTCGCCAACTGTAAATATCGGCTTTTCCATCAGTCATCTCCTTACGATCTTTTCGTTGTAGGGGTGGCACTCCGTGGCCACCCTCGTTGCGAACCATCACTTGCGGAGTTCCTGGAGGGGTGGCCACGGAGTGCCACCCCTACAATTAGGTGTTGGGAATTGACTTACCAGCGCGGTTCGCGATTACCGCCACCGCCACCACCGCCGCCGCCGCCATAACCACCGCCGCCGCGACCGCCACCACCTCCGTAGCCACCGCGGCCACCGCCGCGACCGCCGCCACCGCCGTAGCCACCGCGACCACCACCGCCGCCACGATTGCCGCGATCCTCGCGCGGGCGAGCTTCGTTGACAGTCAAATTGCGACCATCTAATTCCTTCCCATTAAACTGCGCGATGGCAGCCTCGCCTTCCTCCTTTGAGGCCATTTCGACAAAGCCAAAGCCGCGCGAGCGTCCAGTCTCGCGGTCTTCAACAACGGACGCCGATTCAACTGTACCCGCCTGGGCAAAGAGTTGTTGCAAATCCTCGCTCGAAGTTTTGAACGCGAGGTTTCCAACGTAAAGTTTCATGGACATGTAAATGCTCCTCTCCCGCTTAATCGGGAGTGTCAAAAGAAGCTTTGAATCGAAGTGGGCTCCGTTGTAACGGCTAGCAGCGAAAGCTCGAGTTCGGATGCTCAAAGATGAGCGGCTTCTGTAGTTTTGGTCAGGCCTGCTCTCGAATCATCCAAAAACGCCGCCGCCATTTTTTCTACCCGGCAGGGGGCGCATCACCGTTGATGCGCGAGAGAAGGGATTAACGGGAGCAATGATGCACTACTAAAGGTTTAGTTTGCAAGGAACGGCGCTTTTAGAGTGTTGTTGAGTTTAGGAAAACTCAATATCTTGGGGGCCCCCGCCTTAGACACCACCGGTTTAACCGTTACCACTTTTTGAGCTTCACTACGAATGTCTTGCGCAGAACTATTCTGGTGTTATACTGCGCGTCCCATTCAGGCATTTGTTTCAGGTCTTAGTTGTCCTCGCGACCCTAATAAAGCGCCCATGCATTAGTTCGACTACTGTTTCGACCGTTAATCCCCCAACCTTCACGCTATTTATGCCTTCATCTGTTCCTTACTGCTCGAAACTTGTCGAGCGCTTTAGATCCCGCAAGCTTTTTTGGCCGTTGCGGGCGGCTCACCCCCCAACCTTACTTTCAATCTGGAGGAGACGAGTATGAAGAAGTTGGCTGCGTTACTCACTTTGGCAGGACTATGCGCGATGATGATTGTCCCCGGGCCGGCTCGGAGCCAGGGCCGCGGGAATAAGCTCCGTCGACAAACAAACAAGATCGAAAACAGTTATATCGTGGTTTTGGATGATTCAGTCGTGGGAGAAAAAGGACCCTATTCGATAGCCCCCTATCTGGCGTCAGACATGGCTGAAACCTACCATGGCAAGATTAAGCACGTTTACCAAAATGCGCTTAATGGTTTCGCGGCAGAAATGTCGGAAGAAGATGCCGAAAAACTCAGTGAGGATTTTCGAGTAAAGTTCGTGGAAGAAGACGCGGTGATGACGGCTGATGCAACACAGACGAATCCACCATGGGGACTCGATCGCATTGATCAGCGCAACCTGCCACTCAACGCCACCTATACCTACAATTGGACAGGCGCAGGCGTCCGGGTTTATGTGATCGACACCGGCATTCGGACCGCACACACTCAATTTGGTGGTCGCGCTTCAAATGTCTTCGATGCTTTTGGAGGCAACGGTCAGGATTGCAATGGTCACGGCACGCACGTGTCGGGCACCGTAGGTGGTTCGACGTACGGTGTTGCGAAGAGTGCTCTGTTGCGCGGCGTTCGAGTGCTCAACTGCAGCGGGTCCGGTTCTACATCAGGCGTGATCTCTGGAGTCGATTGGGTCCGCGTGAATCATATCAATCCGGCCGTGGCAAACATGAGTCTCGGCGGTGGTGCTTCCTCTGCATTGGACACTGCTGTTAACAACCTATCCAACTCAGGAGTTACAATTGCCGTTGCGGCGGGTAACAGCAACGCGAACGCATGCAATTCTTCGCCGGCTCGCGCGGCGAACGCCATCACCGTTGGATCCACAACCACGACTGATGCTCGGTCTTCGTTCTCAAACTTCGGAACGTGCTTGGATCTGTTTGCGCCGGGTTCCGGGATTCTGTCGGCTTGGTTCACCTCAAACACCGCGACGGCGACGCTGAGTGGAACTTCGATGGCATCACCACACGTTGCTGGAGTTGCCGCTCTGTATAAACAAGCGAACCCTTCCGCTTCGGCAACTACTATTCGCAATGCGATCGTTAACAACGCAACCACGAATGTTGTGACGAACGCGGGAACAGGGTCACCGAACAGACTGCTGTATTCGCTGTTCTTCTAGACTCTGAATCAGGCGTCTCTTTGGAGTGCGCGGACTTTGTCACCGCTTTGTTATAGGGCGTCGTTAACTCAGGCTCCGCAGCAGTGACGACGGTGGCTCGCTGTACCAAAGCGGTAACAGGTTACCGCACTCCAAGGAGGCGCCCAGTCCCCAAAAATTTCGTTGTTAGTCCACGCTAATCCCCAACCGATCGGCGCACTTGTACAACGACAAACCCAAGACGCAAGCGATGACCAGGTTGAAATAGAACGTGATCGATCCGTTAATGAAATTTGCCGGGAGATTGCCGACAAATGGTAGCGCGAATGGCGATAAGATGATTGCTACTATCCCACCAACCACGAGCGACACGATCTGAACAACTATGACCATGCCGAACGCCTTGAAATAAGTTGCGCCCATGCGGCGAATCGTATCCAAGCCAACCAAGGGATTCACGACCGAACCAAAGCTTTGTGTATACCCAGCAACCGTGAGCGCCATCGGGTAGTAGAAGATACCCCAGGCGATCGTGAGGAGAAATAAAAGCACGAAGACGATGCCGGCTCCGAGGTAGGGCATTAGCATTCGAACTGTGCTGGCTGGATCGTTTTGTTGCTCTTTCGAACGCTCCGCCTCTTTTGCGATTTGTGCTCCTGGTCTCGTTCCCTGCAGTTTACGATTGGCTGCTTCGAGCTTTTTCGGATCGGCGTCCGGATTCGTCAGCGCATCCAAGTCTTCCGATGTTAGAGCCTCTTCTTGTGGTGCTTGCATTTGTCCGAGGCCGCTCAAAGGCGAAACGGGACCGCTTTGAACGACGCCAAAAATCAAGACAATAACCAGCGCAATTGTCGGTCCCCAGGTCACGATAAAAATGCCGAGTCCAAGAAAGATCGGAACAACTAAATCGTCCCAAAGTGAAAAAGCGCTAAAGTCGGGCATAAAGCTTCGGTCCAGCCGACCCCAGGCAACCTGGTTAATGACGTGGGAAATGCAACCGAACATGATCATCCACGCAACTACGCTCCCACGAAATCCGGCGAGCAGAAGGAACCCGTACAGCAAAGCACCACCGAATAGAGCCGCTTTGTGTTGGAATGGATAAGTGATGGCCTGGCCAAAGTCACTCATCCCAAAACCTGAACTTTGGAATTGGGCTCGCGTTGCCTTATGCCTAACCTCCGAATATGAGTGGCACAAGTCTCCGCACAAGGGACAAACGGGGATCTTGCTGTTGCCAACGAATCTCGGACATTCATCACAAAATACCGCCTCGCACTGGCGACAAATATAGCTGGGCGACACGCCCGGGTGGTTGTGACAAGAAGTCGCTGGCGCTGTGGACGTTGCGACATTGGTTGTTGAGGTGGTCGATGAGTATGACCGCTGTTCGGAATGTTGACTATCCTCGAACGTGGGAGGCGTCTGCCACCCACCTTGAGTGGAGGTAACCGTCGGATTGGGAGGCGGAGTCATCTCGACCTCTCCATTAAAAGCACCCTTCAGTTTAGGTACGCGACCGGCATCAATCCAGCTGAGGTTACCTTTGCTGACCTTGTCGGTTGGCAGCACGCAGCCTTCTATGATCCACTGTTTCAAGGTCTCCAGATCGGTTTCAAAAATGCCCTCGACCGTGGAGACACGCCATTGTTCCGGTTGTGCGCTCATAGTTTTTGTCTCAGTTTCAAACTCGAATTCGCAGGACTGGATTTGAGGTCGTTAGAACCCTGGGTGTTGGTTGAACTTCAGGTTAGCTAAGGAAGTTATCAATCGAGCAGGGCAACGGGCAGTTGCCTTGGATTTGTTCCGGCCGCGAATGGGCTGCGGAGGCAGCGTCTGAGAGGGTGAAGGCCCGACGCCTGTATGAATACTAGACTGCGCGTTTTCCTGGCGTCAATAGTTTGTTTTTGAGGGTTGTGGTGTTGTTGAAATAGTTGGGGTTAGGGAGATTGGAGATTGAAGATTGGAGATTGCAGATTTGGCCTTTGGCCTTAGGATTTTCGTCTTGGGTCTATGGTCTCTTGGTGAATTGCGGAGCCTCGAGCTTGATAAAATCTTCATTCTGCAATCTGCAATGAGTTGACTTCAACGTACTCAAAGCCGAGACTCTATTTGCAACGGGAGAAAGAGAAGGAGAAGTATCGAGCGACCGAGGAGGATCTAATACAATCTCAGCCGTAGCCGATGATTTAGAAGGAGTACTATGATTTGAATAAGATCGCGCCTCCTTGGAGTGCGGGGACTTGTCACCGCTTTGGTACAGCAAATCTGAGCATCCACAACCCCCTGTACCAAAGCGGTGACAAGTCCCCGCACTCCAAGG
>DASYRR010000179.1:0-15555 GCA_036004125.1 Pyrinomonadaceae bacterium | reverse complement strand
ACGTTGGTCGTTTGTGGTACTGCGCGCTGCGAAGGCGCAGTCAACGGACACGGCTGACGTGGAAACGTATGCGCCGTTTGCTTCATCACTGGCTGCCTTATCCCGAAGTCCACCATCCTTATCCGCTGCGGCGGTTTGGCGTCATTACCTGAGGCAGGAGCCGGATGCGGTAACTCTGCAAGTCCGGATCTGTGGAGGGGGTGGCTAGTAATAGTCATTCCTACTCCAACTATCAATTTGAAGGTCGCACCCGCAGCCCGTCTTCATAAAATGACAACTGATAACTGTCAAATGACAACTATCAAATGATTTCTGTTGATACCACCGGACCCCCAAGACCTCACTTTAGGGCAGTAGAATTCACCAGGTACCGAGCCAACAGCCAGTGACCATTCTCTTCAATCAGCGTGAACGTCTCCATGGCCTCACCGCGTTCAAATTTCGTTTGATAGGTGACGATGAAGGCGCGTCCTTTTAACGGACCTCCTGAATTCTGTTGCTCGGTTGCCGAATGCAACGCACGGCTTTCAACCTTACCGAGTTTCGCACGGAGCGTCTTGAGTACTTCGGCTGATTGTTCTTGCGTCGCGTCGTGCTTCCAGAGTTCGGAAGATTCACGGTAAACCTTATCGTACCGCTCTTGAGCGATATCCTCCGTGACTGTTCCGATTACCGATTCGACCTCTGTGGGAATTCCACCTACCGACGTTTTTAGACCGCAACCCTGTAACAAGGTTAGCGCCGCCAAGCCACAGATCAACCTGCTCCTGCACCTGCTTCCTGCCTCCCCTCTCATACCTCTATCCAGGGTGTCGGCTCCTTTGGATATGAAAGATGGATTTCAGTCTCGGTGGGAAACAGCGGCGCTCTTTCGTATAGCGCAACTTCGGCGGTTATTTTTGCCAGATATGGATTATTTGCCCGTTGGGAAAGATGGGCAAGAACGATATGTCTGGCACAGCCGTCGAACCCACCTTTAAGCCAGTCGGCTAAATCCTCATTCGACAAATGGCCAAGACGCGACAAAATCCGTTGCTTTAGTTCCCAGGGATAGTTGTCGCAGGCCTTGAGCATGTCGCGGCTGTGGTTCGATTCGATAACGATGGCGGCGCAACCGCGCAGACGCTCCGTTACCAGCGTGGTGACATGTCCGAAATCCATCAATGTGGCGATCTTCACGCCCTGATGTGTTGCGGTAAAGCCGAAATTGTCGACAGCATCATGCGGAATAGTGAATGGATGAAAGTCGATGTCACCGATGCGGAAATCCTGACTCGACTCGATTGGTTCCACGCGATCGCGAAGCGCTTTGCTTCGCCGCTTCGGCTCATCATTCGCAACGTTGAAACGCTCACGGATGTAAGCATCAGATGTCTGAGCTGAAATGTAAACTGGACAGTCTACCGTACTGAGTAATACGCGTAAGCCGCCTGCATGGTCGCCGTGTTCGTGTGTAACCAGGATTCCGTCGAGGCGTTGAACGTCTTCGCCCATGAGAGCAAGACGGCGCGTAATCTCTTTGGCACTTAAGCCGGCGTCGACAAGTACACGCGTACTGCCTGCAACGATGAGGATCGCATTACCGGTTGATCCGCTGCCGAGAACGCTAAGTTTCATGAAACCAGCTCTAACAACAAACGAAAAGAAGGGCAGAAAGAATTTACCACTTAAAGAGGAAAGTGGCTATTGCGATCTTGTGCGTCGATCTGGATGTGGTGGGGACGGGAGAAGCAGACTTTTTCCTAACTCGGTTTGTGAATCTAGATCTCCAGGCGGGACCGATCGACGTTGAAGCCGTTCAGATTTCCAAGCGCGCCGAGCGAGACTAGTTCAGATCGGAAATAGGTTCGCGCAACCTCGCGTAGCTGTTCAGAAGTTATCGCGCGAATCTTTTCCACGACTTCGTCGGGTGAAATCCTACGGCCATGAATGATCTCCTGACGCGCAAGTGTGCTCGCGCGCGCGCTCGACGACTCGAGTCCCAGAAGGATCGAAGCAATCGCCTGTTCTTTCGAAATTCGTAGCTCCTCCTCTGAGACGTTTGCTTTGACAGTCTCTCGCATAGCTTCCAGTGAGAGATCAACTACTTCGTCAAGTTGCTCCGGAGACGTACCAGCGTACACATTGAAGACGCCAACATCGGAAAACGCGCTGCCACCAGCACCGACCGAGTAGGCAAGACCACGCTCCTCGCGAATCTTCTGCCATAGTCGACTGGAAGTTCCGCCTCCGATTACTGACGCCAACAGGCTGGCAGCATATCGATCCTCGCTAAGCGCATCTGGCCAGGGTGTGGCAATTACCAGATGAGCCTGCTCGAGTTCGCTCTTCTGTTCGATCAGAATTGGCGCTGAGGAGCGGGGGCGGCTGGTAATAACAGGATTTGGTCGTGCCCCGCGACCCGCTTCACAGCCATCGAACGCCCGGCCAATCAAATCAAGCAAGCGCTGATGGTCAACATTCCCAGCGGCGGCGATAACCAGGTTCGAATAAGAAAACTCACTCGAATGAAAGCCGAGCGTAGTCTTGTGATCAAAAGTAGGAACCGTCTCTTTCGTTCCTTCGATCGGACGCCCAAGCGGCTGATTCGGGAAATAGGCAGCATTAAACAGCTCTCCCAGAAGTTCATCGGGCGTATCCTCGACCATTTTCATCTCTTCGAGGATTACTCTTTGCTCCCGCTCGAGGTCTTGCTGATCAAAACGAGGATGGGAAACAAGGTCGGCGATAAGGTCGATTCCCTCAGACAGCGCCGTATCCGCAACCTTTATTGCGAATCCGGTCATCTCATGAGTGGTATAAGCGTCGAAGTGACCCCCTAGTCTGTCTGTTTCGACTGCAATATCGCGAGCACTTCGCCGCTGAGTTCCTTTGAAAACGGCGTGTTCGATGAAGTGGCAAATGCCGTTAAGGTCGGGGCTTTCATGACGTGATCCGCGACGGACCCATATTCCAGCCGTCACCGAGCGAAGTCCGGGCATGTGTTCCGTCAGAACAGCAATACCGTTAGGAAGCCTCGTAGATTGAACTTCGTCTATCATTTGTTGGAACCAAAAAAGTCTAGAAACGGTCAGTGGGTTAAAAGGGGACTTGAATCCTAGCACGGCCTAAAAGTGTGGCCAAGTGGGGCCATAACACAGAACCATTCTTGACATAGTTTCCAGGCTTGGCGGACAATAAACGCCTGATTCTGAGCGGTTCCGTTAAGTCACCCCGACTGAACCAGCTCGACCCGTCACAGGCCTTTTGCGGCATGCAGGAATGGCCTTATGCGAACCAGAGCGGTCTGATTAAATCATCAGGATTATTGGTCATAATTTCGGAAGGCACGGCTTCGATATGCCATTTGGTTTCATTAAATTTGCTAACTCTGACAGGCTTGAAGGCATTTCTTAAATTACAAATGAGAAATTATGAGAAATATCAAATGATATATGACCAATGGTTTTCAAGCCAAAAGTGTTGCTCCCCAGCATCAATTGCTTCCCACAGGGAGCCTTTTCCCGGAGGTCTTTTCGCATGAGAAGAGCATTAGGTCTCGGGTTATCTTTGCTCGCCTTTTCGGCGTTGTCGCTGGGCGAAGCTCAGGCGGCGACTTCGAGCAAAGCTACCTTAGCTACCATTAGTGGTTCCGTTCGAGATAACAAGGGAAATCCACTTCCGGGCGCGCTCGTCTCGTTGCTTCGCGAAGGTGCCAAGCGTGTAGCGAAGGAAGCAATGACTGACAAGCTCGGCAACTTCACAGCCAAGGTCTTGCCTGGCCGTTATGGAATCAGAGCTATTGCAACCGGATTCACGGAAGTAGCTTTTGCTTCGGTTGAGGTGCGTGCTTCGCAGGAACTGGTATATCGATTCAATCTAGAGCCTATTGGTTACGGAAATACATTGCCGGAACGGCGGCGAGATCGCGAGGACGTGAAGTGGACACTACGATCAGCCCAAAGTCGTCGTTCAATTTTCCAAGTCCAGGAGGGCGAAGACTCGACAATCAAAGCAGTAACCGCAGAAGCAGCCGCAGAAGCTCCTCTAGAAACCGCACCAGACGCCGCAACACAGACGTCATCAAGCGAGTCGCGATCGAAAGTTCACGGCGTTCTTGAAACATACTATTCGAGCAACGCCTACTCAGCCCCGTATGGAGGATTTAACTTTGCGGTATCTGCGCCAGTCTCAGATGGAGTTGAGCTAATCCTTGTCGGTCAAACAGGTATTGGCTCGGATGCGCCAGAGCGTTTGGAAGCATCCACGCGTTTTCGCGTCGGAGAGCGTCATAAGATTGGCGTCACTGGTGGCGGGGTCCGACTGGGCACCCCAGTTTGGGTAAACAGGTTAAGCAAACAAGAGGATGTGATGGGACAGGTCTCGATGCGAGCTGTCGACGAATGGATCGTTCGCGACGGCATCGTCATCGTGATGGGTCTCGACTATTCGCGGTTTATCGGCGCCGGTGGTGCGCATGCATTGACGCCGAGATTTGGAGTTCAGTTTGACGCGAATGCGCGAACACGAGTGAAAGCCGCATTTGCATCAGGTGGCGATGAGGACGGAATTCAAAGCGTAGCTGCATTTGAAGACGATCAAGTTGTTTTCCGCCAGCAGTCAATCAGGCCGGTTGCTTTCGTAGATGGTCAAGCTGTAGTTGAGCGAAGTCATCGACTCGAGTTTGGGGTCGAAAGAGTCCTGGATAACAGTTCTAACCTGGAAGCAACGGCGTTCTTCGACACAACGTCGGGTCGTGGCGTCGGTTTGTTTAGCACTCCGGCAAGCGGATTTTCGGACAAAGCGGGAGATGCATTTATCGGTGTTGCGAATCAGCAGGGCTCTTCTCGCGGAATCCGACTAGTTTACACGCGACGTTTGAACCGAGTGTGGACCGCGTCGGCTGGTTATGCGTTCGGACGTGGCCAACGGTTATCTGCAGCCGGCTTCTCAGATTCTTCAGATATGTTTGAGAGCGGTCTTTTCCAAACGGGGGCCTTGCAATTGGGAGCTGGTTTTCATACAGGAACTCAGGTGCGGACAGTTTTGCGATTCTCACCTCAGGCCACAGTGTTTGCGATCGATCCGTTTGCTGGAAGATTGGGTGTTTATGATCCATCGTTGAGTATTCAAGTGACTCAGATGCTGCCAAGTTTCGGCTTGCCTGTGCGGGCTGAAGCAATCTTGGATGCGCGAAATATCCTGGATGCCCAGACGAGTTCGGACAATGGGGAAGTCCTTACAATAGTCGGTAACAATCGTCGGTCTGTTCGTGGTGGAATCTCGGTCAGGTTTTAGTGAGGCTGAAGCGAGCAGTCCGCTGAAAGCTGATCCCTTCCCGTTCTGCTCACTTCAATCGTCTCCAGGTTAGTACTCGTCCAAAATCTCGGAAAACTCCGAAAAGTAGGATTGGTACCCGACGCCTCTTTCGTACACCAGTTTCCGGTGAAGGTTTTCTCGGAGCTTTTTGCCGATCCTGAAGCTGGGTGTAGCTGAGTCAGTTGACTGGATAAGTAGGAACATACCTTGCCTAAAACGTTTAGATCGGGCCACTTCAAAGTGGTGCGAGACGAATTGAGGAACAGGTGAAAGGTTCAGTACTCACAACCAGGACATGGTTTTTGCTCATTGGGGCAGCACTGTTGATTAGTGCTGGCATGCTCAACTTCCGTCAACGAGCGAAACACGAAACGCCGGCCTGGGATGGGGTTGAGTGGACAGACACTAGCCAGGGAGTTTTCGCTAGATCAATCGAGAGAAACTCAGCTGGCGAAAGGGCCTGGTTGCTGCCGGGGGATCACTTAATAGCCATCACGCTCGATCCGAACGCCAAACCCCAGCCAATTGCTAACGCCCGCTCTGTTCAGATGTATCTGGATGAGGCTCGCGTCGGCGGCCAGGTTCACTACCTGATGGAGCGTCCTTCATATCCGGAGGAGACGCGCTATTACTACGCCGATCTCGACAACCTGGGCGCCGTTCACCGATGGACACCGCGAGTGCTCTACGTCAATCTGCTGGGATTGGTCTACTTGTTTGTCGGGTTCTTCGTGCTATTCAAACAGGGAGGGCGCGCACCTTATGTATTGCACTTCGCGACTCTCTGTCTTGCGGCATTTGTTTTTCACTTCTACACGCCAACAGGCGCTTATAGAGATCTCGATTTATACATTGCGTTCCTTCGGAATGTGGCTTTCATTCTTTTTGCGCCGCTCTTTCTGCACTTTTGTATGCTTTATCCCACGCGGCAACAGTTGTTCTCGGAGCGCAGATGGCGAGCACTGTCGCTGTACATTCCGGCTCTGCTTCTCACCGCGTTGTCTGTGATGCTTATCCTGCGTGACGAGCTCGCCAAAGTGATACCTCCCGTCCACCGGATTCCTGTCACCGAGTCTACACTCGGTTTCTTCTACGGCCTTAGTATGACCCACTTCGTGGCGGCTCTCGTCGCTAGCGCGGTGTTATTGATTCGGACTTACGTTACCTCAAAGGCAACCGTCGTCAGACAACAGGTGAAGTGGGTTGTTTGGGGGACAGTCCTCGCCGTAGCACCATTCACATTGTTGTACGCGATCGTCTACCTGTTTGGTGCTCCCACAGATCGTTGGTTAACCGACGTAGCGCTCATGCCGCTAGCGCTGATCCCGTTTGCCTTCGGATATTCGGTACTCCGCTATCGATTGATGGATGTCGAGTTGGTCGTCCGCAGGGTCTTTGTGTACGCGTTGACGACAGTGGGAATTGCCATCCTGATCGGAGTGGTTGTTTATACCGGTGGGTTGTACGCGTTTGGATCGAATCAGGAGTTTACGTCCGGCGAGATCACCTTGCGCGTCGTTGTTGCCGTGCTGGCTATGGCAGCAATTGTGATGGTTGCTGCACCGGTGAAGAACTTTTTACAGGAACAGGTTGATCGCTTGTTCTACGGCGAGCGATACGACCTGCGAAACAGTCTGCTGGATTTTGGACGTACGCTTTCTGCCACCACTGCCCTCGACCCATTGCTCGAT
This sequence comes from Pyrinomonadaceae bacterium, assembly GCA_036004125.1. Lineage (GTDB taxonomy): Bacteria > Acidobacteriota > Blastocatellia > Pyrinomonadales > Pyrinomonadaceae > PSRF01. Next base: position 8,566 of record DASYRR010000179.1, on the reverse strand, counting down.
TCGTTAGTTAGGCGCCTGCAAGAAGTGATGAACGTAGTGCGCATCGCAATCTTCATCGAAGACAAGCAAGCTCCGTCCGGTTACTCCATCGCCCGCTCAACAGGTTTAGCCAATGAAGTGATCGTGCCTCCTGATTTTCGCGAAATGATTCGGGTGCGATCGGCTGAGATGGGAATCGTTCGCGTTGACGATATGGATCTGACCGCTGAAGTTTCAAGCACGGTAAGGCGCGCACTTCACTACTTCGTGCCATGCGTCGTCCGAGGTCGTATGGTTGCTGTTATCGGACTTGGCCGCAGCGTCGACGGCGCACTTCTTTCATCAGAAGACGTCGAGATTCTGCGCACTGTCTCTGGATACGTGGCCGTGGCAATTGAGAACAGTTTGCTCTACCAGGATCAGCAGGAACGCGCCGGTGAATTGAAACTTTTGAAGGAATTCAACGAGTCGATTATTGAATCGATCAACGTCGGGTTGTTGGCTGTCGACCTCGATGGTCGAGTAACCCGACTGAATTCGGCGCTCGAACATATTCTCGACCTGCGTCGTGACTCAGCCGTTGGCAAGCGAGTCGAGAGTCTGTTTTCTGAGGACTTCGCAGATACTCTGCTACAAGTGCTCGGCAAAGACGGCTGGCGCCTGCCGGAGATTCGGAATATCTACAAGCTGCATACTGCCACTATAGGTAACCGGGGACTGGTGCTGAACATTGCACTCGCACCCCTCCAGGATGCACAGGGACAAACTGGTGCCCTCGTCGTACTCGAGGACGTAACCACCCGTATCAGTCTCGAGGAGCAGTTGCAACAACGTGAGAAGCTTTCATCTATCGGGCTCCTGGCCGCTGGCGTTGCCCACGAAGTCAACACTCCGTTAACCGGTGTTTCGTCCTACACGCAAATGTTGCTGGGAATGCTGGCCGACACTGATCCCAAGCACGCGTTGTTACAAAAAGTACAGTCGCAGGCAGAGCGTGCAACTAACATCGTCAACAATCTGCTCAATTTTTCGCGCACTGGTAATGCGACGGAGTTTGGTGAATTAGATATAGCCCGCGTGCTCGACGACACTCTGCAACTACTCGAGCCGCAAATGCGTCGTAGCGAAATTGAGATCATTAAGTCCTACGACCTCCACGCACCGGAAATATTCGGTAATGCCGGCAAGCTGCAACAGGTGTTCACAAATCTACTCTTGAATGCGCGAGACGCGATTCTCGACGGTGGTCGAATTACCATCACAACGAGTGGGGCTGAAGATGGTTCGCTGACAGTTGATATCTCAGATACCGGCGTGGGCATCGCTCCAGAGAATGTCGCAAAGATCTACGACCCGTTTTACACAACAAAAGGCGTCGGTCAAGGAACAGGTTTGGGGTTAGCAGTGACGTATGGAATCGTCCAGGAACATACGGGACGAATCAGCGTTGACAGTACGCCCGGGCGCGGCACAACGTTCCACATACAAATTCCAAGCGCTCGCGCCCGTGCCCGTTTACAAGCCGTCGGCGACTGAACGAAATCGACTTTCCTCCTCTTCCGCTTCTACTTTAATAGACTGATTCTCTGTGACAACCTCTGAATTGCAAACGCTTGGATTCTGCGATCATTTTCACGTCTTGCGGTAAGGTTTGGATATAAGTCAGTATCTCTCGCGGTAGCGTGTGGCTCGCTTTGATATCATGGGCTTAGAATCGTTTCGAGCCACACGCTACCGCGAGGTGGTACTGACCGTGTCCAATCAAGCTCTCCGATCCGTTGACTTGTTGCTCTGCCTTTTGTTTTATCTCTTGAACTCGCTAAACTAGCGCGTTCTACAGATTACGCCCACACTCTTGATTGGATGAAGACCGAAAAGCGCAATACCAAAAAAGGTTCTGTTCTGGTCGTTGATGACGAGGAGATCATGCGGGAAGTGTTGGAGACACTTCTGACTGCTGAAGGCTATCGTATCGATCTCGCAAAAACTGGCGAAGAGGGTTTGGAAGCATACGGCCGTCGCGCTTTCGATGTTGTCCTTCTCGATGTTTCGATGCCTGGCATCGGCGGACTCCGGGCCCTCGAAGAATTCCTAAAGATGGATTCAGAGGCGGTAATCCTAATGATCACCGCCTATGCCACGTTTGATACCGCGATCGCTGCCTGGGAGCGTGGTGCCTTCGGTTGTATTCGAAAACCATTTCAGAACGAACAGATAACCGCCACAATTGCTGCGGGCATTAAGCGACGTCGCAAAGAAGAGGAACGTCGCACGTTGCGACGCGCAATGAGCAAGGCGGTTGACCGGGGCGAAATAATCGGTCGCTCAGATCTGATGCAGGAAGTTTTTCGGTTGGTGGAGCAAGTCGCTCCGGCACGATCGACTGTCTTGATAACAGGTGAAAGCGGAACAGGAAAAGAACTAATCGCGAAGGCGATTCACGAAGCGAGCCTTCGTGCCGGGCGGCCGTTCGTTACGGTTAACAGTTCAAACATCCCTTCCGAGTTACTTGAATCAGAGCTATTTGGTCACACGCGCGGTGCGTTCACCGGAGCAATTGCGGCCAAGAAGGGTTTGTTTGAAGTCGCGGACGGCGGGTCAATTTTTCTGGATGAGATTGGCGACATTCCGCCGGAAACTCAGGTGCGTTTGCTGCGCGTAATCCAGGAACGCGAGTTCACACCACTGGGCGACACTTCACCGCGCCGCGTTGATGTTCGTATTGTTGCGGCAACTAACATCGACTTGAAAGAAGCAGTCCGACAGGGAACTTTCCGAGAAGATCTCTATTACCGGTTGGCTGTGGTTCCCATCGAACTGCCACCACTCCGTGATCGTCTCGAAGACATTCTGCCGTTGGCGCAGCATTTCATTCAAAAGTACAACGAGGAAAACGGGCGCAGCGTTTCCGAGCATATGGCGCCTGATGTACTCGCTTTGCTGGAGTCGTATTCCTGGCCTGGGAATGTACGTGAACTGGAGAATACGATCGAGCGTGCGGTGGTGATCGCACCTAGCAACGAAATAACGAAAGAGTGTTTGCGACCCGAGATAAGCGATCCAAGATCTGTTGTCTCGTCATCACATGACGGCGCGAGCACTGGTGCGGTTGGTGAGATTGGGCGGGGTATCAACTTTTACGAAGAAGTGCGCCGCTTCGAAATCGATCTAATCAGAAGAGCACTCGAACAGACCGGCGGCCACCAATCCCGCGCGGCCCGACTCCTGGGAATGAACGCGACGACGTTGAACTCTAAAATAAAAACCTACAACATCAACTTGCGACCATAGACAGTCAAAGGCCAAAGACCAAAGTCCTAAAGATCCTGCAATGATTAGACGCGATCTCGATGGTTGTCCGATTACCGCAGCACTTCAGATGCTTGGCGATAAGTGGACAATGCTAGTGGTGAGAGAATTGGTGTCTGGTCCAAAACGGACGATGGAATTGCTCGCTGATCTCTATCCGATTAGTAGTCGCACTTTGCTTGGGCGGGTTCGCGATATGGAGAAAGACGGTCTGATTGATCGTTCCAAGTACGGAGGCAATTCAAGACACATTCAGTACTCCTTGACAGACAAAGGGCGTTTGTTGGTGCCCTTGCTTGAGACACTCCGCAAACTTGGTTTGGCCCTTGAATGCAATGAGTGTGCAGATCGAATGGAGCGTTTAGGCGCTTATTGTGAACCGTGTCCGATGAGAGAGTATCGCGCCGATCTCGAACCACCACCTGCAAAGCGTCCCAGCTCGCCTTCGCGTCGCGAGCGCGATGATTCGATCGTGTTGCTATAGTTCTTTAGCCACGGATTAAACGGATAAGCACCGATCAGAAGGAAAACACTCGAAGTGTTTCGCCATAGTTTCTTCTGATCCGTGTCTATCCGTTTGATCCGTGGCTAAGTTGAGCTTTCAACAGGCTTGTTCGGAATCATGTGTCCATCAGCCGTGATGATTGCTTTATGATCCGGTGTGATATGTTCGCCTTCCATCGTCACCTCATCGCCACTTGGCATTGACACAGGCAAGTGGTCCAGGAAACGTTCAGCGTCGATCGCTGACATACAGCCCGTTCCCGCCGCCGTGACGGCCTGCCGGTAAACTGAATCCTGAACATCACCACACGCAAAAACACCCGGGATGTTCGTCGCGGTTGAATGGCCAGACGTCTTCAGGTATCCGACAGCGTCCATATCCAGCTGACCTTTGAACAATTCGGTGTTTGGCTTGTGCCCGATGGCGACGAAGACACCTTCGCAGGGAAAGATTTGTTCCTCACCTGATTTTAGATTACGCAATCGAACTCCAGTCACACCCTCTTCATCGGTTCCGAGAATTTCTTCCACAGCCTTGTTCCAAATAAATTTGATCTTCTCGTTGTGAAACGCTTTGTCCTGCATGATCTTCGAGGCTCGCAGTTTGTCGCGGCGATGTACGACGTAAACTTTGGCTGCGTACCGTGTCAAAAACGTCGCCTCCTCCATGGCCGTGTCACCACCTCCAACGACAACCAAGGTTTTGTTACGAAATGCCGGCAAGGGCCCATCGCAAGTCGCGCATGCTGACACTCCATTGCCTCCAAAGCCAATCGGAACCTTTGCTTCACCGGGAATACCAAGCCATTTAGCTGAAGCTCCCGAAGCAATGATCAACGTTTGGGTTGAGATCGTCGGACCGGTTGTGTAGAGCGTGAAGGGCCGCTCACTAAGATCAACTTCCGTGATCCAGGTTTCCAGGAACTCGGTGCCAAATCGCTCGGCTTGTATGCGAAACTCTTCCATCAACTCCGGCCCCTGAATCCCTTTCGCAAAGCCCGGATAGTTTTCCACGTCAGTGGTGATCATCAACTGACCGCCGGGAGTTGTCTGCTTTTCCGTGTCAGCTGGCGCATCGATCAGAAGAGGTTTCAAGTTTGCGCGAGCGGAGTAGATTGCCGCAGTCAAACCAGCAGGTCCCGAGCCGATGATGACGACATCTTTTTTGAGCGTTTCGTTCTCCATTACTGAGGGTTTGTTCTCCTTCACACGAGTCGCGCTTACAACACAAGTACTTGACGCTTAAATATTTGGTGTTGGTAACAAGAGAGTATAGCCTTTTCGGTTGAGCGTATAGTATAACTTGATACTTACGGTAGTCGAACCGAGGCTTCGGCGTGCTAAATGTTGATCGAAGTGGCGGTTCTTTGAGAGATGAGTATCCGAGGAAGCGCTTCGCAAACGATTGAAACGATCGCCGTGATTGGCGCAGGGACGATGGGTCACGGTATCGCCCAGGTCGCCGGTGCATCCGGATTTCGAGTCATTCTCAGTGACATTGATCGTGATTCACTTTCACGCGGGATACGCTCGATTGAAAAAAATCTTGCCAAGGGTATTCAACTCGGCAAGTTAACCGAAGACGATTCCGAACGCACTCTGCAAAAGATTCACGGAACTACCACTCTGGAAGAATCCACGGCCGCCGATCTCGTAATCGAAGCCGCGCCAGAGATACTGAATCTGAAGCAAGAGATACTTCGTAAGCTCGAGGTCGCCTCTGACCGTCCATTCTTTTTTGCGAGCAACACGTCGTCGCTATCGATTACGGAGATAGCGCGCGCTTCCAAGCGCCCGGAAAACGTTATCGGAATGCATTTTTTCAACCCAGTTCACATAATGCGGCTGGTGGAAGTTGTGGTTGGAAAAGAGACGGCTGATAGCACAGTCGATTCCGTCTGTAATGTCGGCCGCAGAATGCGAAAAGAACCGATTGTGGTCAAAGATGTACCCGGCTTCGCCTCCAGTCGCCTCGGTGTGGCCCTGGGGCTCGAAGCAATGCGGATGTTGGAACAGGGTGTGGCCAGTGCCGAGGACATTGATAGGGCGATGGAGCTTGGTTACAACCACCCGATGGGTCCTTTGAAGTTGACGGATCTTGTGGGCCTGGATGTTCGACTCAGTATTGCCGAGTATTTGCATCGTGAATTAGGTACGGAGACGTTTCGACCACCAGAGGTTTTGCGTCGAATGGTTAGTGAGGGCAAACTAGGGAAGAAGACGGGAGCAGGTTTTTACGATTGGAATGAAGACAACGAAGATGTGCGCAGTGCGCGATCTTCCTGACGTCCCTCAGACAAAGAGTGTTGTCAACCATGAGCACCCCCTACAACAACGAAGAACGAAGGTTCGCGCTACGCATGGCGTTGCGATTGCCGATTGTGATCTCAGGCCGGGCAGAAGACGGATCGGCGTGGAGTGAACCTACCGAAACTGACGACATCTCAACCTCCGGCGCGCTGTTTCATCTCAATCAAAAGGTGAATCGCGGCGAGCGTCTCTATTTACGGGCGCATCGTCCCGATGGCGCGCCAATTGAAGTAACCGCGATTGTCATTCGCACGGCCCCAGCCATTTACGGAACCGCCCGAGTAGGTGTTCAGATTGCCGAACCGACCGAGAGCTGGTTGCGCCTGTTTGTCTCATGGGTCGCAGATGAGCAACCAGCGAGCCAAGATCCCGAGCCCTCTCCGGAATAAAGACACTATCCGCAGATTACACAGATTAGATCAGGGTGTTTGGGCGCCCTTGAAGAACCTACCCAATTCCCAGATCCAATCTGTGTAATCGGCGTAATCTGTGGATAACAACTTCCAGTTTGACGATTGCTGTATCTCCTCGTACGATCCGGCCGTTCTCATACAACTAACGAACAGGAACACGAGTTGGAATCGAACAGTCCAACTCCAACTAACAATGCCGCAATACGAAACTCTTCTGCTCGATAAGCAAGGTCGAGTTGCAACCATCACGATCAATCGTCCTGACAAACGAAACGCACTCAACATCAAGATGCGTGAAGAAGGCGCTGCATTACTCGAAGAACTCCGTCAGGACGACTCGGTGGGCGTCGTAGTATTTACTGGAGCTGGTGATAAGGCATTTATTGCCGGGGCTGACATCTCTGAATTCGCCGGACGCACTTCAATAACACAGCGCGACGTGATGATGGGTCGTTCTTTATTTACCGCTGTCGATAACTTTCCCAAACCAGTCATCGCGATGATCAATGGTTATTGTCTTGGCGGCGGGTGCGAACTCGCGTTAGCTTGTGACATTCGGATTGCAAGCGAGACTGCTTCCTTTGGTCAACCCGAGATCAACCTCGGTATTATCCCTGGTGGAGGCGGAACTCAACGACTAACTCGTCTGGTGGGTGAAGGAAAAGCGATGGAGATGATACTCACCGGCGAGATCATTGACGCCAAGACGGCATTCAATATTGGTTTAGTGAACCACGTCGTACCGGGTGATCAATTGCAGTCCACGACGATGGAGATAGCGAATCGCATCGCTGACAAGAGTCCAATCGCTTTGCAGTTAGCGAAAGAAGCGGTCAAGTTAGCATCTCGATCCAATCTCGACGAAGGCCTTCGCCGCGAAGTCGATCTTTTTGCGCTTTGTTTTTCGACTGAAGACAAAGATGAAGGCGTCAGTGCATTTCTCGAAAAGCGTAAACCATCGTTCAAGGGAAAGTAGGAACATTGCCGATTGTCGATTGCCAATTTCCAATTTTAAGGAGGCGAGGCGAATAACAAATCGGCAATTGGCAATCGGAAAATCGACAATTACCTATGTGGTTTTGTTCAAACTGCCGAAACGAAGTGGAAGACAAGTACGGTCATTGCTGGAAGTGTGGAGCAAAACGGGCGATTGGTACTCGGCCGCCACGCGACCCAGCAGAAGTTAAGGCCGTCCCGCAATTTGCTTCGTACGAGGAAATGGCGAAGGTTCCGAAACAGCAGCCATTCATCATCCGTCTTTTCTTGCGCCCCAATCCATTACGGCGTCCACTCATACTCCTGCTGATGCTCGGTCTGCTTAAGGGTTTTGGTGCATTATTTGATTCGCCGTTTCTAAACAAGTATGGGCTTTACATCGTCATTGGTGTAGGTGTGGTTGGTTTGATCATCATTCTCTGGGGTCACTTTCATAGAGACTCAACCGAAGGAGTTGGAATAAAACTCAACTAGTCCAAGTTGACTGCTGCTAGATCGAGGGCATAATCCAAAAGCTGCAGAGAGCCAGGAGTATTTCTTGAAAGCATTTCTCTTGATAGTCGGCATCCTGGTGGCCACCGCCGGAGGGGTGACTCTCTATCGCGCGCTTTATGTCGAGCCACGATCAGCGATCGTGATCACCGAAACAGAAGTTCGGGAGTTGCCAAACTACAAACGGGTTGTTGGCGGAGCATTGATGTTGGTTTGCGGCGCGGCGGTAGCGCTCATCGCCGCGAAGAAGCTTCAAACTAAAGAATGAGGATTCGCGTGACCAGTGTTTCGTCTCATGTGCAAACGCCACGTTTGGAAGTTTTCTCTGCGTAGCAAGTTCTTAGGATCTTGTTTTGCTGACAATCTTTTGAGCGACCAGGAAGGAAATAACCGACACCCCCACTCCGCTAGGAGTGCAATCTTTATAGTCCGCAGAAGAATAGAGTCTCGCACTCCGTCAGGAGTGCCATGTCCATAAATCACGAGAACGACGACTTGTTATGACGAAGATAAACATGGCACTCCTAAAGGAGTGCGCAGCTCTGTTCTTCCGTGATCTATAA